>NZ_JBQKCL010000001.1:0-426610 GCF_052122375.1 Blautia sp. HCP3S3_H10_2
GAATCCTTTAGGCCGAATATCCAAGGTTTCCAGGGTAAAGCTGATCTGCCCTGGGTAAGTCGGGGCCTAAGGCGAGGACGAGAGTCGTAGCCGATGGACAACAGGTGGAGATTCCTGTACTGCGGTATGACAGAACTGTGGGGACACGTAAGGAAAGCGGAAGCCGGGAATGGAAAGCCCGGTGCAAGCAGGGTACCAGTCACTTAGGAAAATCCGGGTGGCAATGGGAAGCTGTGATGCGGAGCGAAATAAAAGTAGCGAAGTCCGTGAGCCATGCGTCAAGAAAAGCCGCTATTGTTTATACCGTACCCGTACCGTAAACCGACACAGGTGGATGAGGAGAGAATCCTAAGGCCGGCGGAAGAAGCATTGTCAAGGAACTCGGCAAAATGACCCCGTAACTTCGGGAGAAGGGGTGCCTGCGAGAGCAGGCCGCAGAGAATAGGCTCAAGCAACTGTTTAGCAAAAACACAGGTCTATGCGAAACCGAAAGGTGAGGTATATGGGCTGACGCCTGCCCGGTGCTGGAAGGTTAAGAGGAGAGGTTAGCGGTAACGCGAAGCTTTGAATTTAAGCCCCAGTAAACGGCGGCCGTAACTATAACGGTCCTAAGGTAGCGAAATTCCTTGTCGGGTAAGTTCCGACCCGCACGAAAGGCGTAATGATTTGAGCGCTGTCTCGACAATGCATCCGGTGAAATTGAAGTACCAGTGAAGATGCTGGTTACCTGCGCCAGGACGGAAAGACCCCATGGAGCTTTACTCCAGTTTGGTACTGGGGTCCGGTATTGCATGTACAGGATAGGTGGGAGGCTAAGAAACGGTAACGCCAGTTGCCGCGGAGCCGCTGTTGGGATACCACCCTTGCAGTACTGGGCTTCTAACCAGCCGCCGTGACCCGGCGGTGGGACAATGCCAGACGGGGAGTTTGACTGGGGCGGTCGCCTCCGAAAGGGTATCGGAGGCGCCCAAAGGTTCCCTCAGAATGGACGGAAACCATTCGAAGAGTGCAAAGGCAGAAGGGAGCTTGACTGCGACACCGACGGGTGGAGCAGGTACGAAAGTAGGGCTTAGTGATCCGGTGGTATTAAGTGGGAATGCCATCGCTCAACGGATAAAAGCTACCCTGGGGATAACAGGCTTATCACTCCCAAGAGTTCACATCGACGGAGTGGTTTGGCACCTCGATGTCGGCTCATCGCATCCTGGGGCTGTAGTAGGTCCCAAGGGTTGGGCTGTTCGCCCATTAAAGCGGTACGCGAGCTGGGTTCAGAACGTCGTGAGACAGTTCGGTCCCTATCCGGCGTGGGCGTAGGATATCTGAGAGGAGCTGTCCTTAGTACGAGAGGACCGGGATGGACGGACCGCTGGTGTACCGGTTAGACTGCCAAGTCTACGGCCGGGTAGCCAAGTCCGGAAGGGATAAACGCTGAAGGCATCTAAGCGTGAAGCCCCCCTCAAGATGAGATGTCCCATTCGAAAGAAGTAAACCCCCTTGAAGACGACGAGGTAGATAGGGCAGAGGTGGAAGTGCAGTAATGCATGGAGCTGACTGTTACTAATAGGGTGAGGGCTTGACCAACAATCGCAAGGTTGAAAAAAGATTCTTGACAAAGTATTCCAAAGGATGTAACATGTATGTAGTTTTGAAGGTGCAAACCTTTATATTCCTCCTTAGCTCAGTCGGTAGAGCATTCGGCTGTTAACCGAAGTGTCGTTGGTTCGAGTCCAACAGGGGGAGTTTTTTATGAAAATATTTGGCTCCATGGTCAAGCGGTTAAGACACCGCCCTTTCACGGCGGTAACAGGGGTTCAAATCCCCTTGGAGTCATTGAGAAAATTAAATAAAATGGCATTTGGTGTGGCTTTACTCTGACATTTGGTGTATGATACATTTTGTAAGTATTGTGCCGATGTGGCTCAATTGGCAGAGCAGCTGATTTGTAATCAGCAGGTTATCGGTTCGAGTCCGATCATCGGCTTTTTGGACCTTTAGCTCAGTTGGTTAGAGCAACCGGCTCATAACCGGTCGGTCCTGGGTTCGAGTCCCCGAAGGTCCATTTAATTTAATATTTTTCTGGCCCGGTGGCTCAGTTGGTTGGAGCGCCGCCCTGTCACGGCGGAGGTCGAGAGTTCGAGTCTCTTCCGGGTCGTTGCTGTTTAACAGCTAATTTAATATTTTTGTTTATGGGATCTTAGCTCAGCTGGGAGAGCATCTGCCTTACAAGCAGAGGGTCATAGGTTCGAGCCCTATAGGTCCCATATGCCGCAGTGGCGGAACTGGCAGACGCCCGGGACTTAAAATCCCGTGGGTAGTGATACCCGTACCGGTTCGATTCCGGTCTGCGGCATGATTTGAAACCCTTGAAAAATCAAGGGTTTTTTTGTTGTTCATTTAATTGAGTGTTGCATTTCATGCTACATAGGAATTAAGATTTAGAAAATAAAATTTGATTTTATATTATAAAAGGATATAATTATATTAAAAATGCAGTATTTCGAAACGTGAAAAGGTGATAATTGTTTTAAAACTATAGAAATATAATGAACATTGGAGGAATAAGATATGGACGCAAACATGAAGAAAAGAAATGAAGTACTCGCTAAAACAGTGATCAAGGGGCTGGAATCCCGTAATATGTCCGGTTATTACGCGTCAGATAAGGAAGAGGCGGTAAAGCTGGCATTGGAATTGATTCCAGAGGGAAGCACTATTGCCATGGGTGGCTGTGCAAGTGCTCATGAAATCGGGCTGATAAAGACACTAACGGAAGGAAATTATAATTATATTGATCGTGATAAAATGACTCCTAGAGACAGCCTTATGGCAGCTTATGATGCAGATGTATTTTTGTCTAGCGCAAATGCTATTACAAGCGATGGAATTATGGTCAATATTGATGGAAATTCTAATCGTGTTTCCTGCATTGCCCAGGGCCCGAGAAAAGTAGTTTTTATTGTAGGAATGAATAAGGTCTGTTCCGATTTTGATAGTGCAATGAAGCGTGCCAGAAATGTGGCAGTACCAGCAAATGCCCAGAGATTTGATGTTAAGACGCCGTGCAAGGAAACAGGAAAATGCTCTGATTGTAAGTCGCCTGATACAATCTGCTGTCAGTTCCTGATCACCAGATATTCCCGGCACGAGGGAAGAATCCATGTAATCCTTGTGAATGATACGCTCGGATTTTGATAAGTTTTTGATAAGTTCTACTTTGTTATAGATTTATTCCCTCATATAATGTTATAATCTTTAATGGAGAACGTAAAAGAAAATGTAACTGTTTTGAACAGATACAAGAAAATTCAAATCACAGGAGGAATTTCCCAAAATGAAAAAAGCTACATTATTTGCAGCAACTGCCGCCTTATTAGGTACAATCTGGGTATCTGGAGCAACTGTCTTTGCAGAGGCAGATACTTTCCCTATCACTGTAACTGATGATTTCGGAAATGAAGTTACACTGGAGAAAGCACCGGAGAGTATTGTATCTCTGGCACCGGTTAATACAGAAATTCTGTTTGCTCTTGGCGCAGGTGATTCTGTAACTGGAAGAACTGACTACTGTAATTATCCGGAAGAAGCTGCTGATGTAGATTCTATCGGAACATATACAGAGCCAAATATGGAGCTGATCTTATCCAAATCTCCTGATCTGGTGGTAGCATCCAGTTATATTGATGACAGCATCCGCCAGCAGCTGGAAGAGAATGGAACTGCAATTTTTGTAACAAATGCCAATGATCTGGAATCAACTGAGAATGATATTGAGGCACTTGGTAAGCTGATTGGTCATGAAGCTGATGCAGAAGAAGTTGTGAAAAATATGGAAGACCAGCTGACAGATCTGAATAAGGAGCTTGAGAATGTCGAGACTGAGAAGAGTGCATTTATCGATCTTGGAAGTCTTTACAGTGCAGGTCCGGATTCCCTTCTGGATAATTCCCTGAAGCTGATCAAGGTAACAAATGTTGCAGCTGACGCAGATAGTGCATGGCCGCAGCTCAGTGCAGAAGCTGTTGTGGAGGCAAATCCCGATGTATATATTTCCCTGTATCCTACACTTGAGGATGTGAAAGCGACGGCTGGCCTTTCTGATCTTGCCTGCCTGAATGAGGATGGTGGATTTATTTACATCGACGGTTCCAGTGTAGAGGGTGATATGATCCAGAGATCAGGTCCGCGTTATGTTGAAGGCTTGAAAGCTCTGGCAGAGATGGTATATCCGGAAATTGCTGAGAACGCAGAGACAGAGGAAGCAGAATAATCATTGCTGTTTTCCACAAAGCGTGCTGATATCTTACAGAAAGCTTTTGGGGCACGCTATAAGGGGCGAAAAAGGTATAATAGGTATTTCAGAGTAAGGGGCAAGTTTTTTGCCCCTACTTTTATAGGTAATTGAAATTATTTTGAAAAATGGCGTTTTAGGAATAGTCTGAAAGGGCGTTTTACATAAACGTATAATTTTAAATGTCTGTGTTGAAAAAATAGGAAAAAGTATGAAAAATAAAAAACTAAAAACCAGATACCTTGTACTGGCAGTTATTCTTTGTATTGGTATAGTCTGGGTGTGCACGATCACCGGTGCTGCATCAGTATCAGTGAACGATGCAAACCGTATTTTACTTAATAAACTGTTTCATTTAAAGGTCAGTCTGGATGAAATTTCCCAGGGAAATATTACAATCATCTGGAATATCCGTTTTCCACGAATTATTCTGGGATTTATTACTGGTGCAGCACTGGCTGTGAGTGGAGCGGGCTATCAGGGAATATTCAAAAATCCTATGGCTGATCCATTTGTGCTGGGTGTCTCATCAGGAGCGGCTCTGGGAGCTGCTATAGGTATCGTATTTCATTTTTCCTTTCGTATTGGCGTGTTTAACAGTACCATGCTTCTGGCGTTTGCAGGATCTTTTGCAGCACTGATCCTGGTATATAGTATTTCCCGAGTTGGAAGAAGAGTACCGGTTGCCACTTTACTGTTGTCGGGAGTGGCGATTAATTCCACACTTTCTGCGTTGATGTCATTCATTATGATGATGAATAAGCAGAGTATGGACCAGATCATGTTCTGGACAATGGGAACCTTGAATGGAAAAGGCTGGAATCAGATAAAAGCTGTTTTGCCTTGGGTAATTATCGGACTGATCATTATGCTTTTTTCCAGTAGGGAACTTGATATTATGTTAACTGGGGAGGAAACTGCTACACAGCTTGGCGTAAATATTGAATTTGTAAAAAGAAAGATTTTGTTTGCGTCCAGTTTGCTGACCGCGTCCGTAATTTCTGTAACTGGTATTATCGGCTTCGTAGGTCTGGTTGTTCCACATGTAGTGCGTCTGTTTACCGGTCCGAAGCACCGCAGACTGATTCCGGTTTCACTGGTATTTGGCGGGGCGTTTATGGTAATCTGTGATACACTTGCAAGGAGTCTGACCACTTCAGAGATACCAGTGGGAATTATCACTTCCATTTGCGGTGGTCCATTTTTCCTTTACCTGCTTCGAAAATCCAAAAAAGGTGGTGGAACAGCATGAGTGAAAAAAATAAGATTATGCTTTCTTTTTCTCATGCAGCAGTTGGATATGGAGAAAAAATGGTGCTGCAGGATGTAAGCTTCCAGGTGTCAAAAGGGGAATATGTGGCACTTATCGGTTCCAATGGTACTGGAAAATCTACATTGATAAAATGTGTGTCAGGACTTCTTCCTCTTGCCGGCGGAGAGATTGAAATCTGCGGAAAAGACAGCAGAAAGCTGAAAGCAAAGGAGCGGGCAAGACTGGTTGCAGTTGTTCCACAGTCCTATTATGTGGACTATGACTTTACCGTAGAAGATATTGTGATGATGGGGCGGAATCCTTATATTGATTTTCGCCACCGGGAAAGTAAGGAAGACCATGAAATTGCAGAACGTGCAATGAAGCTGACCAAGACAGATGTTTTCAGAGACAGACCGTACAATGAGCTTAGCGGCGGTGAGCGCCAGAGAGTTATTCTTGCAAGGGCGATCACGCAGCAGCCACAGATCATCCTGCTGGACGAGCCAACCTCTGCATTGGATCTGCATCATCAGATCGAAGTGATGGAACTGATTCGTGATCTGAATGAGAAAGAGAACATTACGGTAATGGCAGTGCTTCATGATATCAACCTGGCGTCCAGATTTTGCAGCAGAATCATAATTTTGAAAGATGGGAAAGTGAAAGCAGATGGAACGCCAAAGCAGATCATAAACCGGGAAGAAATGGAATCCCTTTACAATATGAAACTACTGGTAAAGAATAATCCACTGCTTGAGAAACCTGAGATTATCCCGATTCGCGTTATGGATGAAGAAAAGGTGCAAAAACCTCTTCGCATTCATGTAATCTGCGGGGAAAAAGGCGGTGTACGTCTTCTGGAACAGCTGGTGAATATGGGGCACCATGTAAGTGCCGGTGTCTTAAACCAGGAAAGCGATGATGATGAGATCTGTCGCTATCTGGAAATTCCGAGAATTGAGATTGGTCCATTTCAACCGGTAAGTGCAGAAGACCAGGAAAGAAACCTGAAGCTTATGGAAGATGCCGATGTAGTGGTCGTGGCGGATATTCCTTTTGGAGAAGCCAATATCCGCAATCTGGACGGTCTGGAGAATGTGAAAGGTGAGCTTTATATGAATGAAAATATAAAGAGGCAGGATTTCACAGAAGGGCTGCTGGAAAAAAGACTGCAGGAAATCGCAAAAAAGAAGAAGATTAAATTTTACGGAAAAGATGTAATGGAGAAATAGAGAATGCAATATGTCAGCCATTTGATTCCGGATGAGGATATGAAAAAATTTGCAGAAAAGTACGATGTCGGAGTGGAAAGTATTGATTTTTCTATTTCGGATAATCTGGATGATCTTTCTCAGTCTATAGAAAAGTATCGTGAAAAAATGGAATACATGGGAACCAATCAGTTGATTCTCCATGGGCCATTTCTGGATGTGAATCCCTGTGCCTATGATAGTCTGGTGAGAAAGGCTACTATGACCCGTTTTTCCCAATGCTATGAGGCTGGGCTGACACTAGGAGCGAAGAAAATCGTCTTTCATTCCGGTATGAATCCTTATGTTTATTACAAACAGGGATGGGCGGAGCATACGGCGGCATTCTGGCAGGAATTTATGGAAGACCGGACAGAAATAGAAATTGTTCTGGAGAATGTTTTTGATGATGACTGGGAACTTCTGATGGATGTTTATCGGCGTGTAGGCAAGCCTAATTTCAAGCTGTGCCTTGATATCGGTCATGCCCATTGTTATTCCAGTGTAGATGTACGGACATGGGCGAAAAATCTGGCACCATACGTTTCACATGTGCATATTCACGATAATCATGGTGACCGGGATTCCCATGTAGGGCTTGGAAAAGGGAATCTTCCATGGAGGGAAGCTCTTTCATTTTTACCCGAAAATGAGAGCCGTACATGGACGGTAGAATGTATGGAAAATGAAGATGTTGAGATGTGTTTAAAAGCGTTGTCTGATGAGGCATAGTTTGGTGTTGAGAAATTCGTACGCATGATTCGGTTAACGGCATATAGAAAAGAAAAATATGATATATGCGCGAAAATTGTCGAATCATATCGTGAATTGTCGGACGATTTTTCTTGCAAAATCCTGGTATAAAACGTAGAATAATGACGGAATCTGTGAACAGAAGGAAATGTCATACGAAGGGAACTATCGCAGGTGGAGAAGCTTGCAAAGTAGGATTCTTTCTTAACAGAGAAATTTTAATAGAAAATAAAATACATACCAGGAGGAAATCGAATTATGGAAATGACTACGAGAATGATGCAGCAGAACATTGAGAGAATGGTTACAAAACAGGGGCAGGTTGATGAAAACGATCCTTATATCAAACAGGACAACGAGGACCTGAAATATCTGGAAGGAAGATATGACCAGCTGCAGCTGCCATATACGGTGAGACGGGTAATTGATGATTATATTGCATGCCTGCAGACCAGAGATGAGAGATATGCGGATCTGTCTTATGAGGCGGGGATAAGAGATACTATAAATTTATTACAGGGGATGGGAATGCTGAAAGAGGCAGCTGCGGCGATTAGTGGGACTTTATAAAGAGCTTCTGTGTTCAGATCAGAGCCTTTTTCAAACATGTTCTAGCATTTTGTCCAGGCATTCTACGATCAGCCTGACGTTTTTCAGAGCGCCTAGGGTATCTCCCTTTTGCTCCAGGGAATGGTTGCAGCCCTCGAAGATTCCGCCGGTTTTGTCCGGAAAATTTCTGGCAGCAGCGCGGATTTTGGATTCCGGCATATACGGATCAGCGGTTCCGGCGAAGAAAAGTCCGTTGATATCAGAGAGATAACGGAGTGTGGAGGGGATTGGGGTTATGAGAAACTGGCGGACTTTTCCCTTCAATTGCAGGGCTGTTTCCAGCTGGCAGGCGATGGTGGTGCCGATGCTCTTGGAGATAAAAACAATATCGTTGTATTCAGAGAAAGGAACGTTTTCCAATTTGGGAAGCGTTCTTTTTATTGCAAGCTTAATAATGGGTTCCAGTTCTGCTGGGGTGCGGCCATGGAAGGTGTGGATATCCTGACCATATTCGAGACGGATGACTTCATATCCATGCTCGGCGGCCATGGCAGCAGTGTAGTATAAGAGTGGTTTGGTGCAGGTGTAGCCTACACCGGGAAAAATAACGGCCAGTTTTTTCATAGGATACCTCGCTTTGTACTGTTTGAAATAGCAGATATATTTGTTCGTGATTGCATGGTAAATTAACATCATTATATACTTCACATACCGAAAATGTAAAGAAATGCAAAGAAGAAATATGGTGAATTATCTGTGAAGATGTGATAAAATTTTAACTGTTTAAAAAGTCTGTGAAAATATAATTCAACTAGCGAGGAATAAGATTATGAAATTATTGATTGTGCGTCATGGAGACCCAGATTATGATATAGATTCTCTTACGGAAAAAGGTTGGAAAGAGGTGAAATATCTTTCTCAGAGACTTTCTAAATTGGAGGTAAAAGCATTTTATGTATCTCCTCTTGGAAGGGCGAAGGATACTGCGGCACCTACCTTGAAAAAGATGGGAAGAACAGCCACTGAG
This sequence comes from Blautia sp. HCP3S3_H10_2, assembly GCF_052122375.1. NCBI lineage: Bacteria > Bacillati > Bacillota > Clostridia > Lachnospirales > Lachnospiraceae > Blautia > Blautia sp. HCP3S3_H10_2. The sequence goes on from NZ_JBQKCL010000001.1 coordinate 9,123, forward strand.
TGTGAATGGCTGAAGGAATTCCCCTGCCAGATCTGGCGTCCGGATGTGACGGATAAGAAGATCATTGCATGGGACTGGCTGCCACAGGACTGGATGGCTGACGAGAGATTTTTCCAGTATGATCACTGGTTTGAGAATGAGGCGATGCAGGAAGGGCATGTGAAAGAAGAGTATGACCGGGTAATCGGGGAGTTTGATAAACTTCTGGCAAAGCACGGATATGAGCGGGAGGGGCATTATTATAAAGTGAACGAGGAGAATAACGATACGATTATTTTCTTCTGCCATTTTGGACTGGAGTGTGTACTTCTCAGTCACCTGCTTAACATTTCCCCGATGGTATTATGGCATGGATGCGTAGCAGCGCCTTCTTCAGTGACGACTTTGGCAACAGAGGAACGCCGACAGGGGATTGCGTCTTTCCGTATGAGCTCATTTGGTGATATCTCCCATCTCTACGCAAATAATGAGCCTCCGGCGTTTGCGGCAAGATTTTGCGAAGCCTATGGGAATAAGGAGCAGAGACACGATTAAGGTGTCAAGACACTTTAGAATTACTTAAGAATTTTATCACAAATGAATCACAATTGAAACACATTCCTATCACAAAACATGGCTATATTAATAACTGTTTTCGGAGGAAAGAAATTTTCCAAAGACTTGAAGATAAAAGGTTTAAATATTTGAAAGGATGTGTGTTTCAATGAAACGTAAATATGCAGCAATCGTATTAAGCATGGCAATGGTGTTATCACCTATGAGTGTGTTTGCAGCTGACAATACAACAGATGCAACTGAGACAACCGAGACCGCTGCCGCTGATGATGAAGACGAGACAGAGGTTTCAGAATACATAATCGGTCAGGTAACAAAGGTTTCCGATACTTCTATTGAAGTAAAGACAGGTGAAGTCCTGAAGGAAGCAAGTGAACAGAAGACAGAGGAAAATAAGGACGGGGAAAAGGAAAGCGAGGAGAAATCCGAGAGCATGTCCTTACAGTTAAAAGACAACGATTCCCAGTCCTATGATATAACAGAGGATACCCCATTGTACTCAGCAACCGGACATAACAAATTGGAAGTGCTGGAAGCTGGTAAGGAAGCAGATGATGCTGCAAGTGATGATGCAGAATCCACCGATGAGAAAACGGATGATGCAGAATCCACCGATGAGAAAACGGATGATGCGGAATCCACCGATGAGAAAACGGATGATGCAAAAGCTGCCGACGAGAAAGCAGACGATGCAGGAGATGCTGATGAGAAATCAGATGGCGCAGAAGCTACCGATGAAAAATCAGACGATACAACAGCTAAGGATGATGAAGATGATGTTTATAGTATGGTAGTTGGTGAGGATGCCGTGATTTCAACTATCAAAGCATCTGATATCAAAGAGGGCGATGTTATCATTCTGAAACTGGACAAAGATGGAAAAGTAGAATCTGCTACTGTTCTTGTAGAAGAAGACAAAGATGCTGAAAAAGAAGAAACAGCTGGAGATAATGCAGACGAGGCAAAGGACAGCAGTTCTGACGAGAAAGCAGCAGACAGCACTTCTGATGCAGCAGCTGATACAGAAGAATCTGCAAACTGATTGGTTTGAGAAAGATAATCTGGCATTGATTTTATAATACAAAGGATGACAGCCACAGACGGCCATAAGTTGGTTTGAGTCTGTGGCTGTTTTTTCTTTTTCTTAATAAATTTTATAAGATTATCAGACAAGCGTTATCATGTTTTATCTAATGTTATCAAGCAATTTTTATAATGCCGGAAAGCCTTGATTTTACTAGGAAAAATTATAAAAATGGTTTCATCAACATTTATATTGTCTTATCTCCTGTCGATAAAATGATTATGGATTTGTGGGGTAAGTACTGGGGTAAAAAATGGGGTACAAGAACCACAAAAAAAATAAGCACTCAATACCTATGACATGATGCCTCTTAAGTAGACAGGGTAAATGACCGGATCTACTTAAGGGGAATCAGGAGAGGTATTGGGTGCTTTTTACAATTTAACGATTTCCTAAATAATTTTTGAATGATGCGATAATATCTATGGAAGGAGTTGATCCATAAGTGGCAATTATGCGGTCTCTTTCGTGAGAGGCATTATCAGACCATTCTTTAAAATCCTTTTGAGATATTTTTTTGGCAGTTACACGAGCATACATTCTTTTATAGGCACGTTGATATTCTTGAAGAATAGGGGTTGAGTCAACTTTTGCTTTTCTTGTTTGTTTAGCAGCCAACTTTTTACATGAGAATTTTTCGCCAGGCAGTACTCTATCGCAATATTCAGTTGCATATTTTCCTTTAGGTATAAAATATTTATGGCATCGACCACATTTCTTTACTTGAACATTTAATTGAATAAGAGCATACAATTCTTCCATTAAATAACCATGCAAGTTGTCATATTGGTATCTGACAGTTGTTGAAACGTTTAATTTTTTTAATTCGGAAATGACTTTTGGGGAGAGGGCAGGTTTGTCAATAATAGGTTCTTGCCCATTATAGTGACGATATTTTTCATTGGAACAATCCATTCTTTCTAGCATATTTAGTTCATGAACAGGTGTGTTAGATTCTAAAAAAACAAATCCATTCCGTTCAAATTTTTTTATATTTGTCAAGTAGTTATCGTTATAAAGTTCGTTATAAATATAATATTTCTCGAGCGCTGACAGTGCTGATAATTCAGGTAAAAATGAGGTATTGCAGCAGAAATTCAAAGCAAAATCAAATTCTTTTTTTATGTTAATTAAACTTGTTCTATAAGGCAAGCTAAGAGTGCGTCTACAAAATGAGTAATATAAGATATATAAATAAATACATTCTAAAGATGCAAGGTATTCTTGTTCTTCGTCATTTTCGTGGAGCCCATCCCATTGTCCTGAATTTTCACCTGACAAGTTTTGCAGAAAACATAAAGTTTCATCCGGTAATGAAAGAAAATTGAATAAATTTTCTCCTAATGGAAATTGAATCACATTTTCACTGAATTCAATATAATGAAAATCTGAATTATCGTCATAATATTTTCTGGTGTCAATATCTAAAGAAATTGTTGAATTATTTATATCCATATAAGCATAGCACAATCCATTATTGATAAGCTTATGTAGTGTTTTGTAGTTGTACATAATACATCCCCCCCCTTTTTGATTAGAAAATTGAAATTATAATAAAAATAGATTTCTATACTACTCTAACATAAAATATTGTGAACGTCTAGACATAATGATATAATAAGATAAAATAGAAAATTAAAAATAATAAAATATGATTTTCGAAAGGAGAAAAGAAAATGAGGGCATTAAAAGAAAATAGCAATGGAAGATATCAAAAAGTTCCGGCGGCTTGTGGCTTAGTAAATGTAAGTAGAAATACGCTTATGAAGATAGCTGGTGAAGCAAATGCGATTGCGCGATTTGGAAAATCAGTTCGGATTGATATGCCAGTTCTTTATGATTATATAGATAAAAATTGTAAAGGCTGATGAAGAGAGGGGATGATTCTATGAACGTATATGAACATCTGCTGCCGGGTAAAGAAAATGCACTGACACCGGAGTACCTTACTGTGAAATGCCATTTTTCCAGCGTTCGAATGCTTCAGAAGCAGATCGAAGCAGAACGCAAGGCTGGCAAAGTCATATTATCCAGCACAACTCCGCCTGGAGGATATTATCTTCCTGCAGCAGGAGACACAATGGAAATCCGAAAGTTTATTCGCACACTTGAGAATCGTGGTGAAAATACATTGCGTGTGTTAGATAGTGCAAGAGAACTTTTGGAAGAGTTGGAAGGTGATAAGAATTGACTTTTGAAAGGATTTTATCACACTTTCAAGTTAAAAAGCGAGGACTGGGAAAAGCACAGTGCATTTGTCCAGCGCATGCAGATAAAGAGGCTAGTTTAACACTTACAGATGGTAATGATCGAACATTGATTAAGTGCCATGCTGGATGTAGTACTGAAAAAGTTGTTATTGCAGCAGGATTAAAAATGTCAGATTTATTTTACGGAGATGGATTGGCAAAGGAAAGATGGCGAGCGTACATAGAGAATCGTGAAAAAAGAAAGATTGAGGCTGTGTACAATTATGCTTCCATTAATGGCGATTATGCTTACACGAAGATTCGATTGGAAGGTAAGAAAATGCTTTTTGGAATCTTGAGCAATGAGCGTTTTGCTTATGGTTTGAACGGAAAGAATAAGAAAACGTTTAATGCAGTATATGGAAGCATACCTAGTATAAAAAGGGCCATTGAGAGAAAAGAACCAGTATTTGTTCCGGAGGGGGAAAAGGACGTTAATACTTTAGTTAAAAAAGGATACGTTGCTTTTTCTTGCGGCGGTGCAAATGACTGGAATAAAAACGTATCCGAGCTTTGTAAAGACGCAGATGTGATAGTTTTGGCAGATAATGATGATCCGGGAAAGAAATTGGCATCTACTGTTGTAAGAGACTTAAAAGGTACTGCTAAGAGTATCAAGGTAATTATTCCAATGCCAGAGGTACCTAAAGCAGATATTACTGATTATTTCGAAGCAGGACATACTGTTGAAGAATTTGAAAATTTAATAAGGAATATTGATGATACAGAGAAGATTTGTGCAGATGTTCAACAAGATCAGAAGCAGGATACAGGTAAAAAACGATCTGTAATACAAAAAAGCAAGGACGAAGTAGCTGGAGGTCCGGCATTAGTCTTTAAGTTCCTCGACTGCAACTATGATGAAGATGGAAATGTAAAAAGCGTAAAACAGCTTGTACATAATTTTGAAATCGTTATGGATAAAGACAGCCGTTTTGCCGGGAAAATCCGCCTTAATGAGTTTGCACAACAACCTTATCTATATGGTAGTGTACCATGGGAAAATGAGAATAATTGTAGAGCATGGAGCAGTCATGATGATTCAGCCCTATTTTCACTGATACAGGCTGATTATGGGCTTAAAAGCCGACAGGACTTTGCAGATGCATTGAAAAATGTTTCTATGCGGAATAAATTCCACCCAGTAAGAGAATTACTGGATTCCCTTACATGGGATGGAAAAGAGCATATAAGAAGCCTGCTGCCGGAATATCTTGGTGCAGAGGATTCTGATTATACATACCAGGTGATGCGCTTATGGATGTTGGGCGCTGTTTCACGGGTGTATAAACCTGGAAGCAAATTTGATTATACGATTATTTTACAGGGCTCACAGGGCATTGGCAAGAGTACATTTTTAAAGCAAATGGCAATGGACGATTCCTGGTTCAATGATTCGTTGGATAGTTTGGATTCAGATAAAGCGGTTCAGTCCCTTACTGGATCATGGATTATTGAACTGGCAGAGCTTAAATCATTAGCAAGGACGGCGGGCGGTGTGGAGAGTGTAAAGCGATTCTTGACAGCCACACAAGACAAATACAGGATTCCTTATGAGCGTAGAGCCGATACTTTTTATAGGCAGTGTGTATTCGCCGGAACTACCAATAAAGATGATTTCCTACAGGATGAAACGGGAAATAGGCGTTTCCTAATTGTCCAGACAGGCGTTAAGAAACCATCAAAAAGTCTTTTTGTGCCAGAAATCATGGATACAATCAAGCTGGCTTGGGCCGAGGCTGTACATATTTGGAAAAATGAGAAGCCACAGCTGATACTTCCAGAAGCATATATGCAAGAGGCAAAGGAACTTCAAGAGGCGAATATGGCGGATGATGGCAAGCGGGGGATTATTCAGGAATACCTGGAAGGTAAAACACAGGTATGTGCTAGGGAAATATGGGAAAAAGCGTTAGGGGAAAACGTATCGCCTAGAAAATATCAGATCACAGAGATTAATGATATTATTGCTAAAGTACCAGGATGGAAAAAACTGAAGAGTCCGCGTAATTTTGAAGGATATGGTAAACAGCGCGGATTCCAAAAAACGGTGCTACAAACTGAGAATGAAAAGGCTACAAACTTTTCTGAGTTTGTTCCAATATCACGGCAAGAACAGATGGAAATACCATTTGATTGAAAGCTTAAAGAAGAATGTAGCTGACTTTGTAGTTAGATTGTAGCTTGCTTAGACCCAGTATTTACAAGGCTTTCTACAATAACTACAAAGACTACATTGTATCAAAAGAATTATATAAATATAAGAATATAGGCATAAAAGAGTATATATATAAGTTTAAACTCTTTGGGAAGATTGTAGCTGTTGTTTTTGTAGCTTTGGTAGCTACGAATTTTATAGGCGGTAATTCGCCGGAAAGGACAATAATCATGAAAATAATGACACAGGATAAAACACGAGTTTTAAATTTTAAAATGACGTATATCAGTTATGTAAGCAAGAATCGTATTTGTGAGGGTGATTTTGGTATTGCGGAATATGCAAGTCCAGAACGAGCAAAAGAAGTGTTGAATGATATGTTTCAAAAGTATGCAGCAGGAGAAAAGATATATATCATGCCGGAGGAGTAACCAGTGAACGATAAAGAAGAATTAAAGCAGATATATGACATCTTCGCGGATTGCTGGAGGCTATACAAAAGGCTGTATCCTCCGAGCAGACCTGAAGACGATACATACTGGCAGGGAATGATGAAAGAATTAGAAGTGTTACGGAAGAATTATCATCATTCCCGGTTGTGTGAGGACCTTCTTTGCGCTGTTGTCAGGGATTTGGAAACAAAATCCAAAAGAAGTAATCCTGCTGCCAGTATGCAAGAGTAATGGGGGCGGTCACCCTTGTAATGCATCATATCATGCCAGGCTGAACGGTGCAAGATGGGGCAAACATGTACCACAACTGTGGTCAGGTTTGATGGTAAAATATATGTAACAGGTAATATTTCATTGTTTCGGAGGTGGTTTTTGTGGTAGTTATTGCACTTTTGTTATTTGTGATTGTATGTGAGTTGGCGGCTATTTATGACAGACAGAATGGGGGAAAATGACATGGGAAGAAAGAAACAGATTTCAGATCAGAAACGCTTGCACAGGGAAAGAATGCGATTGCAGAAGGGCGTGTTTAGCTCTCTGGCTAATGCGATTGGGAACATTGGAGAACTTTATGCGGATTTCGTGCAGAGCGATGAGGTACGTAATTCCATGAAAGCTACAGCGGATAAAGCAATTGAATGCATGGATAATATCAAAGAACTTAACGAGCTGGAAGAACAGCTGAAAGCAGAAGAGCAGGAAAGCGAGGATGAGGATTAATGGAAAAGGTAATAATTCAGACTGGTGCGAAGACATACCAGATTACTGATCAAGACGGAAATGATCTGGGCGTGTTCAGATTTATTCCTTCAGATGCCGGCATTTTAAAGAGGTATAAAGAGGCAGCAGCTTTCTTTACTGGAATTAACGAAAGGATTAAGGACAAAGATTTTGAGGAAATTCTTCCAGATCTGGAAAAGGAAGCCGGGGAGAAGATTGACCTGTTGTTTGGTGCTCCTGTATCAGAGAGCTTCTTCAAGATTACCAGTCCGTTTACCATCCTTGACAGCGGTGAGATGTTTGCAGAGCAGATTATTGCAGTTATCGGTGGAATCATCGAAAAAGAACTGGATGCCAGAGAAAAGGCGCAGCAGAAAAGGATAAAAAAGTATACTGACAAATACGCAAAGAAAGAAGTAGCCGAAGCGTAGTTACATAACAGGGCTGTCCTGGTAACGGGATGGTCCTGAACATATAACGGCATTGGAAACAGGGTTCAGTGCCCGAACCTCAAATAGTTTGGAGGCAGATAGAACATGGCAGATGGTTCAATTATCATTGATACCAGAATAGATACCGGCGGTGTGTCGAAAGGAATGAACGCTGTGAAGGCTGGAATGACCAGAATATCCGCACAGGTATCGAAGATGGGCGATTCAGCAAAAAGTTCTTTCCAGAGGCAGATAACAGCGATAACAGACCTGTATCAGAATTACGAGAAGCAGGAACGTAAAGTATCAGAGCTGAAATCAAAGCTCGAAGAACTGAGCAAGGTCAGAATCGAGACAGAAGAATATAAAAAACTCAAAGACGATATAAAAGCTCTGGAAGATGAGTTTGAAAAGGTTGAAACGAAACAGCGTGAATGGCTTGATATGGGCTTTTCGATAGATTCTGCACCGCTTAAGGAACTTGACAAACAGATGGACGGTACCTGGGCAGATATTGACCGGTTACAGCGGAAACAGAAAGAGATGCAGGCAACTGGAAGGGCCTATGTGGATCCTAAATCTACAGATGCGTACAAGGGGACAGCCGAGAAGTACAATACGGAATCGCAGAAGCTGGAACGCATAAACGGAAGGTTGTATTCATCATACAATAATCTGAAGAACAAGGTTGAGGAATACCGACAGAAAAACAACCGGCTGGCACAGGTCATGCAGAATCTTCAAAAGGCTGCTGCCCGTGTAGGTATGGTTGTAAAGAACATGGGTTCAGCATTGAGAAGTGCCGGTTCCTCGATTAAGAGCATGGTCTCAGCGATGAAAAAAGCTGTAGAGAACATGTTTAATCTGAACAAACAGACAAATCGGTCGAGAATGAGTCTTTCCCGAATGCTGGGAATGTCGTTGCTGTTTTCAGGGGTATTCCGGGCGATAAGTGCTGTCAGTGATGGTGTGAAGACCGGATTTGAAAATCTGGCACAGTATTCCAACAGTACCAATTCAGCAATATCTTCTTTGATGTCCAGCATGACGAGGCTGAAAAACTCATTTGCTACAGCCTTAGCACCTGTTCTCACCGCGGTAGCTCCGATCATGTCAAGATTTATTGATATGATTTCCAGGGCAATCACTTATGTTGGGATGTTCGTTGCGGCACTGACCGGACAGAACAGCTTCGTAAAGGCAGTTGGTGTTCAGGAAGATTATGCTGCAAGTCTTGATAAGACCTCGAAGAATGCGAAAAAGGCATCGAAGCAGACAAAAGACTATCTTTCTTCGTTGGACGAGGTGCATAAAGTTTCAGCTAGTGGGAGCACGGGAACAGATGATTCTGGTGGATACAAAGCACCTACACCGGGACAGATGTTTGAAACGGTTCCGATTGCAAACAGTATTAAAGGGATTGCAGACAAGATCAAGAAGCTTATTAAAGCTGAAGACTGGGAAGGTCTTGGAGCTTATATAGCCAGCGGAATCAATAAAGGACTTCAAAAAGTCTATGATGCTATCAGCTGGAAAAAGGTTGGTCCTAAGATAACGAAATTCTGTAATGCGTTTACCAGAACATTCAACAGCCTGGTAGATCACATTGACTGGGATTTGATGGGGCGGACGGTTGGTGCCGGTATCAACACGATTGTAAATACGCTGAATCTTTTGATTACAGGAATTGACTGGAAAAACCTTGGTAAGAAATTTGCAACCGGAATCGCCGGCTTTGTTCGGGAAGTCAACTGGAACAATCTTGGACAGCTCATAGGAAACAGGTTCATGATTGTCTGGAATATCTTTAACGGGATGGTCCATAACCTTCCGTATAAGGAAATTGGACAGGCTGTTGCGGATGGATTGAATGGTGCTGTATCAAGATTTTCTCTTTCGGAAATCGGAGATACACTGGCAACAGGGCTGAATGGTGCATTCACATCATTGTACAGCTTTACGGAGCGTTTTGACTGGTCAGAGCTGGTAAATAACATTGCCGGTGGTATTAATACTTTCGTATCGGAATTTGACTGGAAAGCCAATGGACGCAAGCTGGAAACTTTTCTGGATAATCTGTGCGGATCCCTAGTGGATATGGCAGAAAAGACAGACTGGGAGGCTTTTGGAAAAGGTGTCGGAGATATGCTGACACAAGTTGACTGGCTTGGACACCTGAAGCAGGTGATAAAAGCTGTTGTCAAATCGCTTGGAGGCCTGTTTGATGGCATGGAGGCGAGCGGAACAGCCGGTAAGATAGCTGCTTTTCTTGGTAAAGCGTTTATTGCAGTGAAGATTGCAGATATAACGGGAATCAGTGACCTCGTAAAATTACTACTAAAGGCAATCGGAAAGAAACTGATCGGGTCCGAAGCAATCGGAGAATTGTCCGGTAATCTGACTACTCTTTTAGGCAATGCAGTAAAAGGTGCGGCAGGAAGCTTTACTTCCCTTGCATCAGCTATTACCCCACTGGTAGGCACTGCAGGGCTAATTGCCGGTGTGGGTGTTGCGGCGGCCGCAGCTACTTCTGAATTGGCAAAAATGGTGGAGACCATGCAGGGCGGCAATGGCGTCGGTGGTACATTTGGAAATACCATGGACAATTTCATCCAGACATTACAGCGGCGTGGCGATATCATATCCGGTTCTGCAACAGAAATCTGGAATCTGAAAGAGTCTCTTGAGAAAGAGGGAATGACTGCTGAGGAAAAGTCCAGTGCAACGCAGAAACTTATTGATAAGCTGGGTGAAATGGGTGTGACATCTGAGCAGGCAACACAGGCATTCGAGACATTGAGACAGAAGGGGCTCATTACAGATGATATGTTTGATATCCTGTCAGAATCCATTAAAACACTTGGTAATAATACAACTAATATGGCAAGCCAGATCAATCTTGGAAGCCAGAGTGCTCAGAAATCCTATGATGATCTGAAGCTTGTTATTGGAAATTTGACAAATCAGATGCATCTTGGAACGGATGAACAGGGACAGTTATTGAACGCACTGGAAAGAACAGTGGATTCTGGTGGTACTGCACAGGATGCATATAACAACGTCATGGCAGCAGTTAAGAATATGGGCGGAAATACTGAGACTGCTGCAAGGATTTTTTCAGAGGTATTCCCAAATGCAGTACAGGCAACAAAGACCAGCGTAGACAAAAATATTGTTGGTGCGCAGCAGACAGTAACGACTTCTACGGGCAAGATGAAGACAGATGCAGAGACGAATCTGGCAGGACTCCAGAAAGCAGCAGAGGACGCTTCCAACGGTGTGAGCGCAGCGACAGTGACAAACTGGGGCAATTCAGCAGCGGAGGTGGATAAGAACCTTGATCAGATGAAGCAGCATGCAAATCTGAAGCTTGGAGAGATGCAGAAGACAGTAGATAGTCATTTCTCCGGTCAGTACAATACCATGACCAATAAATGGAAATGGGTCGGTGAACGTATTGCACAGATAATTTCTGAGATGATTCGGAATACAGAAAGAAGCCTGGAAGGGCTGGCACGTGAGATGAAGTCTATCGGAACGAGGATGGGAAACAATCTGGCAAACGGGATTTCAAATGCAACCAGTGGAATCACAAGGACATTGAATAATGTTGTTGGAAAAGTAAACAGCACGATAGGAAATATTAATAGTTCTCTGTCTGGAATCGAAAGAGCATTCAGCTTTTCTTATGATGTAACGGGTCCTACAGGCAACCGGAGATGGGGCTATTACAATATGAGTTTGCCAAGGGTGAATACAATTCCATACCTGGCTAAAGGTGCAGTTATTCCACCTAGAAGCGAATTTTTGGCTGTGCTTGGTGACCAAAAACAGGGTAATAACATTGAAACGCCAGAAGCACTGCTCAGAAAAATTGTTCGCGAGGAATCTGGTGGACAGCAGAGTAGTGGAAATTATCGTTTTACCGCTCAAATCAATCGAAGAACAGTGTTTGATGAAATTATTGAAGAAGCAAAGTTAAGGCGTGATACAAGCGGTAGAAACCCGTTTGAACTGGCATAAAGCAATTCCCTGTCATGCTAAAAAGTGTGGCAGGGAGAACACATGGAGGAAGAAAAATGCTTACGAGGGAAGCAACTTATGAAGATTATGGATTTTCAGAGGAAGAAGATAAGAAATTTAATGAGTTCTGTCGAAAGCTTGAAATGAGGGACAAGATATTGTTGTTACAGTGCGCAGCAGAAGTGTATCCGAATGTTTGTGATGAACTTTATTGTTGTATCGTAATTGGAATGAGCTATGACAAGATGAATAAAAAGAACTTTGTTGCACTTGATCGTAAAGATTTCTATGCATACCGGAAGAAAACACTGGCAGTGTTCCGGGCGGCATTAAAGGCATGTAATAGATATCCGTTCTAAAGGTTGGAATAGAACCTGTCAAAACCGTCTGTTTTTATGTATTGGAAAATATCATTGATTAGTTAGGGGTGATTACTATGGCAAAAGGTATATCAGCAGAAGCACGTGAGGACATATTAGTACAGGCATTTTTAACGTGTCCAAATATAAGTGAGATATCCAAAAAGACGAAGATTCCCAGACCTACAATTTATACTGTGATTCATTCAGACAGCTTCCAGCGTAAGTATTCTGAGGCAAGAAACGAGGCCGTAACAGGAGCGATTGCATACCTGCAGGGAAAACTTGGAGAATGTGCAGCAGTGTTGGTCAATACGGCTACTGATACGGAAGTACCGGCACAGATCAGAGTGAACGCGGCTAATGCAGCATTGTCACAGTGCTCTCAGTGGACAAAGAATGTAGATATGATTGAACGTCTGGAAGCTATGGAAGAATTGATGTCACGAGTAGAACAGGAGCAGAAATCACAGAAGAGGGGTAAATGATGGATTTATGAATCGGACAAGTCTAATCTGGATAGGAAGGAGTTATTAAATGCCGAGAAGAAATAAGCGTGTAACGATAAGAGCTACGAGTGTGCCGGAGCTGCACCAGTGGCTGAGAGCTTGTAAGAGGGAAAATGCCAGAAAGAAATCACAGGGGCATAATGGGACGAAGAAACAGACAAAGGATTTGCATATTTAAAGGCGGTGGTGAATTATGGGAAGTCCGTTGATTAAAAGGCTTGATGCTTTATACCAAAGAGCTCAGATGGTAATGGCGGTTCAGGCAGATCATGCTCCGTTTGTGTCCATTGCTCCATGGAGCTTTATGAAGAATGAATGCAGGGTTGAATATTTCCCGGAAGGACATTATCAGAAAGAAGAAAAAATAACAACCACACTTCTTGACGCACTTGCAATAGCTCAGTATTACTATGAATGCGGAATACATGTTCAATTTACAATGAGCCTGTGTATAGAATGGTTGTTCCTGTTTGTCCGTGATGATCCCCGGTATTCTCCGCCACAACAGAAGTCATGGTATACAAAGAATGTTGAAGAGTATCCGGAAATAAAAGCCATGTTGGAGAGTGAACAGCGATTTGAAATTATTGGAGCATTAAGAAGAATGCCTCAGAATTTCCTTTTTAAGGGATTGCCTGATGATATTAAAGATGATTACAAATTGATGGATTTTTAGACAAAAAATGTCGGGAGTATGGGGATTCGTGGACGCGATTACGCACGCAAAGGAATTTTGTAACACGATAACGCGCGCGAAAATATTCGGAGATTTCGGAGACCCTAAAAGAGTAAAATGCGTTAGAACGAAGCCTGAGCGAACCCCGAAAAATAAGACTGTAAATATTATCGAACAAAACGAAAAGGAGATTTTTATGGATGGCTGTAACGAAAATGTAATTGAATTTATGACCAACGATACCAGAGCAACCTTATCATTCTCACAGGGTCGGTATAAGTCTGTAATCCGCAAGCTGGCAGAGAAGCACCCGGAAGATTGCCAGATCATTGCAGATAACGAGGACGGAAGCATTTGTGCTCATGTTCTGGTATCCTGGCTTCGGATTTCTCCGCCAAGGCAGTATACAGAGGAACAGCGGCAGCAGATGGGAGAACGACTGAGGCAGAATAGGTCTGAAAATACAGCAACACAAGGATAAAACAGGGCGAGAAACGATTGTAGAGTGTTTGAGGTAAAGTTGTAAGGGAGAGCAGATAAAAAGGCTAAATGAGCCGATAAAACAGTAGAAGCGGTGATGCTGGTAGTTAATAAAAATCCTGCTGCCGAACCTACGGTTCAAGAAGTTTTTCACTATTTTAAGGAGCGTTGTTGAGAATGAAGCCGCTGAAGAGCGACAAAAAGGCGGCAAGAACCGGGAGTGCTTGAACTGTCGATTAACATCGATATATTTGCTCGAACAGGCGAGGAACAGGCGAGAAATTAATAAATTGATGGAATAAGATGGTATTTTTGGATATAGCTAAAGAAAGGCGTGCAGTATGAACGAACTTGTGTATTTAAAGAACGATGAAGCAGTGTGTGATAGTTTGCAGGTGGCCGAGAAGTTTGGGAAGAGGCATGACAAGCTGATAGCCGAAATAAGAAGAATGTATGGAGAGTTGATAGGAAAAAGAGGCGTCCAAAATGGTGGAGCGAAATTTTTCTTTGAATCAACTTACGAGAATCGTGGAAAACGATATCCTATGTTTTTAATGACGAGAGATGGCTTTTCGTTGTTGGTAATGGGTTTTACCGGGAAAGAAGCTCTTGAATGGAAATTACAGTATATCCGGGCATTTAATCAGATGGAGAACTTTATCCGTGAGAAATCTACTCAAATGTGGATTGAAACCCGAAAAGCAGGAAAGCTTACTCGAAAAGCAGAAACGGATACGATTCAGAAACTTGTTGAGTATGCAAAGGGACAGGGAAGCAGCCATGCAGAAATGCTTTATATGACTTATACCAGACTGGCAAATAAAATGGCAGGAATCAATAAAAGGGACGAAGCTACGGTGATGCAGCTTAATAACTTGTCTTTAATGGAAAATATCATTTTGCATGAGGTTGATCTGGGAATTATGCAGGGAAAACATTATCAGGAAATATACAGAGATTGTAAGAAACGACTTGAAGCGGTGAAAGATTTGGCATACCTCGAAGCGGTATAAGAAGAAAATAGGGATAGTAAGAGATATGGGTGATTTGTAGCGGGAAATTGACAAATCCCGGAAGCTGGCATATAATATATTTATCAAGACAGCCAGTAAGGGAAGTCAAGATTCCCCGTCCTGGCAAGATATATGTTTAAGACGTAGCCGCCTATTCTTTACCAGAGAGCAGGGCGGCTATTTCTTATGTGTGTATGTAAGGATAGATACAATTAAGCTGGCTGTCGTCAGGATTATCATAAAAATCTCATAATCGCTCATAAGCATTCCCTCCTGTCAAGGCTCAGGATCAGGGAACCACAGCCGCTCTACTGGCTGCCTGGATAAATATACTATATTTGATTTCTACGCTGGGCTTCTTTGATTCGTTGCTGTATTAATTGAACGTTTAAGTCATCCCAATAATTGATGTATACAAGAGTTATATGATTTTCAATGCTGAGTTTGAGTTTCTGCTTGTCGCGCCATTGTTGTTTTTCAAAGCCATCTTTTCCACCGAAAAAATCAATAGGTTCAAAATGTTGCTTCCCCTGATATTCAAAAGCTAGATGAAGACTTGGTATAAAAACGTCATAACTCAATTGACTGTTTCCTTGTTTTAAGAAATCGGCACGATATTGATAGTAAACAGGTTTTTTAGGAAACATTTGGGTTATTAATTGAAACATAAGTTGCTCTGATTTCCATTTATTTTCTGGAATTGAATATTCATATAAATCAATATCTGCATACATTCCCTTTTCAATGGATTTTAATAATTCTACATCATTATAAGATTTCATATATGCAGTGAGCCAGCAAAATGACATTCCTTTTTCTTCGATACCGAGTTTTCCATTTCCTAAATTTTTCTTTCTCCATGAAATATCAAAAGTACCATTCAAACGACCAGTTAAAACAGTATGCATATCGGAATTAAAAGTAAATAAATATTTTAATCCTGCCCAGGTATTGAAGTGTTTTGGGTTAGAACATGTAACGCAGGCAAACAAGAGATCTGAACCAATGTCATATATTTTTTTTAAAGTTTGTTTCGCATTGGTATGACAAATTGCAATCCCATGATAAGGCTCTTCTTTAAGATCGAATAGTGCATAAGAATACGGAATTCCCTCCCATTTGTTGTATAAATCATTTATTTGTAGATTAGGAAACGCAGCGTTAATTAGTTCATACTTACTTATGTGATATGGATTTGAATAGCCCAAAATACCATTAAATCCCCAGTAAGAACACAAGGGAATTGTGCGAGTGTATTTTTTTATTCCGAAATCATAATGTCCAGCATCGAATATTTCTTCAACAACAAGTGAATTAGTAAATTCAATATTTATAGAAATATAAAGGATTAATGTATTTTCAATAATATATAACAATCCATAGTCCCAAACGTTAAAAACTTGATAATTGCAATTTTCAAGAAGACTCTTTAATCCTAATATATACGATTCGAAAATTTGTTTGGTATTTGTATCAGGAATAGGTGCTACTATTTGGTATAATCCGCGCCTAATATCTTTATCTATCTCTGAAAAATTAACAGAATTGTTATAGTAATCGACTGATTTTCCGGAATTTACTATAGAAGACGGGACCAGAATGTAAATAGGATCAGTATGCGGAATGCCCCATAATGGGAAATTAGTTTTTATAATTTGAGTATGAGAGTATTTCATGTTATTAATCGGTTACTTTATCCCCGTTAGGAAGAATAAACGAACTTTGATAGATACATCCTGCTGCTTCTGCTACTTTTTTGAGTTCTGCTGGAGTAAATCCCTCTCGCTTTAATTTTTGGTTAAATGCTTGAGGACTTGAACCATATAAGCGAGCAAGTTCAGATACGCTTATACCGAGTTTGACACATAATATTTTGACTTGTTCTGAAACTGCCATAATAATTCACCTCTAATATTTGATGTTTGATATATAAATAAATTATAAACGATAATATTTAAAAAGACAACATTAAAGTGGAAAAAAGAAATAAAACTATTTAAACAAAACTATTGACATTATAAACAAAAATGTTTATACTATAATCAGTTCAAGGGAATAGACAACAGCTGGGAGAGCCGAAAGCCCCCAATACTTCAAGCCATATACCTGTGAGAATCGCAATAGGGCATATCAATAGCCAGGAAGATGCTTGAAGGGCTGAGAGACCTTGAAAAGCAAAGGAGGACAGCAATATGAAGTACAATCTCAGCAAGATCATGTTGAAAGCATGGAAAGTTTACCGCAAGACAAAGAATATCAGCTTTGCAGAAGCACTTCACAGAGCATGGTTATCTGCAAAAGCAGAAGAAATCAATGCAAAGAGAATCGAAGATGCGAAACATGCAGCAGGAATCACAGAGGAAACCAATACCTTTGCTAAGTGGAAAGAGCTTGGTTATAAGGTAAAGCATGGAGCATCAGCATTATTCGGATGTTCTCTTATCTGGGGAAGCAGAGGAGACGGGGCAACATACAAAGCCAGTTTCTTTGGAAAGTCTCAGGTAGAAGCAATTTAATAAAAAAGCCCTTACCAGAGCGGTAACTCTGATAAAGGCAAAGCAACCCGACAAACGATCAAAATTGAGGGGCTGTGCGTATTATAACATACTCATTCCCCTCAGACAACAAAAGAAAGGAATGGACAGAATGATATCAGTAATGGACGTTCTTATGATTTTCTTTGGTGGGTTTATATCCGCAAAGGTATGTGACAGTATTCGTGAGTTAGAGAGAGGAGAATGAAGAATGAGTAAAAAAGAGAAAGCAATGAAGACACAGAAAGAAGCAGAAGTGATGCAGATTGCAAGTGTTCCGTCAGAAGAAGCAGACGGTGTAGGTGTGGTTATGGCAACTGAGATTATTGCAGATCTCAAAAAACAGCTGGAAGAGGCAAAGGAAGAAGCGAAAGACTGGGAAGAAAGTTGGAATATGTGTCGTGAGCAGGTTCGAGCATTGTCCAGGCAGTCAGATATTATTAGTATGGTGTTAAGGATGGATGATGTAGAACTATTAGATTTAGCTTTTGGATTTGTTAGAGGATGTTATAACCAGCAGATTAAAAAGGAACAGGAGGCAGAAAACAATGGAGAAATGTAATTTAACCCAGATTCCTTGCAGAAAGGCAATCGTGGACGTTGTCCAGGCCAACAAAAATAGAAGATCATTGCAGCACACCTATGAGCTGGCAGAGCTCTTTCGGATAGCTTGTTCCGGTAATGAAGCTTTTATGGAATTATCAGAGGAAGATCAGGAGCGTTTCTGGCTGATTACAGATGCTTTAATGCTGAATGATCTGGAAGACCTTAAGCGAGTACATAACCTTGCTAATTATCTGATGGTAAAGCGAATAAAGGACAATGTAAAAGTGGCGGAGGCATAACATGGATTATAAAAAAGAAATTGCAAATTTTCTGAATGAAATCCAGAGCGAGAAATTTCTGAAATTTTTATATAACGTAATTGTCTCATTTAAGAGACAGTGGGGGTACTAATATGGATTACAAGAAAGAAACTATTGAGATATTACAGAAGGTAAATGATGACAGTCTGCTTGAATTCTTCTATAGATTCATTGCCAGAGTATTAAAAAACAGAGGATATTAAAATATGGACTATAAAAAGAAACTTATAGAGATGTTAGAGAAAGCAGATCATGACCAAACATATACAATTTTCAGATTTGTTTGTAGCTTTCTGGGAATTAAATAAGACAATCAGGGGCGGCAACTGCTGCCCTATTACCATAGAAAGAAAGGTGATACCATGGCAAGAATCCCATCAGGAATGCGCAAAAAGGAAAATGGCTTATTTGAAAAGCGTTTTACTGTAGAGGGAAAGAGGTACAGTGCTTACGGGCATACTATAAAGGAATGCACAGAGAGCGAAACTTCAATTCGTGAAATGATAAAAGCCGGATTGTATAACAATAATAAGAATGTAACTTTGGACACATATTTTAATGAGTGGGAGAAATCCAGACAGGGTATTGTAAAGGACAGTACTAATAAGATGGTCCGATCAAAATATGAAAATCACATCAAACCAGTACTTGGAAGAAAGAAGATCCAGAAGATTGAAAAACGCGAAATCGTGAAGCTCCAACAGGATTTATCAAAAGGACTGAGTGCGACAACGGTAAATGCTATTATCATTGTTTTAAAGTCCGTATTAACCGCTGCCGTTGATGATGAAATAATTGGAAAGAATCCTGCAATATCAGTAAAACCATTGAGAACAGATGATAGACCGAAAGCAAGCGAAACAATACATAGAGCATTAACAAGGGAAGAACAGAAAGCATTTATGCAGGAGGCACAATCTGAATGGTTGTATGAGTTCTTTTATTTTTCTTTATGTACTGGCATGAGAATTAACGAGATCACCGCATTGAGGTGGTCAGATATAGATTACGTGAACAACGTGATTCATGTAACCAAAACAATCTCATGGAAAGCCGGAGGGGGAGTCATGGAAACAACCCCGAAATCAAAGACCAGCAAACGGGACATTCCAATGAATGAGACGATTAAACAGGTATTGCAGAAGCAAAAAGAAAAGATTGCTATGGTGCATGGGGAAATATTCGCCAGAAAGCTGGATAGCAATGTTTTTATTGGCGCAAACGGGACCAGGGCGATTGCATCTGCTACAGTGGGATATTCTATAGACAATGTATTGAAACGGCTTCGGCAGCAGGGGATTATAATTGAGCGTTTCACGCATCATGCATTTAGAGACACATTCGCAACAAGGTATATTGAGGAAGGGGGCAATATGCAGACATTAAAGAATATACTAGGACATAACAGCCTTGCAATGACTGCCGATCTTTATTCTCATGTTCTTCCAGATACAAAACAACAGGAAATGAAGCAAATCGAAAATGCATTTACGGGGGTAGCAGTTTTATAACTGCTGCCTCATTTTTTTGATTAAAATAGTTTATTGGGGTAAAAAGTGGGGTAAAGCAGAAAACAGAGTCAGAAAGATGCCGTTAATTCAATATTCTTTGCTGTTTTTTAATAAATTTTATAAAATTATTAGAATTTAGACAAATGCTTTTCACAATTATGCGGTAAGATATATACATCTTAAGAGAAAGAACTCTTAAGAAAAACTCTTTCCTTTCCCTAAAAATGTATAAATAAACCACCGTCTGTTGGCAAGAACGCCGACTGGGCGGTGGTTTTACGTTGTGTAGAAATATTTAATTTGAGTTTTGAGTATTATGGGAATGTTGCATGGAAAGCAGGCGCGAAATCATGTAGAAGCATGATTTCTGTGCATCGCGAAGCGTGTTGCTGTGAAGGTCGTGAACAGTAACATATTCTAAATGGGAGAATAGGAAAGAATTGTCTGGACAAGACTGTGAAGAGTCTTTATAGTAAGAATAGTGACCGTTTAGAGTCACAGTGATGAAATACGAAGTATATTGGAAGAAGATTTATTATATAAAGTATTGGAGGTATCTATGCAGTCAGCAGATCAGCTGCAGGACATGCTTCGTTCTATCAACCGGAAGAGCTATCCTGCCTATAAATCCCTGAAAGGGGCATATCAGTTTAAGAAATATATTTTATCAATTGATCACGTGCAGGGCGATCCATTTGCATCCCCATCCCATATCAGCGTGAAAATTTCCCACAAAGAAGCTGGTTTTCCAACCGCATATTATAAGGATAAACTGACCAGAATTACATTGGCAGACTATCTTACCCGCCAGTTTGAGCAGCAGGTGAACCGCTATACCTTCCGGGCAAAAGGCTCGGGAAAAAGCGGTCTGATTTCTGTGACCAGATGCGGGCAGGAGGTGCTGGAAAGAACTGCCTGTGAGATTACAGATAAGGGAATTACGGCGCGGTTCTTCGTTGGATTTCCGGCAAATGGACGAACCATAAATGCTGGCGAGCTGGAGAAGATTTTCTTCGAATTTCTGCCTGTATGTGTGGAAAAAGCTTTTATTTTCCGGAATTTAAGTGGAAAAGATCTGGAAAATACTATTTTTCTGGCAGAGGATCAGGCTTATATCCGGGATGAATTAAAGAAACGCTCTCTGGTGGCGTTTGTAAATGACGGAGCAATTCTGCCAAGAGAAAGCGGAATTTCCTCCAGACCGATGAAAAACTGCGTGGCATTTATGTCGCCGGATAGTCTTCGGGTAACCATGGAACTGCCGCATAAGGGAAAAATTACAGGAATGGGAATTCCGAAAGGGATTACTCTGATCGTAGGTGGCGGTTATCATGGAAAGTCTACACTGCTGAATGCTTTAGAGCTTGGTGTATATAATCATATTCAGGGGGATGGAAGAGAGTACGTGATTACAGATTCTACTGCCCAGAAACTGCGTTCTGAGGATGGCAGATTTGTAAAAGATGTGGATATTTCTCTCTTTATAAATGACCTTCCGAATAAGAAAAATACCAGCTGCTTTTCCACGGAGGACGCCAGTGGAAGTACTTCACAGGCAGCAGGAATTGTGGAAGGAATGGAAAGTGGCAGTCATGTTTTCCTGCTGGATGAAGATACTTCTGCTACGAATTTCATGGTGCGGGATGCCTTTATGCAGCGTGTGATCAGCCGGGAAAAGGAGCCAATCACTCCATTTCTGGAACGTGCCAGAGATCTGTATGAGAAGGCTGGGATTTCTACCATACTGGTAGCAGGAAGCTCCGGTGCATTTTTCCATATTGCAGATACTGTGATTCAGATGGACAATTACAGTCCTGTAGATATCACCAGGAAAGCAAGGGAGCTTTGTATGGATTATCCTTTAAACGAGAATAAAGCAGCTGAATTTAAGACACCGAAGAGCTATCGGATTATGTCAAAAAATGCACCTGTAAAAGGCCCGAAAAAAGATTATTACGGTCATTTTAAACCCCAGGATAAGCCGGAGCGGTCGGAGCGACTGAAGGTAAAAGTCCATGGAAGAGATGGTTTTTCCATTGGAAAGCAGGATGTGGATCTGCGATATATCGAGCAGCTGATCGACAGTGAGCAGACACAGACATTGGGAGTATTGCTGAAATATGCAGTGGAAAAACTGATCGATGGGAAGCGTACATTAGCGGAAATTGTGGAACTGCTTTGCGACAAACTGGAAAAAGAGGGGCTGTCATTTCTTTCAGATGGATATATTTCCTGCGGTTATGCAATGCCCCGGAAACAGGAAATTTATGCATGTTTTAACCGGTACAGGAGACCATAAAATTTGTGCAGGAAACCATATTTGTCGGTAGCTTTTTACCTGGTTATACGTTATAATGAAGTTCGGATGAGGAAAACACCGGGACTATTTTCCCTGTGTTAAATGATAATAAGAGAAAGGTGGATATAGATTATGGAACGTCCAAACGCATGGCTCACATATTCAGATGCAGATATGCAGGATCTGGAAAATGTGGCTAAGAAATACCGTCATTTCTTAAATGTAGGAAAGACAGAGCGTGAGTGTATCACACAGATTGTGAAAGAAGCTGAGGAAGCTGGATATGTTTCCCTGGAAGAAAAGGTGAAAAATGGAGAAGCTCTCAAAGCAGGAGATAAAGTGTACGAAGTGGGTATGAAGAAGATTATTGCCCTGTATCATATTGGAGAGGACGATCTGGCTGAGGGAATGAACATTCTCTGTGCGCATATCGATTCCCCAAGACTGGATATCAAGCAGAATCCTTTATATGAGGATACCGATCTGGCTTATCTTGACACACATTATTATGGCGGTGTTAAGAAATATCAGTGGGTTGCCCTTCCGATGGCAATGCACGGTGTTATTGTGAAGAAGGATGGAACTGTTGTGGATGTAACGATCGGCGAGGATGAGGACGATCCGGTGCTGTATATCACAGATCTTCTGATTCATCTTGCAGGACAGCAGATGGCGAAGAAGGCATCCGAAGCAGTTGAGGGTGAGAAGCTTGACATTCTTATCGGAAGCCAGCCGCTGAAAGATCTTCCGGATGATAAGAAGAAAGAGGCTGTGAAAGAGAACGTTCTTCGGATTCTGAATGAGAAATACGGTGTGGAAGAGGAAGATTTCCTTTCCGCAGAGCTTGAAATCGTACCGGCTGGTAAAGCACGTGACTGTGGTCTTGACCGCAGCATGATCGCTGGTTATGGACAGGACGACAGAGTATGTGCATATACTTCCCTTCTGGCTCTTCTCGAGATGGAAGCACCGAAGCGTACAAGCTGCTGTCTTCTTGTTGATAAGGAAGAAATCGGAAGCGTTGGAGCAACTGGAATGCAGTCACGCTTCTTTGAGAACAGCGTAGCAGAGGTTCTGGACGCAATGGGACAGTATTCTGACCTGAGACTGAGAAAGACTTTGAAAAATTCCAGCATGCTTTCCTCTGACGTAAGCGCGGGCTATGATCCGGCATTTGCAGATGCTTTTGAGAAAAAGAATTCCGCATATCTTGGAAGAGGTATTGTTCTCAATAAGTTCACTGGTGCCCGTGGAAAATCCGGTTCTAACGATGCCAATGCAGAGTATGTGGCAAGAGTACGCAGGATTTTTGATGACCATAAGGTATGCTTCCAGACAGCAGAGCTTGGTAAGGTTGATGTTGGCGGCGGTGGAACCATCGCTTTTATCGCAGCACTTTACGGCATGGAAGTAATCGACAGCGGTGTTTCCGTTCTCAGCATGCATGCACCGTGGGAAGTTACCAGCAAGGCTGATGTTTATGAGGCGAAAAAGGCTTATAAGGCATTTCTTCTGGATGCGTAACTGAGTATGCAGACAGGCTGTGAAAGCACTGTTTGTTTGGATAAACGTGGTGATGCGCAATGGCGATAATTTTGCAACAGTAATAAAATTCAAATGTGTGAATTGTGACGTAGTATTAGAGGTATCTATAAATTGGCGGGCAGACTTTATATGTCTGCCCGAAATTTTATCTAAAAGGATAGAGAAAAGAACCTTTTTGATGCTTGTGTTTATTGAAGAAAATTCTATCAAATGATATTAGATGAGGAGTAAAAGAATATGTTGAAAAAACAGGCGCCAGGAGAAACAATCCTGAAGGTTGGGGGAATGCTTCTCCTGTTTCTTGGTGTGTTGCTGGCATTTGGAAGTGGAAACACTATTTCCCTGGTTATGAAGGGCAGCAGTGACAGTACAGTTATAGAATATCTGAAACAGAACAGTATGACATACAGTCAGATGGTGGCAAGTAATGTGATGGTCCTGGTGGCAGGAATCATCTATCTGGCAGCAGGTGTTGTAGGGGTGAAACAGGCTGGCAATGTGGAAAATGCAGGAATTTGTGTGGGAATGGGAGGACTTCTTATTATTGAAGTAATCGCAGAAGTTCTTGTCACAATAAAATTCGGAGAATTCGACCTGGCATCTGTGATCCGTATGCTGATGTTCCCGGCTATTTATATGGTGGGTGCGCTGCTGAACTGGCAGGCGAAGAAGAGCAAGCTGTAGATAAGAATCGAATTGTATAAATGATGTAATGGAGAAGTCCTTGAAATCGTATGAATCGTGCAAAAAATATCTACAAAAAAATATTTTAAAAAAATTTGAAAAAGGTGTTGACAAAACGATGAGTATCGTGTAGAATATCCATTGTTGTGAGGGACAAGCGAAAACGTAAGACCTTACAAATAATAAATGTGTGTTTAGCTCAGCTGGATAGAGCGTTTGGCTACGGACCAAAAGGCCGGGGGTTCGAATCCTCTAACACACGTAACTGAGAAGCGGAATCATTGAGAAATCAGTGGTTCCGTTTTTTTTGTGCAATATAAAATTCCGTTGAAAATCTCTATTGCATGAAAGGCATTTCGTGCCGATGATGTGCATTCGCACAATAAGAAAGTTCTGTATGGTAAGAAATTTTCTTATATTTTTGTGTTACCATCCTTTTATTTTTACGATATATATTATGAAGGAGCTCATGTTACTGAGAAAAAATGGTACCCAAATATCTCCTTTCAAAAAGGCACCTTATTATATAGAAAACGGGAGGATAACCTGTAAATGAAAGACGATGAAATTATAAATTTGTTTTTGACGAGAGATGAAAATGCCATTAAAGAATTAAGTGCGAAATATCATCCCTATTGCTACAAGATTGCCTGGAATTTACTTGCGAACAGAGAGGATAGTGAGGAATGTCTGAATGATACATGGTTTTCAGTATGGTCACAAATTCCTCCGTCCAAGCCGCCTGTTTTATCACATTTTTGTGGGAGGATAACGAGAAATCACTGCATTGACCGTCTGCGGAAGCGATTTGCAGGTAAGCGCCCGGATATTCATATGGCAGATGTTTTGGGCGAGATGGATCAGCTGAATATCACTTATACAGTGGAGGACCAGCTGGCAGAAAAAGAATTGCTGGAAGTTATCAATGATTTTCTCGGGAAAATGAAAGCGGAAGAAAGGGATATTTTTGTGAGAAGGTATTGGTTTCTGGATTCCATTGCTTCCATTTCCAAGAGACATCATATGTCGGCAGGAAGCGTGAAAATGAATCTGTATCGAAACAGGAAGAAGCTGTTGAAAATGTTAGAAAGAGAAGGAGGCAGCCTATGAAAAAGTTTGATTTTTCAAAAGAATTTGGAAATATTGATTCAAAATATATCAGAGAGGCAGAAGGGGAGTGGAAGAAGGAAAAAGAAATCTGGACACCTCGGTTCTGGAGTAGAGTAGCAGCGGCCTGTGTGATTGTTACATTAGGTTCTGCGATCTTTTCCAATCCCCATGTGCAGGCAGCAATAAAAAATCTTACATTGTCAATAGGAGAAACTCTTGGCTTCTCGAAGGGAATTGAATCCTACACGGAAGTGTTGGATACTTCGAAAACAGATAATGGAATTACGGCAACTTTAAAAGAGGTGGTAGTGGATGATGGCCTTTTACTGGTAAAGATACACGCTGAAAAAGCAGAGTTGGAAGAGCAAAAAGAAATGGATGCTGCCAGCAAAATATCTTTTACTAATATGGACTTTGGGATTGATTATCAGAATTCCACAATAAATGGTCAAAAAATTGAGGAGTATGGAAGTGGAACCTACCTTCCTTATTCGATGAATGAACTCATGGAGAATGGGAGGAATGAAAATGCATATGATGAAGTGCTGGAATCCCGTTTTCAAAATTCTGTGGAGCTTGGTGAAAGTCCAAAGATACATCTTGTGCTTTGTGCTTATAATGAAGAGGATTTTGGCCGAAATCCAGTTGCCACTTTCCAGTTCGATTTTCAGGTTTCACATGCAGAGCTTATGAAACAGACGATTCACAAGAAACTGGAGAATATTTCTATTGAAACCAGAGAAGGAACTGTAAAATTAACTGATTTTTCCATGAATAAGCTGCAAAGCAGTATTACTGCAGAAATTCCAGATGAATTGTATGGGAAGTATGATTTGGAATTGCTTGGAACGGATAGTAAAGGAAATCTGTTGCGATATGAATTGAACGCAGGTACGGAGAGTGAAGCGCACCAGTGGATTTTTAAAACAGATTTTTGGGGAATGTACTGGAATGATTCGGATGAGCCTACACTTTTAATTCCAGATATGGATAGTGAGTACATGGAATTACAGCTCTACATTCGGGAACCATATACAGCAACTACAGATTCTGTCTGGGACGGTGATGCCTATGTAGAAGTGGGTGAAACGACTGCTGAAGTGGAAGAGGTTCAGGAAGATTATAAGGATGATGGAAATATTTCCGATACAGATGAGAATCTTGAAAATCAAATTATCGGAGGTGCAACAGGCTCTACTGCAGTGATGATTAAAGATGATATAGATGAGAATGAAAATGCGGATGTAGCAGAGGAAGATGAGTTTTATGGTACAGAAGAAAGCACATATAATGTGAAAGACAGCTCAGAAAAGGTTGGTGAGGAAGCCGCTTTGGCAGATGATGGCTGGATTCCTGTTGGAAATAGAATAAAAATCCAGATCAAATAATTTAAATATCCAGGCTGTATCAGTTTTAAAGCGGAATCATTGAGAAATCAGTGGTTCCGTTTTGCCGCCAGGGTAAAATTGGCAGCAAGGCAGCTTCTGGAAGAAAATAATAAATACATAGCTATTTCAAGGCTGTGATATAATATGCAAAACTTTGATTATAAAAGTTCATTTCAAAGCATGTTCTATGCTGTTTACATTCTCATGGGAAAGAGGAAGCGTAAAGAGAAAAGAAAAATACGATGCCGGGGCAGAGCGTGTCCGGTGGGCAAATACGGAGGAAGATATGTGCGGTATCTGTGGATTTACCGGTTACAGACAAGACCAGAAGACTGTGATCGAGAGAATGATGAAATCCATTGAACATAGAGGACCAGATAGCGAAGGCTCTTTTTGTAGTGATGAGATTACGTTAGGATTCAGAAGACTTAGTATTATTGATCTGGAGGATGGGCAGCAGCCTATGGAAAGTGCAGACGGGAATCTGCATATTGTTTTTAATGGAGAGATTTACGATTATAAGGAGCTGCGGGAGGAACTTGAGGACGCAGGCATTTCTTTTCATACTCATTCTGACACGGAAGTATTGGTAAATGCTGTACAGCAGTATGGTGACAGGGTCTTCCATAAGCTTCGCGGTATGTTCGGCTTTGCTGTATGGAATGAGAGAGAACAGAGTTTAATGCTGGCGAGGGATTTCTTTGGCATTAAGCCAGTCTATTATGCACAGATCAACGGACATTTTGTATTTGCTTCCGAGATCAAAAGTATTCTTGCTTTTCCTGGATATAAAAGAGAAGTGAATCAGCAGGCTCTGGAGCAATATCTGTCTTTTCAATATTCCCCTCTGGAAGAAACTTTTTTTAAAGGAATTTATAAACTTATGCCTGGACATGTGCTTTTTTATAGAAATGGGAAATATGAGATAAAGAAGTATTTTCAGGCGAGACTCACTCCACAGAAGTCGGAAAAAGGTAAGCTGATAAATGAAGCAGAAGCACAGACGCTGCAGCTTGAGCATGTCCTTGCAGATTCCGTGGAGCACCATATGCTAAGTGATGTAGAGGTTGGCTCGTTTTTGTCAGGAGGTGTGGATTCCGGTTATCTGGCTGCTGCTTCTGGTGCAGACCAGGCATTTACGGTCGGCTTTGACGAAGGAGACCACTATAATGAGGTGAAAAAGGCGGCAGAGGTTGCGAAGAAAGCAGGTCTGAAGCATCATGTGAAAATTATTTCCAAAGAAGAATTCTGGAATTCTCTTCCAGATGTAATGTACCATATGGACGAGCCACTGGGAGATGCCTCAGCAGTTGCCCTTTATTTTTTGGCGCAGGAGGCGTCGAAGCATGTAAAGGTGGTTCTGTCAGGTGAAGGGGCAGATGAGCTTTTCGGCGGATATAATATTTACCGGGAA
Organism: Blautia sp. HCP3S3_H10_2; assembly: GCF_052122375.1. NCBI lineage: Bacteria > Bacillati > Bacillota > Clostridia > Lachnospirales > Lachnospiraceae > Blautia > Blautia sp. HCP3S3_H10_2. Next base: position 37,183 of record NZ_JBQKCL010000001.1, read on the forward strand.
CCGGAAGCACTGAAAAAAGTTACATGGATTCCATTCGGACTTCGTCGTGCAATCGGTAAGCTTGCGGCGAAACTGCCAGATATAAAAGGGCGGGACTTCCTGATTCGCGCCAGCATGTCAGTGGAAGAGCGGTTTATTGGAAATGCATATATCTACCGGGAAAAAGAGAAAGATCAGATTCTGAAAAATGGTGTGACAGGAATATCCACCCAGGAATATCTGCGCCCATTCTACGAAGAAATCGGGAAGCCGTTTTTGGAAAAGGAGACTCAAAAGGACAAGAATTGTAACACATCGAAGCTTTCAAGGCGGAGAAGCAGTGAATCGAAGATTTCCGGAAAAGCAAGCAGTCTGCAGGACATGGAGAAAATGCAGTCTGTAGATCTGAACTACTGGCTTCCCGGTGATATTCTCCAGAAGGCAGACAAAATGAGTATGGCACATTCCCTGGAGGTCAGAGTTCCTTTCCTGGATAAAGAGGTGTTTGATCTGGCTTCCAGGTTACCGAAAGAATCCAAAATCGCCAATGGAACAACCAAATATATTTTCCGAAAAGCGGTTTCGAACTATATTCCACAGGACACAGATGGCAGGAAGAAGCTTGGATTTCCTATTCCCATCCGTGTATGGCTACGTCAGGATGACTGGTATCAGAAGGTGATGGAATTATTTACCTCAGAAGAAGCAGAGAAATTTTTCAATACCAGGAAGCTGGTTCAGCTTCTGAAAGAGCATAAAGAAGAGAAAGCAGATAACAGCCGCAAAATCTGGACGGTTCTGGCTTTTCTTGTATGGTACGACAGATTTTTTATGAAGAGTGCGGGAATACTTGAATGAGTGTGGGTGCCCGGAAGATTATGCTGTGCAGTTATAATCTTCCGGGGATTTTGCTCTTGTGTGCAATTCTATAAAAAATGCCTTGATAAATTAATTAAAAAAACTCTCTTTACGAATCTTTCCGATTCACATTTCTTGCCTTCTTCGCCGAATACATTTTCTCGTCAGCCAGGTTAATGTAGTCATTTAGTGAGTAAGCGCAGTCCATGGCAACTACATAACCGATACTTGCCTCAATTGGAAACTCAGTTTTGCTTTTTGATGACAAAATATCCAGCTGGGTCTGAAGGGTGTGAACCAGCTGCTGCATTTCTTTCGCACCGCAGTCTGGTATCACGCTGACGAATTCGTCCCCTCCATATCGCATGGAAATAGATCGGACCGGACAATATTCATGGAGGATAGAGGCAATGCTGCGAATGGCAAGATTTCCCATATCATGACCGAAATTGTCATTAATATATTTCAAATGGTCAGCATCAGCAAAAATGATCCCGACAGGCTTTTTCTCCCTCATACAGCTTTGGAAAAGAGGCAGTGCCAGCTTCTCGTAAGCCATCCGGTTATATAGTCCGGTCAGGGAATCGTGGATGTAAAGCTGGGAAAGCTGCTTATTCATCTTGCGGAGCATAAGTCTTGCATAAAGAGCCTCAATAGAGGTCTGGAGGGAGTTCATAGTCTCAAACAGAAACTGATGCTCCAGAAGGTAATCGCAGTTTTCCAGAATCAGATACCCGACTTCGCGTTCACGGAAGTGAAGTGGACAGAATTGATAGATATTCTGTTCTGTCTCAGCTTCCGTATGTGGAAAAAGAATACTGTCCTTCAGCTGGAAAATGGATGAACCGGATGCTTCCTCTGGCTGAGGATAGACCAGTGCCATTTCATCGGGGTAACCTTTGGTACGGTAGGTATCCTCTGGAATCTCCGGCAGGACATCTACTTTTTCACTTATAAAGATATCCGGATTCATAAACAGATAAATATTTCCGCATTTATGCTCTGTAAGCCATGTCTGTATGCGTCTGGCAAGCTCCGTATAACTGTCGCAGTCAAGAAGGTAACGGTCCAGATCCATCATCCAGTTCTGCATATCCCCCTGACGTGCCTCGGCTACGATCCGGCGGATTACATATTGTCCACGATCCGGCGGATTGGCAGAAACGCAGCCGCAGCTTTCCTGGAAAACGTGGGTAACCGGTGCATACATAAAGGTGTCAGAGGTGTCCCCTTTCCATAGTTTTTCCAGAAGGGCGATGGCATTGTACATAACAGTAGCCTTGGAAAATCCTACAGTGGTGATTCGTGGATCGTAATAAGAAGCCTTGTCTTCATTGTCAAAGCCAGTTACCAGGAAATCTTCAGGAATAGAGAAACCGGCTTCTTTTGCAGCCAGGCATACTCCTACTGCAATATTGTCATTGACACAAACGAAAGCGTCTGGGAGCAGACCTTTTTCACAAAAAGTGGTAAAAGCCTGGATACCGGTTTCAATTTCGTAATTGTGATGAATCACACGTTGTTCCTCAAAGGGGATTCCGTAACGGATAAGCGTATCTTTATAGGCCTGGAAACGAAGCTGGTTCTCTTTATTAAATTCAGGTCCACCGATAAAATTCAGCTTCCTGCAGCCGTGCTCCCGGATCAGATGCTCTGTGATTTCTGTGATGGCATTATAGTTATCGATACCAGAGTGATACAGTCCTGGAATCTGCTCCAGAAGAGACACTGCTGGTACGCCGCATTTCTTTGCACGGTCTGTTACCTCTGCGATCAAAGCTGGCTGGGAGACTGTGGCAAGATCCAGAAGAATACCGTCAAATTCAGAAAAATCAGGTAATCTGGTAATGTTATATTCTCCGGTGTTATGCTTCTCGTCCTTGTTGAAATTCCCAAAACACTGGAAAACATACAAATCTATATCTGACTGGTGTGTAGCCATATATTCCCGGTATCCTTCAATCCAGGTATACGTGACATAGCGTCCCCAGCCATCTGTAATAAGTGCAATTTTTTTCATGAGAAAACTCCAATAAAAATCAGATGTCCTAGAGCGTGTTTGAAAAATCATTCCTGCAATCTGCACGCCCCACTTTGCGGTATATTTTGCCCTCTTTCAGTCAGCGTAGCCCGCTACGCCTCCTTCAATCGGACAAAATCTCCCACAAATTGTGACGCACATCTTGCAGAAAGCCTTTTTCAAACACGCTCTAGAGCCTTTTTTAAACGTGCTCTAATGCGCCGCAAAATTCTTTTTTATACGTTTCAAGTAATTTCGCATTGTATATATTATATCGAATAGCAGAGAAAAAATCTATATTTTTTGTACATTTTAAAGATTGAAGCGGGAGAAATTTTAGAAATATCGCACTGTATTATAGAGGGAAGTGGAACATGAAACGTGAAAAAAAGGTAATTATTGACAAAATATTTTTCGAAAAAACGAAACCGGCTTTACTGAAAATTATTCTCATTTTGCCATCTTTCCTTTTGTAAACAAAAGAAGTATGATAAAAACAAGTTAGCACAGACTAACAGCCTGGGCAAACGATTACGATCTCACAGGGAGGAAGAGAGATGTTTCTGGAAATCAAAGGATTGAAAAAAGGGTTCGGCTCTGGTGACAGCCGTACAGAGGTGTTGAGAGGAATTGATTTTTCCGTGGAGAAAGGAGAATTCTGCGTGCTTCTTGGCCCGTCAGGCTCTGGAAAATCAACGCTTTTAAATATTATCGGAGGAATTGATGAGCCGGATGAAGGCTACATTTCCATCAATGGGGAAAAAACAGGGGATATGAAAGAGAAGGCGCTGACGATTTACCGCAGGAAGCACCTTGGTTATGTATTTCAGATGTACAATCTGATCCCGAACCTGAATGTGAAAGAAAATGTTGAAGTAGGCGCCTATCTTAGTGACAAGGCTCTGGATATTGATGAATTGCTTCATACACTTGGACTTTATGAACACAGGCATAAACTGCCGAACCAGCTTTCCGGCGGGCAGCAGCAGAGGACGGCTATCGGACGTGCCATTGTAAAAAATCCGGATATCCTTCTTTGTGATGAACCTACAGGCGCCTTGGATTACAATACCTCCAAGGAAATTCTGCGCCTGATCGAGCAGGTAAACCAGAAATATGGAAATACAGTCATTATGGTTACACATAACGATGCCATTAAAAATATGGCAGACCGTGTGGTGAAGATACGTGACGGACAGATCCGTAAAAATTATATTAATGAGTCCAAAGTCGCTGCAGACGATCTGGACTGGTAAGGCGGTGCGTTATGAAAAATCCATTGTGGAAACGTCTGCCCCGGGAACTGAAAAGTGATTTTGGGAAATACATTGTGATATTTCTGTTTATGACACTGACCATCGGTTTTGTGTCCGGATTCCTGGTGGCAGATGAAAGTATGCTGGCGGCTTATAATGAAAGTTTCGAAAAATATAATATTGAGCATGGAAACTTCACACTTTCTTCGAAAACCAGCGAAAGTGACCTGAAGAAGATAGAGAAAAAAGGAAAAGTACGAATTTGCGAAAACTTCTACCGGGATGAAGCTGTGGACGCAGATCTGGATGGTGATGAAGAAGGAACCATGCGTATTTACCAGAACCGTACAGACATGGATCTTGTGTGCCTGATGGATGGAAAAATGCCTGAAACAAAGGATGAGATTGCCATCGACCGGATGTATGCAGATAACAACAGCCTGAAAACGGGAGATAACGTCAAAATTGACGGCGACGAGCTTACGATTACCGGATTAGTAGCGTTATCCGACTATAGTTGTTTATTCTCGGATAACAATGATATGATGTTTGATTCGGTAAAATTTGGCGTAGCGGTCATGACAGAGGAAGGTGCCGGACGCTTCGGGGAAACCCATCTGGAATACCGTTATTCCTGGCAATATGATAAGGAGCCAAAGGATGACATTGAAGCAAAAGAAATGTCAGAGGATTTTCTGGAAGTGTTGGTGAAATATGGTGACGTAACCGGTTTTATCCCAGGATATGCCAACCAGGCCATCCATTTTACAGGTGAAGATATGGGTGCCGACAAGGCTATGGTGGAAGTCCTTTTGTACATGCTGATCGTGATCATTGCCTTTGTGTTTGCGGTTACAATAAATAATACCATTACAAAAGAGGCCTCTGTGATCGGTACACTGCGGGCTTCCGGATATTCCAGAAGAGAATTGCTTATCCACTATATTTCCATGCCGGTTCTGGTAACCGTGATCGCTGCAATCCTGGGAAATATATTAGGATATACGTTCTTTAAAGATGTGTGCGCTGGAATGTATTATGGAAGCTATAGTCTGCCTACTTATGAGACAAGGTGGAATGCAGATGCATTTATTCTGACTACGCTGATTCCGGTAGCGCTTATGCTGCTGATCAATCTGCTTCTCATTTCCAGAAAACTGAAGTTATCACCGCTTAAATTTCTTCGCCATGATCTGTCAACCTCCAGGCGAAAAAAAGCAGTGCGGCTTCCGAATTTTAAATTTTTCAATCGTTTCCGTTTGCGCATCGTGCTGCAGAATAAGTCCAGTTATCTGACACTTTTTATCGGAATCTTTTTTGCAAATGTACTGTTGCTGTTTGGAATGATGATGAAGCCTCTTCTGGATCATTACCAGGAAGAGACTGTGAAGAATATGATCGCGCCTTACCAGTATATTCTCAATGTACCGGAAGAGCCGGAGGAGGATGAGAAATATACGGTGATGGGAATGCTGCAGAAATTTCTGACTCCGTCCTTGAAAACAAGTGAAAAGTCTGCTGAGAAATTCTGTATGGAAGCTTTGAAAAATGTAGTTCCGGGTAAAGACGGGGAATCCATTACGGTCTATGGGATTTCAGAAAACAGTGAATATGTAAGCAGGGAACTTCCTTCGGACGGGGTGTTGATTTCAGACAGCTATTCTGAGAAATATAAAGTAAAAGAAGGAGACACCATTACCTTAAAAGAATCCTATGGAAGCGAAGAATATGAATTTACAGTCCGTGGAATCTATGATTATCCAGGCGCATTGACTGTATTTATGCCAATTACATCTTTTAGGGATGCTTTTGACAAGGATGAGGATTACTTTAACGGCTATTTTTCGCAGGAAAAAATAAAGGATCTGGATGAAGATCTGATCGCGGCTACCATCACGGAGGATGATCTGACAAAGGTCAGCCTCCAGCTGGATGTTTCTATTGGGGAAATGTTCCAGTTGATCAATGTTTTTTCAGTAATCCTGTTTGCATTGCTGATCTATCTGCTGACGAAGCTGATCATTGAGAAGAATGCCACTGCCATTTCCATGGTAAAGATTCTTGGGTACGAGGATAAAGAAATCATCAGTTTATATCTGACTTCTACTACATGGGTGGTAGTATTCTCTATTTTGTTCAGCCTGGCTTTATCAACATGGACGATTTATGGAATTTACGGTTACCTGATGTCTTCTTTTTCAGGCTGGCTGACTTTATATCTGGAACCTGTGGTGTATCCGGAGATGTTTGCAATGGGAATGGGTGCGTATGTGCTGGTTGCATTGCTGCAGTTCAGGAGGATACGGAAGATTCCTATGGATGTAGCACTTAAAAATGTGGAGTAGGAAAATTGTCTATAGGTTATTGAGAAATGATCCGGATTTCCGTTTTGGAAAATCCGGATCATTTTGACTAAAAGTGTTGGAGAAGGGCGCGGTTACTGCGAACAGAGTGAATAGTAACGGAGCATGTGTGTTATGAGAAATTTATTCATGATTTACAGTTGTGATTTGAGGCAGTTTCGTATATACTTTCAAATGTAGCCCAAAGTGGATATAGGTTTCCACTTTCATTTATGGTGATGTCTGCGTAAGCAGGCATGTCCGTTTAGAAAGATATGAGGAGATATGAACATGGATTACGCAAAAGAATCCTTAAAAATGCACTATGAGTTAAAAGGGAAGATCGAAGTAGTTTCAAGAGCAAAGGTGGATTCCAAGGATGCCTTGAGCCTTGCTTACACCCCGGGTGTAGCGCAGCCCTGCCTTGAGATTCAGAAAGATATTAATAAAAGTTATGAGCTGACCAGACGCTGGAATACGGTAGCTGTTGTTACCGATGGCACTGCAGTCCTGGGACTTGGAGATATCGGTCCGGAGGCAGGCATGCCAGTTATGGAGGGCAAATGTGTTCTGTTTAAAGAGTTTGGTGATGTAGATGCCATTCCTCTTTGCGTGCGCAGCAAGGATGTGGATGAAATCGTCCAGACGGTGCGTCTTCTGGCAGGAAGCTTCGGAGGGGTAAACCTGGAGGATATTTCTGCACCAAGATGCTTTGAGATTGAGAAAAAGCTGAAAGAATGCTGCGATATCCCGATTTTCCATGATGATCAGCATGGTACAGCGGTTATCACACTTGCAGGCGTGATCAATGCGCTGAAGGTTGTTGGAAAGAAAATTGAAGATATCAAGATCGTTACTTCCGGCGCTGGAGCAGCAGGAATCGCCATTATCAAGCTGCTGATTTCCATGGGACTGAAGAACGTAATCATGACAGACCGTAAAGGTGCTATTTATGAAGGCCGTGAGGGTCTGAATCCGATCAAGGAAGAGATGGCGAAGATTACCAATGCCAATCATGAGAAAGGCTCTTTAAGCGAAGTGATCAAAGGCGCAGACGTATTTATCGGTGTTTCTGCACCTGGCACCCTGACAGCAGACATGGTTCGTACTATGGCAAAAGATCCGATCATTTTTGCATGCGCTAATCCAACACCGGAGATTTTCCCGGAAGAGGCGAAAGCTGCCGGGGCAGCAGTAGTATCTACCGGACGCTCCGATTACCCGAACCAGGTAAATAACGTACTGTGTTTCCCGGGAATCTTCCGCGGTGCGCTGGATGTACGCGCTTCTGATATCAATGATGAAATGAAGATTGCGGCAGCTTATGCGATCGCAGGATTGGTAAGCGATGAGGAACTGTGTGCAGATTATATCCTGCCTGCTGCATTTGACTCCAGAGTAAAGGATGCTGTTGCCAAGGCAACCGCTGAGGCTGCGATTAAGAGCGGCGTGGCCAGAATCTGATTCTATTCTTCTCTGTAAATCCGCGCATTAGCTTCGGCAGAGTATAATTTCAATTGATGCCCGATCCGGATGGCTTTTGAATCGGTTCCGTGTCCGATCAAAGGTGTCCGGGCAACGGGCGTCTTTTTTTCTGCAAAATCTAATATCAGCTGGCCCATATCCGGCTGGCAGTTTTCTTTCTCCATTTGGGAAAAAGTACCAAGCAAAATTCCGTTTACTTTCTTAAAAACCCCCATTTGCTGAAGCTGGCTTAAGTAAGTGATCATTTGCGGCAGTTTTCCACCATAGGATTCCAGCAACAGGATTTTTTCCCTCATATCAGGCCAGTATGGTGTGCCTGCAAGTTTAAGAAGACAGCGGATGTTACCGCCTACCACAACTCCGTTCATATGGGAGCCGCGGATAAAATTGCAGGGAAAATCATACAGGGCAGAGCTCCCTGCAAGAGTCGTGCCAAGAAAGTCCGTTATCTGGGACTGGCCATGCTCATAAGTGAGATTACGGATCTGATAAAGAACAGAAGTTTTCCCTGTTCGTGAATAAATGGCATTCAGAATCGTTGTCAGATCACTGTATCCCCAGAAATGCTTTTTAGACCAGGCAATGGTCTGGAAATCAAGATAGGGCAGGAGCTCATTGGCCATGTCCCCGCCAGATATGTCAAAAATTTCTTCAACAGAGTCGTCTTCATAAAATTTCATCAACGCCTGGGCCCGCTGTCTGGCTGTTCCGGCAGAGCCGTTCTCATCAGCATAAATATATGGACTAAGCTCTGGTACGAAACCGGATTTATCTAAAATCTGAACCAACATGTCTAATGTGGCAGTTTGTTCCTTGGAAATTCCATTGGAACAACAGACAATTCCTATTTTACTTCCTTGCTTCATGATTACGTTCTTCCTTTCCGTGAAATATACCAGTTATATGTAAAATTAAGATAGCAGGGTGGAATGCTTTCATTATAAACAATAAATTGGGATAATTCTACAGGTAAGCTGGAATTTGACTGAAAATCTCTTGCGGAATACCAGAGCCTTTTTCAAACACGGTCTAGAGCCGAAAGTGTTTCTGAAAAGTCTGGTAAATTTCTTGAAAATCTTGGATTTGTACAGGGAGCTACTGTAACCGTTGTAAGCGAGATCAGCGGTAACATGATCGTGAATGTGAAGGATTCCCGCGTTGCCATTGGAAAAGATATGGCGAATCGGATCATGGTCTGAAATCCAGGAAAAGGAGTCGAGTATTATGAAGACATTACGACAAGTTGGCATTGGCCAGACTGTCACAGTGAAAAGACTGCACGGCGAAGGACCGGTAAAGAGACGTATTATGGACATGGGAATCACCAAAGGTGTGTCTATCTATGTTCGTAAGGTTGCTCCCCTTGGAGATCCTATCGAGGTAACTGTAAGAGATTACGAGCTGTCTCTGCGAAAAGTCGATGCGGAAATGATCGAGGTTGAGTAAACACTGTACCAGATATCGTACTTTTCTGACAGCTGTGAAGCTATGAACCACGATTTTTGCTGTGCGAAGGAAAAACGCAGCAGTAAATTGCATATTCAGGAAAAGAATAGGCAATTTTTTTTACCACAATAGTTAGCTGGCTCTAACAAAAGAGATAAAACACTAACATATAAAAAGGCAAATGAAACAAACGGCAGACGGATAAAACAAATGACAGCCAAACATAATAACTGGCAGCTGAAAGTAACCAACCTGATATCCGTCCGAAATGAAAAAAGAAAATCTGGAAAGAAAGAGGAGGCATGAAAATGTCGATTAAGATTGCACTTGCAGGTAACCCAAACTGCGGCAAGACTACATTATTCAATGCACTGACCGGCTCTAACCAGTTCGTTGGTAACTGGCCTGGTGTAACTGTAGAGAAAAAAGAAGGTAAACTGAAAGGCCACAAGGATGTAACAATCATGGACCTTCCTGGTATTTATTCCCTTTCCCCATATACACTTGAGGAAGTGGTAGCCAGAAATTACCTGATCGGTGAGAGACCGGATGCGATCATCAATATCGTAGATGGTACGAACCTTGAGAGAAACCTTTATCTCTCCACCCAGATCATGGAACTTGGAATTCCGGTTGTTATGGCAATTAACATGATGGATCTGGTTCAGAAATCCGGAAATAAGATACATATTGATAAATTAAGCAAAAAGCTTGGCTGTGAAGTAGTTGAGATTTCCGCCCTTAAAGGAACCGGAATCATGAAAGCTGCTGAGAAAGCAATCAGTGCAGCACAGAGCAAAAAGAACATTGTTCCAGTTCATGAATTTGCACAGGATGTTGAGGACACAATCAAGACTGTTGAGGGTAAGCTGACAGGAACAGTTGAGGAGTCCCAGAAACGTTTCTTTGCCATCAAGCTCCTGGAGAAGGATGACAAGATCGTAGAGCAGATGAAGAGCGTTCCGGATGTGTCTTATGAGGTGAAAGCCTTGGAAGATAAGTTTGATGATGATACAGAAAGTATTATTACAAATGAACGTTATGTATATATTTCTTCCATTATCGGACAGTGTTATACCAAATCTGCCAGCGGAAAGAAGCTGACCACATCTGATAAGATTGACCGTATCGTAACAAACAGATGGGCAGCTCTTCCGATCTTTGCAGTTGTAATGTTTGTTGTTTATTATGTATCTGTAACTACAGTTGGTACCATTGTAACAGACTGGACAAATGATGTGCTCTTTGGAGAAATCATTCCTCCGGCAATTGAGTCTGCTCTGGAAGCAGTGCACTGCGCTTCATGGCTTCAGGGATTGATCCTTGAAGGTGTTGTTGCCGGTGTTGGTGCTGTACTTGGTTTCGTACCACAGATGCTGGTTCTGTTCTTCTTCCTTGCATTTTTGGAGTCCTGTGGTTACATGGCCCGTGTTGCATTCATCATGGACAGAATCTTCCGTAAATTCGGTCTTTCCGGAAAATCCTTCATCCCGATGCTGATCGGTTCCGGATGTGGTGTTCCTGGCGTTATGGCTTCCCGTACTATCGAGAATGACCGTGACCGTAAAATGACAATTATGACTACAACCTTTGTTCCTTGTGGCGCAAAGCTTCCGATCATTGCAATGATCGCCGGTGCATTCTTTGGAAACAGCGGATGGGTAGCAACCAGTGCATATTTCGTTGGTATTGCAGCAATCATCTGCTCTGGTATCATTCTTAAGAAAACAAAAATGTTTGCTGGTGAGCCTGCACCATTCGTTATGGAGCTTCCGGCATATCACTGGCCAACAGCAGGAAATATTCTCAGAAGCATGTGGGAGAGAGGCTGGTCCTTCATCAAAAAGGCTGGTACCATCATTCTTCTTTCCACTATCGTTCTCTGGTTCTTAATGGGATTCGGCTGGGAAAATGGCGGATTCGGAATGGTAGAGGAACTGAACAACAGTATCCTTGCAAAAATCGGTTCTGCGATCGCATGGATCTTCGCTCCTCTTGGATGGACAAAAGCCGGCGAAGGCTGGAAGATGGCAGTTGCAGCTGTAACTGGTCTTATCGCAAAAGAGAACGTTGTTGCTACATTCGGTATGCTCTTCGGATTTGCAGAGGTTGCAGAGGATGGAGCTGAGATCTGGGGAAATCTTGCACAGGTTATGACTCCTGTTGCAGCGTACGGTTTCCTGGTATTCAACCTTCTGTGTGCTCCTTGCTTCGCAGCTATGGGTGCTATCAAGAGAGAGATGAATAACGCAAAATGGTTCTGGTTTGCAATCGGATATCAGTGCGGTCTTGCTTATGTAGTTGCACTTTGCATTTATCAGATTGGTACACTGCTTACAGGCGGCGGATTTGGAATTGGAACAGTTGTAGCATTTGTTCTGGTTGCAGCATTCCTGTACCTGCTCTTCAGACCATATAAAGAAAGCAATAGCTTGAAAGTAAACGTAAAAGGTGTTGCTTAAGCAATCGCTTTAAAAAGTATTTCAGCCTGTATCAAATGAACGATACAGGCTGGAATTTTTATATAAGGGGAAATTCGGTTACAGATGAAAAAGGATAACAGATTTCTCTTTATATAAAAATTCCAGTGTAAATGAATGGGAAAAAAGGAAATTCAGAAAAGGACGGCGACGAAAATGAGGGAAAACGCAGTAAAAGAAAAAGCATATGAGAATCATGAGGCATATCAGCGCACACAGATGCAGAAGGATATGATCATTGAACGATTACGCGAACAGGGCTGCAGGATCACCAGACAGCGTCAGCTGATCCTGGATACCATTCTGGTATTGAGAGTATTGAGATGACAATGTCAAAGTGCCAGGCGTGAAAAAAGGAATGCCTGTAATGTGCTTCATGCATGCTTTATAATGGCGAGTATGGAGTCAATGACCATAGTAAATCAGGATACATCAGTACCAGGAACCGAGGCAAAAAGAAAGGCGGAGGTGCGGCAGCTATGTGGTGTATGAAGAAAGAAGGAATGAAGGAATCAAGGGAAGATTATCTGGAGACGATTCTGATTCTGAATAAGAAATCCCCGGGGGACGTACGGCCTGTGGATATAGCCCACCACCTTGGAATTACCAAGCCAAGTGTGACAAGGGCTATGACGGAACTGGAAAAGGATGGGCATATTAAAAGAAATGAAAAAGGACGCCTGTTGCTCACAGAATCAGGAAAAGAAATCGCTGAGAATGTCTATGAGAAGCATCAGGTGATTACAAAACTGTTTTCCACTTGCGCAAATGTATCAGAAGAAACAGCAGAATCAGATGCCTGTAAAGTGGAACATGTGATCAGTGAAGAAACGTTCCAGGGGATAAAGAATTATCTGGATACAATGAAGAAAAGTGTGGAAGGTTAAAAATTTTTTTACTGATAAATACCTGCTCTAACTGGTTTGAAATAACGATTTTTGGAAAGTAGTGGCGAAAAAAAGTATTGTAAAACTTATACAAAGTACATAAAAATAACAACAGTTAGTTATATAAAACACTAAAAAATATCGAGAAGATTTCTCAACAAGCAAAAAAGTACTAGAAATTTGTAAAATGCTGATTTATAATACGAGAAATCGAAAGATAAGCAGATTATGACATAATAAAAAACATTAACGTATAAGGAAGAATTTAATCATGGCAAGTTTTAAATGGGACAAAACAGGACTTTTCGCAGCAGGTGTTTTATTCGGAACTGCTGGTATCAAGCTCCTTTCCAGTAAAGATGCAAAAAAGGTTTACACAGAGTGCACAGCAGCGGTTCTTAGAGCAAAAGACTGCGTAATGAAGACTGTTACAACTGTTCAGGAGAATGCAGGTGACATCTATGCAGATGCACAGCAGATCAACGAGGACAGAAAAGCAGCTGAGGAACCATTTGAGGACGAGGTTGCTGAGGAAGAGACTGCTGAAACTGAGACTGAGTTCAAAGAGGCAGAAGCTCAGACTGAGGAAAAAGCTGAATAAGTAACGAAGAACAATGCGGGAAGCCCTGCCGGGCCGGAACAAGAAACGGCAATGAGACATATGTCGTATGAAGCGTCCCTTGGCATTTGGGAAATTTTGCAGGAAAAGCGGTATAAGAGGGACTGGCGTATATTTGGCGGCAGTCCCTTTCTTATGAAAACGAATTATTTTTACAATGTAGTGGATTGTCAAAATCAGACGGCTGGAATGTCTGGGTTTGAACAATTGTTATTATATGATAAAAGTAGGTGACATCTTTGAAATTTACGATAAAACATGAGAAGAAGGGACGTATCAGAGTCCATCTTTTTCAAAAATATATGAATTTTACCCAGGCCGATACGCTTCAGTATTACCTGGAAAATCTGGAGGGAGTAAAGAAAGCCCAGGTTTTTAACCGTACCTGTGATGCTCTTATTTACTATACCGGAGAGAGAGACGAGCTGTTAAAGGCAATTCAGGCCTTTGGATATGCCCGTGTCAGTGTACCGGCTCAGGTATTGGAGAATTCCGGAAGGAAATTAAATGAAACTTATAAGGAGAAACTGGTAAACAAGGTTATTTTTCATTATGGACGTAAGCTCCTTTTGCCATATCCGTTGTCTGCAATTTATACTACGGCAATGTCAGTGAAATATATCTGGCTGGGAATCAAGACATTGTGGAAACGTAAGATAGAGGTTCCGGTGCTTGATGCAACAGCAATCGGTGTTTCCATTTTCAGAGGAGACTTCTCCACAGCTGGTTCAGTTATGTTCCTGCTTGGAATCGGAGAACTTCTGGAAGAATGGACACATAAGAAATCTGTTGACGATCTGGCGAGAACCATGTCCCTGAACACTGGCAAAGTATGGCTGCGCAGTGAGGGCACGGAGGTGCTGGTTGATGTTGACAAGATTCAGACCGGCGACATGGTTGTGGTACATATGGGAAATGTGATTCCATTTGACGGCGTGATCGCTGAGGGTGAAGCGATGGTGAACCAGGCTTCCCTTACCGGCGAATCAGTTCCGGTGAGAAAGGTAGAAGGAAATTCTGTATATGCAGGTACTGTTGTGGAAGAGGGCGAAGCTGTTATCACTGTAAAAGCAGTTGGTGGCTCCAGCCGTTATGAGAATATCGCTGCCATGATCGAGGACACCGAGAAATTGAAGTCCGGTCTTGAGAGCAAAGCAGAGCACCTGGCAGACAGACTGGTTCCCTATACATTAGGCGGCACTGCACTTACGTATCTGCTTACCAGAAATGTGACAAAGGCTGTTTCTGTTCTAATGGTTGATTTTTCCTGTGCATTGAAGCTGGCGATGCCGGTATCCGTACTTTCCGCGATCCGTGAGGCAGGAGAGTACAAGATTACTGTCAAAGGCGGTAAATTCCTGGAGGCAGTTGCTGATGCAGATACCATTGTATTTGATAAAACAGGTACTCTTACCAAGGCAGAACCTACAGTAGCCAAGGTTGTCCCATTTAACGGACAGAACCCGGATGAGCTGCTTCGTATCGCTGCCTGCCTGGAAGAACATTTCCCTCATTCTATGGCAAAGGCCGTTGTAGATGCGGCGAAGCAGAAGAAACTGGATCATGAGGAAATGCATTCCAAGGTGGAATACATTGTAGCTCATGGTATTTCCACAACCATTGAAGGCAAAAAGGCTATCATCGGAAGCTCCCATTTCGTATTCGAGGATGAGAAATGTACCATTCCGGATGGCATGGAAGAGCAGTTTAAGAATCTGCCAAACGAGTATTCTCATCTGTATCTTGCAATTGAGGGCAGCCTCGCAGCAGTTATCTGTATTGAAGATCCGCTTCGCGAGGAAGCACCTGCTGTTGTAAAAGCTTTAAAAGAGGCTGGATTTACCAAAGTTGTTATGATGACGGGAGACAGCGAACGTACTGCAAGGGCAGTTGCAGCAAAGGTTGGTGTTGACGAGTATTATTCAGAGGTTCTTCCTGAAGACAAGGCAAGCTTTGTGGAAAAAGAGAAGGCAAAAGGCCGTAAGGTTGTTATGCTTGGTGATGGAATCAATGATTCTCCTGCGCTTTCTGCAGCTGATGCAGGTATTGCAGTAAGTGAAGGAGCGGAACTGGCACGGGAGATCGCAGATATCACCATCGGTGCGGATAATCTGGAAGGTATTGTGGTACTGAAGCATATCAGTGATGCACTGATGAAGCGGATTCATGGAAATTACCGGACAATCGTAGGATTTAACACGGGTCTGATTTTACTGGGAGTTCTTGGAATCCTGCAACCGACTACATCTGCATTGCTTCATAATACCTCTACACTTCTGATCGGTATGAACAGTATGAAGAACCTGGTTTCTACTGAGGAAATTTAAGCTGTCAGAGTAGTGCTTTTGAGTCTGCCGAAAATGATTCCTGCAATTAAAAATGGTTATAAATCGAGAGTTAATGAGACAGTTTTTCATTAACTCTCTTTTTTTAGTTTGGTACTTGACACCACTAAAGGATTAGGGTAAACTAACAACATAAAAGTTAGCACTAGCTAACTAAAGGGCAAATTGTAGTACACAAAAGACTGCATCGGTGTTCTATAAAGCAAAAAGAGTAATACGTAACGTGCAAAGTGCAAGTCGTAAAACATAAATCACAAAGCACAAAGTATAGGACGTGAAGCATAAGGCAAAACAGCAGACCACGGACAGCAGTCAGAAACCATAACATACAGTAGAAGTGAAAACTTCTAATTTTTTTAACAAAGGGTTAGAATACGCTAACATATATAAGAAATATAAAACATTGATGAAGCAAACGTTTTTTATTTCCATAAGTGGCCCAAACCCGGAAAGGACAGTTCATATGAGTATTGTAATTATCGGCAGCAATGAGAGAATGGTGTGTCAGTATACTGATATCTGTAAAGACTATGGATACAAGGCAAAGGTTTTCCCGAAAGAAAACGGTGCCATCCGCAAGAAAATCGGATGTCCGGATCTGATGGTGCTTTTCACCAATACAGTGTCCCATAAAATGGTCATCAGTGCTTCCCAGGAAGCGAAGAAAAATAATATTCCAGTGGCACGTATCCACACCAGCAGTGCAAGTGCATTAAAGTGTGCACTGGATGAGCATGCTGTGATGGTATAAAGATATGTTTGAAAAATGTCTCATTGAGCATTGTGCTCCCACACTTGCTTCCTTGAAAGCAGCCAATCTTTTTAACGCCTGCTGTGAGGAAGGAGAGAATATCGACCTTCAGATTTCTATCTGGAATCAATTGATGAATCCAAAGGGAGTCAAGCTGATTACACTTCGCAAATCTGGTAACCGGGCATTGGTTTATGTTTACCGGGAAAAGAAGCTGGAAGAAAATCTGAAACGTCCAGGTGTCGAAAGGTTCCTGAAAAAGTGTGGATATGAAAGTACGAAACCAGAGCAGTGTCTTGAACTTCTTCAAAAACGGTTTGAAGGCGCAGATGGATTTCCACATGAAATTGGAATTTTTCTTGACTATCCATTAGGAGATGTGATTGGGTTTATCCAGAATGGCGGACAGAATTATAAATGTTCTGGCTGCTGGAAGGTATATTGTAATGAATGTGAAGCATTAAAAATGTTTCAGAAGTACCACAAGTGCCGGGAGGTGTACCGGAACTTATGGGAAAAAGGCAGGAGTGTTCTGCAGCTGACAGTGGCTGCTTAACATATATATAGTGAAAAATGTAACTGCTCAGAACCGACGTTTGTGAGGTTGGTGCCGAATAGTTGCAAAAATTATTAAAAAGAAAGAGGTAGAAGAACATCATGAGTAAAGTAGCAGTTGTATATTGGAGCGGAACCGGTAATACAGAGGCAATGGCAAATAAAGTGGCAGAGGGAGCGAAAGCTGCCGGAGCAGAGGTTGAAGTTATCAGCGCAGATGATTTTGACGCAAACCAGATTGATGGTTTCGATGGCGTTGCATTCGGATGCCCTGCAATGGGAGACGAGGAACTTGAGGATTCCGTATTCCAGCCAGTATTTGAAGCATGTGAGCCGAAGCTTGCAGGTAAGAAAGTAGCTCTTTTTGGCTCCTATGGATGGGGCGACGGCGAGTGGATGCGTAGCTGGGAAGAAAAATACCAGAATGATGGTGTAGCACTTGCAGCTGACAGTGTAATCTGCAACGAAGAGCCGGATGACGATGCTCAGGCTGCATGCATTGAACTTGGAAAAGCTATCTGCTAAGTTTCTGACTAAAAATATAACAATAATAACAAAAAACAACCTATATTAGAGTGAAAAATACTCTAATATAGGTTACTTTGCGCTTACGGGTTGCGGCTCCAGGAATTTTGGTGAAAAAAATCACAGAAACTCCGAGACTGGTTTTATGTGAAAGAATTTCCATAAGAAACATTGTTGAACTTTTTGGCTTGTGATAAAATAAATACAACTGTTTGAAACAACCGTAAAAGAAATCTGGCATAAAATATTTATCTAAAATAGAAATGATACCGCTAAAAATAGAAATGACCGAGGTGAGTATATGACTTTAGAAAACAAGCTAAATATTACGGAGTCCACAGAGCTTGCAAGAATGGAAGAGAAAATCAGCAAGAAAAAAGCTGTTGAATTATTTGAAAATGGATACCTGGATCATTATGAAGCTGGGACATTTAAGATGCTTGCTGTGATTCATAAATATCTCTTTGATGAAATATATGATTTTGCGGGAAAGGTGCGAACTGTAAATCTTGCAAAGGGAAATTTCAGGTTTGCGTCAGTGATGTATTTGCAGGCTGCACTTGAGAATATTGAAAAAATGCCACAGTCCACATTTGATGAGATTATTGAGAAATACGTGGAAATGAATATTGCACATCCGTTTAGAGAAGGAAACGGACGAAGCACCAGAATATGGCTTGATTTAATCCTAAAAAGGGAACTGGGCAAGGTTATTGACTGGAGTGCTGTGGATAAAGAGGACTATCTGCTGGCAATGGAACGGAGTCCCATTAAAGATATTGAAATCAAATACATTTTAAAAAAAGCTTTAACAGATCAGATTGATAACCGGGACGTGTATATGAAGGGAATTGATCACAGTTATTATTATGAGGGATATGTTATTTATAAGGCAGAGGAGTTATAAAAACGTAAAATCCCCCTGAAAAGATGAATTTATTTCCCCTTTTCAATCGTTTTGAAATGGAGTAAGA
Source organism: Blautia sp. HCP3S3_H10_2 (assembly GCF_052122375.1). Classification (NCBI taxonomy): domain Bacteria; kingdom Bacillati; phylum Bacillota; class Clostridia; order Lachnospirales; family Lachnospiraceae; genus Blautia; species Blautia sp. HCP3S3_H10_2. Next base: position 55,705 of record NZ_JBQKCL010000001.1, read on the forward strand.
TGGTAAAAACAAAGGTATATTCTTTGATACTGCAATTACTGGAAAATGCTTGAAAATGGTTTTAGATAAATTGTAATGTACATTTTGTAAGAATGATTTTGAGGCATGTTCTGGACTTTATATGTAAAGGAGAACAACAATGGCAGTTATAGAAAAAAAATACCAGTTTGGAACAGCTGAAAACAAAGAATTTATGCAGAGAATAAGAGAAGATCTGTTAAAATTCGGACACCGGTTTCCATCACCGGGAGGCAGCTCCTATTATCTGGGAGATGACGGAACTCCATGGACGGACAGGAACCGCGAGACATGGATCACATGCCGTATGACACATGTTTACAGCATCGGTGCAATGCTGGGACATGAGGGCAGCGAGGCACTTGTGGATGCAGCACTTAAAGGCATCCGGGGAGAACTTCATGATGATAAAAATGGTGGCTGGTATGCTGGCCTTACGCATGATGGCGAGATCGTACCAACCAAGCAGTGTTACGCCCATGCATTTGTTATTCTGGCTGCATCCTCTGCGATACTTGCCGGAAGAGAAGGGGCAGAAGAGCTTCTGAAGGACGCTTTGCAGCTTTATGACCTGAGATTCTGGAATGAGGAAGAGGGACTTTCCTGCGACACCTGGAATACAGAGTTTACCAGGTTGGATCCTTACCGTGGGGTGAATGCCAATATGCATACAGTAGAAGCATTTCTTGCGGCAGCGGATGTAACAGGAGATGAAAAATACCGTGCACGTGCAGGAAGAATCATAGATCATGTGATTGGATGGGCCAAGACGAACAGCTGGCGCATTCCAGAGCATTTTTCCAGCGACTGGGTACCAGATCTGGAATGCAACAAAGATCGCCCAGATGACCAGTTTAAGCCATATGGTGCAACTCCGGGGCATGGAATCGAGTGGGCCAGACTGATCACACAGTGGGCACTTTCTACATATCAAGAAGATAAGGTTGGCGCAGTACCTTATATTGAAGCTGCCCAGAAGCTGTATAACCGCGCTGTTGCTGACGGATGGAATGCAGACGGGGCACCTGGAATTGTTTATACTACAGACTGGAGTGGAAAGCCGGTAGTACATGACAGAATGCATTGGACACTTGCAGAAGCACTTAATACTTCCGCAGTTCTTTGCAATGTAACCGGAAATGAGAAATACGCCGCAGACTATGCAGAATTTATGAAATATTTGGATGAAAAGGTTCTGGATCATGTGAATGGCTCCTGGTTCCACCAGTTGGATAGAGAGAACAATCTTCTGGAAACCGTATGGCCGGGCAAGTCAGATATTTATCATGCATTGCAGGCAACTTTGATTCCGTATTGTGATCCAAGCCTGTCTGTTGCAGTGGCGGTGAAGAAACAGGCGGATTGATAAAATTCAAAAGTATGCAGGTTGTATTGCAGAGCAAATAAAATAATTGAATATAAAGAAATGAAGTAATTTTTGGGAATTGCAAATATTAAGGGGCGCGTGAAAAACGAGAAATCATTTTTCACGCGCCTCATTTGGACTTATCGGGTAAGCCGGTGAATCCTGAACATATAAGGGGAATTCAGGTATTCACGGTAAACTTCATTCATCCCACCCATCATATAATCGTATGGTTACCTGGATATTTCTTACCACATCTCCGTCCTCCAAATCCATATCATCTGGATCGGTGATCGGGGGCAGCTCTGGTACTTCTTCGGATAGCTCTACAGAGATCCAGTCAAATGCGGCTGCGTTTGCATTTTCGATAGCTTCATCCAGGGTATCCCCTTCCCCGAAGCAGCCTTCCAAGTCAGGAAAAGTTCCTTTATAGCGTCCGTCTTCTGTTTTTTTGAAGACAGCAGGATATACAAATTTCATGATAAACCTCCCGGAATAATTTTTTTGATAATTGTAACTGCTGAATTTCCTAGCAGTTTCAGAGAATGAATAGGGTTCTCTATTGCATTATAAGCGTTCAGATGGGGAAATACAAGTGCATAGAAGAGCAAACCATACCCGTTTAGGAAAGAAAAAAAGCCATTCGTGCAAACATTTCTTACTTTTTTTCTCAAAGAAATATAATGACCTAGTTTATTCGTGCTAAGATATATGGAAACAGAGAATATAAAAATTGTGAAAAATATACAAAAGTTGTTTTGCAAAATTATAAAAAACAGAAAAAGTGCAATATACACTTTACAAAAGGAAGAAAGTATTGTATAGTCTAATTAAGTTACACGAGTAACCAACGAAAAGAACAGGATAGGGGGGATGCAGGTGGCGACGAGGAAGGATGTGGCAGAATATGCCGGAGTATCAGTAGCGACTGTTTCCTATGTTGTGAATCATACCAAACACGTTACCCCTGAAGTGCAGGCGAGGGTGGAAGAAGCCATTCGGGAACTTCACTATACTCCTAATCTGGTGGCCCGGAGCCTGGTTACCCGTAAGACACAGCACGTTGCGATGCTGGTGAATAATCTGAAGAATCCTTATTATACAGAATTGCTGGCTGGAGCACAGGCGGTGGCAAGTAAGAAGGATTATATCGTATCTACGATCATGATTGATTATTCTAATCCAGAAGGTGGATTGAAGCTGGCTTCCAGAGGAGTGGATGGAGTGATTCTGGCTACTGTACAGTCCGGGGAAACGGCGAAACTGTTGGAGGGAAGTCTTCCCTATGCAACACCTTATGGAAATCTTGTATTAAGCTATAAAGAGGGGATATTTGGTGCCGTAAAGGCTTTGAAAGAATATGGACACCGGGATATCGCTTATCTCAGTGGTCTTCATCTGAACATGGAATCCCATGACCGTTATCGGGATTTAGTGGAAGCGTTGAAATATTATAATCTTCCCTATAATGAGAAACTGATGGTAGATGGTAATTCCTGTGAGGAGACAGATGAAGAGGCTGGCGTACAGGCAATGCGTAAGCTTCTGAAGAGAAAGGTTCCTTTTACAGCAGTATTTGCGCTGAATGATCTGATGGCATTCGGTGCGATAAAAGAGCTGAATAAAAGAGGAATCAGGGTACCGGAAGATGTTTCTGTAATAGGCTGTGATAATGTAAAAATTGGAAGTTACTTTGTACCATCTCTTTCGACGTTAGATACTTCATCCTTTGAAATGGGTAAGTATATGATGAAAACGCTGATTGCGAGAATTGAGAACAAACCGGAACCGCACAAAGTGATTGTTTCTTCTTATGTGGAAAGAGAAAGTGTAGGGAAATGTAAAAAATAACAGAGCTGCCTTTTGACAAGGCAGCTACAGTGAAAAGTATTGCGAAATAGAAAGCAATATTTTTTATTCGACAAAAAGTTACACGGGTAACCAAAGGAAAATCAGCATAACAGAGGGAAAAAGTGGAAAAGAAGAGAGTTGTGAATAATATAGAAGAATTTAAAAATCCCGGAATGAAATACAGAAGCATACCTTTCTGGGCCTGGAATGGAAGGCTGGAGGAAAAGGAACTTTACAGACAGCTTGATATTTTGAAAGAAATGGGATTCGGCGGAGCTTTTATTCATTCCAGAGTTGGTCTGGAGACAGAGTATATGGGAAAGAAATGGATGGAGCTTATCGATAAATGCCTGAAATATGGGAAAGAAAAAGGTCTGGAGTTATGGCTTTACGACGAAGATCGGTGGCCATCTGGAACGGCAGGCGGTCGGGTGACTGCAAAAAAGGAAAACAGAAGCAAGCGTCTGCAGCTTACTGTACTGGACCCGGGGCCTTTCCAGGATTTCGTGGCTGAAAACAGGGGAAAACTGGCAGGGATATATAGTTGCTTTCTGGAAGGACATGAATACCGGAACCTGAATCAATTGAATCCAGAGCAATTGGACCAGGAGGAACTGGAAAAAGAGGTTAGAATAGAACGTGGTAAAAAAGTTCTTGCAATTACCATAGAAGATTCTGATTTCAGTGATAATTATAATGGTTACACTTATCTGGATACTATGAAAGAAAGTGCCATGATGGATTATCTAGAGGAAACACATGACCGATATGAGAAAGAACTTTCCAAGGCGAGCCTTTCCTGTATGAAGGGAATTTTTACAGATGAGCCACATAGAGGTGCATTTCTTTGTGACTTTTCCGAAGGAAACAAAAAATCTATTCCTTATACAGATGAATTGTTTGAGGCATTTCAAGAGAAATACGGGTACGATCTGAAACCGGAGCTTCCAGATGTTTTTTTACGGAAACAAGGACAGTCCTTTTCCAGAGCTGCGTTTGATTATGTGGAATTGGCCCAGGAATTATTTCTGAAAAATTACATGAAAATGTATGCGGATCGCTGTCATGAATATGGATGGGAATTTACGGGGCATCTGCTTCATGAAGATTCTCTTTCCTCTCAAACCTGTATGTTGGGTTCCCTAATGACTGGATATGAATATATGGATATTCCAGGAATTGATTTGCTGGGCGAGCAAAATGATTGTTGGTGGATTGGGAAACAGTTAAGCTCTGTGGCTCATCAGCTGGACAAAAAGAAAATGCTTACTGAGTTGTTCGGATGTACCGGCTGGCAGATGAAGTTCCAGAATTATAAGGAAATCGGGGACTGGCAGGCAATGATGGGAATCAATCTGTTCTGTCCGCACCTTTCCTGGTACACTATGGAAGGGGAAAATAAGCGGGATTATCCGGCTAGTATTTTTTATCAGTCTGCCTGGTATAAACAATATAAATATATCGAAGATTATTTTGCAAGAATCCATATGTGCACAGAAGGGAAACCTGCTGACTGCAGACTGCTGGTACTAAATCCCATTGGTTCTGTATGGGCGAGAGCTTACAGTGGAAGTTTCCAGTGGCTGATGGCAGAGGATGAGGAAATCCAATCTATTGAAAATCAGTATCAGGAAACTTTCCGGATTCTGATGAGTGCAGGAATTGATTTTGATTATGGAGACGAGAGAATCCTGTCTGAGCATGGAAGTGCAAAGGCTGGAAAGCTTCAGGTTGGCAGCTGCACTTACGAAAAAATTCTTCTCTCAGGCGTTGAAACCATAAAAGAAAGCACCTGGAAGCTTTTAAATGATTTTCAGGAGCAGGGAGGAAAGTTGGTCATTGCAGGAAAGGTACCAGAACGAATCCAGACACAGCCGGATGAGCGAATGGAACGGATTACCCAAAAGGCAACTAAGGTTCCTTTTGAAGAAGAGAAGATAAAAGAAGCATGTAGGCCGGAAGACCCTCTTTACACTCTGGAAAATCATGGAAAAAATATTTTCCTTCAGAGTTACCAGAAAGAAAATCAGATCACGTTCCTTCTTTTGAACATGGATAGAGAAGAGAACGGGGAAAATATAGAGCTTACAGTGGGGGCTGGAAAGCTGGAACAGCTGAATGTGAGAAACGGGACGATTTCTCCTGTGATCGCACAAAAAAATCCTAATTCTGCCGGCATGGACGGACAGAAGATCTGTTTTGATCTGGAGCCTGGAGAAGAAAGAATTTATGTTTTAGATATAGAAGAGAAACCTTCTTTTTTTACAGAAGAGGTTACTCGAAAAACCGTTGGAAAAGAGGAACAATTAATTCAGAAAATGTTCCACTATAAATTATCGGAACCAAACATTGCAGTCCTTGACAGAGCAGATTTTTATCTGGAGGGGGAACAGCTGCTTATGCAGGAAGAAGTCTTAAAAGCAGATCGGAAACTGCGTGAACAGATGGGATATCCATGGAGAGGCGGCGAGATGATGCAGCCATGGTATGTTAAAAAATACCACAGCGGGCAGTTAAAAGACCGTCATAAGGTAAAAGTGGTTTATTCTTTCTTCGTCGATGGGATTCCGGATACTCTGGAAATTGCAGCAGAGACAGGGGAAAAAGAATCTCTTCTTCAGATAAATGGACATCCTCTGGAGGCAGCAGATGATTTCTGGCTGGATACTGCGTTTCATAAATTTCCGGTACCTTCCGGGACAGTGCAGAAAGGCAGAAATTCGATTACCGTGGAATATGAATATGGAAGAGACAGCGGCTTGGAAGCAATTTATCTGTTAGGAACCTTTGGAGTCAGCCTTGTAAAAGAAGGCAGGCAGGAAACCGTTCATCTTACAGAACTTCCTGAAAAACTGAAAGCAGGGGATATCAGAACACAGGGAATGCCATTCTATTCCGGGGCAATTAGTTATGAATTACAGGAGAAGATAGAAGATACCGTGCAAGTAAGAATGGATGAAATGCCTGCGGCTGCTGCAGTTCTTCATGGTGATACAGATGAGATTGTGGCATTTGTTCCTTATCAGGCAAAAATCAGCGGTCTTTCCAGTATAGAAATGATATTTAACAGAAGAAACACCTTTGGTCCACTTCATTTGCCATTGACTTATAAAGGAAATTACGGACCAGAAACTTTCCTGACGGAAAAAGAGCTGTGGAAAGATGAGATGCAGCTTTATCCGCAGGGCTTACCACTGAATATTACTTTTCAAAGGGAAAAGTGATAGAAATATAACAATATTATCCAAAACGGGGTAGCAAAAAAGAAAAGGAGGCAACAAATATGAAGAAAAAAGTACTCGCAATCTTTATGGCAGCACTCACTGCAACTACAATGGTCGGAACAGTAGCAGTTCAGGCGGAGGAAGCTGACGCTCAGGCAGAGGAAATCACAGAAACTGAGGAAAATGCTGACGCTGAGGAAGAGTCAGAAGGAGCAGATGTGGACGTTGCAACTGGGACAGATGAAAATACCATTACAATCTGTACAACCAACGATCCTGGAAAGGAAGCAGCGTGGACAGCACTTGCAAACGCTTATATGGAAAAACATCCTGATATCAAAGTGGTTGTTGACCTGAAGGCTTCTGAGAATTACGACCAGTGGGTACAGACCGCATTTACTTCCGAGGAACCTACAGCGGATATCGTAAACATCAACCTTGCGGGTGATGCAAAGAAGGGAAAATCCATTAACTACATGGAATATATTGACAATGACAGTCCATATTCTGATGGAACCTGGGGCGAGCAGTTTGATGTTTCCAAGCAGACCATCAACATGGCTGATAACAGCTTTGATGCTCTTAGTCTTGATACCGTACAGGTTATCTGGCTGTACAATGCAGATATTTTTAAAGAGGTTGGAGTAGAAGCTCCTACAACATGGGATGAACTGATCGATGTTTGCGGAAAAATTCAGGAAGCAGGCTATCAGCCAATTGCTATAGATGGTGATTACAACAGCTTCTATGCACAGACAATGGGCTGGCTGGCTCAGATTTATGAAGATCAGACAAACCGAAGTGAGGTTGAGATAACAAGAGCGCAGGAAGGTGATTTCTGCTATGATCCGGATATTGATGGTGAGTGGAGCTATGATCCAACAGATCCAAACAATGATGATGCAGACCATGTAACCCAGAACCCGGTAAGAGCCTTCGCTGCAGTTAAAGATGGAACAAGAAGAGGCGATACAGATGGTATGAAGGCAGTATGGACCAACTTCGCAAAAGTATTCCCTGAATATGCAGGTGGAGATTCCTTCTTCGGAACAAACGCTAATGGTGCGAAAACTCTGTTTTATCAGGGAAAAGCAGCGATGATGATAAACCTTGCATCTGGTATCGTTGAGTATAACAATGATATGAAAGCCCTGGATTCCGGTGAAGAAGTAGAGGATTCCGAAGGAAATGCAATCGAAAACGTACAGAAATTTACACTTGGAACATTCAATATGCCATCTATGGAAGGTGATGCGTTTGAGGCAAAGGCAAGAACCATCGAAGTATCTAACGGATTCGTTGGCTGCATTTCCAAAGATCAGGCACATGATGATAAAGTAGTTGATTTCCTGATGTATTACTCATCCAGCGAAGGACAGAGCGTTTATATTGATGCAGGTCTGGAAGATGGTATGGTTCCAGCAGGTATGAGCCTTGTATATGATGTTTCCTATCCAGACGAGATTCAGAATGCATTTGATTCTCTTGAACTGATCGGTAATGTGCAGAAAGACTTCAATAACCAGCTTGCAAGAGGTATCGGTGAGTCGGCTGACAACTTCCGTAATTTCTATGAATACAGCTATGATTTCCTTACTGGTGAAATTGATGTAGATACATGGGCAGAAAAACATCAGGAAAATATTATGAGCCATCTGACAGATGCAATGGCTGAAAAAGGTGTAGGTGAAAGCGACCTTGCCAATCCACAGAATGAGCCTACAGGTAACTGATGAAAAAGAAAACTGACATCTTAGGAAACTGACAGTAGTTTTGAAGTAAGTTTGCAGCGGCGGCAGAAGTATCTGTAAAGGCAGGCACCCTGCTGCCGTTAAAAGATGCAGGAAAGGAGCAGATTATGAAAAATAAGACTTCCAGAAACAATATAATTCTGCTGGTGCTGGCAGTGGTATGTCTGATTGCAGGAATTGGTCTGCTGGTGGGACAGAGATATTGTAGCGGAAAAACACAGGGAATTGAGAGCAGTAATATTGTTACAGGAGCGCAGAACACCTGCATCGCATATGACAGTGCAAATGAGATCCTTATAGTAGGGACGCACAACAATGAGGCTGTAGCTTTTAAGGATGGAACGGAAATCTGGAGACAGACTGCAAATGGAGCATACAGTGCATTTGTGATCAATGCAGAACAGAATATCGTGTATGCATCAAGTGAAGATAATCATGTCTATATTTATAATATTTCCGATGGCTCAGCTGTAAATGACATCAACACACAGCGCAGAATCGTAGCTATGGATGTGTCAAAAGATGGAAAAATTGCAGTAGCAACCAGTACTGGTTCTTCGAAAGCCAATGTTCTTCTTTATGATAAAGAGGGAAATGAATTATTAAACCAGAAATCAAAAATTAAGATCAATGGAATTGAATTTACAAATGACAATGAAAACATTATCATCGGCAACAACCGTGGTGAAATTATCAAGATGGATCTGAACGGTCAGGAATTGTCTAAATATGCGACCAATTATACTGTCCTTCAGATGATCCCTTATGGGGAAAATCATATGGCAGTCTGCAAAAACGGCGGCTATTTTGGTTTTGACGATGATTTAAATATAATCAGACAAGGTGAGATCACCAACACGGCCCAGGCGGTTGTGACTAGTGTTGGCACTGATTCTGATCAGGAATATATTGCAGTTGGAACCCAGGAGGGATATCTGTATATCTTAGATGGCAGTGATAAGCAGATTTATGTAGAAAATACAGATGCAACCATCAATGCTTTTGCGCAGGATGGAGAAAACATTTATATGGCTGGTGCTAGTGAGTCTGTGCAGACTGTTCATGTGGTAAACCTGGCAAATATGGAGTCTTATGTTACATTGGCAAACATTTTTCTGTATACGGGTGTTATTGTAACTGTGCTTGGTATCTTTTTGCTTCTTATGGCAATTCCGGGAACCAGGAAAAAGATATGTAAACTTGGAAAATCTATATGGAAGCATAAGATTGCCTATATTCTTCTGCTCCCCACTTTTCTTCTGGTATGGTTCTTTAATTACAGAGGAATTCTCACCGCTTTTGTGAGAGCGTTTACGAACTGGTCTACCACTAACAACACAGTTGCAAAAATGGAATTTGTAGGACTAGACAACTTCCGCAGAATGTTTTCAGAAGGATATTTCCTTATTGGCATGAAGAATCTGGTCCTTCTCATTGTAACCGGAGTGCTGAAGGTGCTGACGATGCCCCTTATTGCAGCATGGCTGGTCTATGCGGTAAATGGAAATAAAAGAAAATACATGTATCGTTTCCTGTTTGTACTTCCTGTAGTGGTACCAGGTGTAGTTATGGCAATGACCTGGCAGAAGATTTATGACCCAAATATCGGACTTTTAAACGAAGTTCTCGGCGTGCTGGGAATGTCCGGCCTGCAGCAGGTTTGGCTTGGAAACGCAAAAACAGCTATCTGGGCGATTATCTTTATGGGATTTCCATTTATCTCTGCAATGGCGTTTCTGGTATATTATGGCGGATTTATCAATATTGGAAAAGAAATTGAAGAATCAGCACGGGTGGATGGAGCAAACCGCCATCAGATTTTCTGGAAAATACAGCTTCCAATGATAAAGCCACAGTTAAGCATTATGATTACCTTGACATTGATTGGTGTTATGCAGGATTTCAATAATATTTATATTATGACTGGCGGCGGCCCTGGTACTTCCACTTATGTACCAGCTCTGGAGCTTTATCTGAACGTAGCACAGTTTGGCCGTTATGGATATGCCTGCGCACTGGGTGTGGTTCTGTTTGCATTTACAATGGCAATTACGCTGATTAATATGCGTCTTACAAGAGAAAAGGAGGTCTGAAAACATGAGTAAGAAACGTGCAGAATTTCGCTTTCAAAGCATCGTGACAGTGATCATAGTTTTGCTTCTCCTGATTTCATTTGTACCGATTGCACTTATGATTATGTTGTCTTTTAAGACAAATGCGGAAGTTTACAGTAACTTTTTTGCTTTGCCAAAGAGTCTGAACTGGGCAAATTATTCATCCGCAGTAGGGCTTTTGGGAAGAAATATGTTTAACACCGTTGCAGTCGTTGCAATTGCAGTGGTTCTGACTCTGATTTTGTCTGTAATGGGCGGCTATGTTTTCGCAAGAATGAATTTTCCAGGTAAGAATCTGCTTTATGTCCTTCTGATGGCATTAATGATGATTCCTGGTATTTTGTACCTGGCTCCAAACTATGCATTGGTACAGCAATACGGTATTTTTAATACCTGGTGGGCGCTGATACTGCCATGGATTTCCGGCGGCCAGATTCTGGGAATCGTTCTTTGCAGAAACTCTGTGGAGGCTTTGCCGACAGATCTTTTTGAAGCTGCGAAGCTGGAAGGTTGTGGGGAAATCCGGACACTGCTTTATATTACGGTTCCTCTTGTAAAGCCTATTCTTTCCACAATCGCAGTATTGAAAATGGTAGATTATTACAATGATTTTATTTGGCCAATGATGGTAATTGAGTCAAATGCAAAACAGGTTATTACAGTTGCAGTACGTGTATTTGCCGCTTCACAGTCAGCTGGCGGAGGGCAGATCGGACCAATGTTTGCAGGTTATGTTATTGCTACAGTTCCTGTATTTATCCTGTTTTTATTTACTTCCAGACTTTACATGGAAGGTATGACAGCTGGTGCTGTAAAAGGCTGATTTCTCAACAAGGAGGATACTTATGCAGATAACAAATTTAAGAACCAACCATTTTGAAAATCCTGTTGGATTCCAGATTTCACCTCTTTCCCTGTCCTGGATAACGGAAGAAGCAAACGGAAAAAAAACAGAGGCTGCCAGAGTAAAAATTGCACTGGATTCCCAGTTCGCCAGGATTGTATGGGACAGTGAAAAAAGAACAGATATGAATTCTGCTGCATATTTGCCAGAATTTGTGCCAGAAGAAAGAACCAGATATTATTGGCAGGTTGAAGTCTGGGATGATGCAGGTGACTTTGCAATCAGCGACAGTGCGTTTTTTGAAACAGCGGCAAATAAAATTCAAGGAAAATGGATTACAGCTCCTTTTGAGAAGGAAGCTCATGGAATTTATCAGAAAATATGGGAAATTCCAGCGAAAACAGAAGAGATAGAAAAGGCAAGACTGTATATTTCCGGTATGGGCCTTTATGAAGCTTATTTAAACGGAGAAAAAGTGGGAGAAGAGTATCTCACGCCATTTTATAACGATTATAACAACTGGATCCAGTTTCAGACTTTTGATATTACTCAGATGCTGAAATCTGGCAGCAATGAGCTGGAAATTATGTTGGGTAATGGCTGGTACAAGGGCAGATTTGGATTTATTGATAAGATGGACCGCCTATATGGAGACACCCAGGCAGTAATTTGTGAATTGGAAATTGTTTTACAAAATGGAGATAAGATCACGATTTCTTCAGATGAAAGCTTCCGGTGTCAGAAATCTCCTGTTTTGGAAAGCAGTATTTATGACGGGGAAGTATATGATGCCAATCTGGTTCCAAAAGAGGATAAGTGGGTGCAGGCAGTGCCTGCAAAAGAGGAAATCCAGAAATGGAGTGAAAAGCTGACACCCCGATACAGTCTTCCGCTGATCGCACATGAAGCATTGAAGCCTGTGGAAGTAATCCACACTCCTGCTGGGGAAACAGTCCTGGATTTTGGACAGAACCTTACAGGGATTTTCACCTTTGTGTGTAAAGAACCGAAAGGGGCAAAAGTTCATCTTCAGTTTGGAGAGATTTTACAGGAAGAAAATTTTTATAACGAGAATCTTCGTACTGCCAAGGAAGAATTTACATATATTTCAGATGGGGAAACAAGAGTGGTAAGACCTCATTTTACTTTTTATGGATTCCGTTATATGAAGGTAGAGGGAATTGAAAATATGGAAGAGGCAGATTTCACTGCCTATGCCCTGTATTCCCATATGGAAGAAACGGGACATATCGAAACCTCCAATTCAAAAGTAAACAGACTGTTTCTTAATGCGCTTTGGGGACAGAAGGGCAACTTTGTGGATACGCCTACAGACTGCCCACAGAGAGATGAGCGTATGGGCTGGACTGGAGATGCACAGGTATTTTGCGCAACTGCAAGTTTTAATATGTATACACCAGCATTTTATGCAAAATTTTTGCATGATATGGAGGATGAACAGAAGAAGCTTGGTGGATCTGTACCACATGTCGTACCGGATATCCTGGATCAGATCAATGATGTTCTGGAAGATCCCCAAAGAGCAAAACAGCTGGGAATAAAGACAAGTCAGGAAGATAATGGAAGCGGCGTTGCCCATGCAGAAAAGGAAGAGGAAAACGATTGTGGGGAAGAACTGATTTCCCAAGGGGAAGAGAAAGTGACTTCTGAACAGGAGAAAAAAGAACCGGAAAAAGCTGCCGGCTCTTGTGCATGGGGGGATGCGGCAACTGTTATTCCATGGACTTCTTACGTCTTCTTTGGGGATAAAAGTCTTCTTGCAAAAGAGTATGGAAATATGAAGATGTGGATAGATTATATCCACAAAATCGACGAAGAAAAATGTGGAGGAAAGCGTCTGTGGAATTATGGTTTCCATTTTGCAGACTGGCTTGCCCTTGATAATTTCCACAAAGACAGCTGTCTGGGAGGAACAGATCCCTATTATGTGGCCAGCTGCTATTATCTCTACTCCGCAGAGCTGACAGCAAAGGCAGCTGCTACACTTGGAAAAGGGGAAGATGCACTATTTTATACAAAACTTGCAGAGGAAGTAAGAGAGGCTATCCGTAAGGAATACTTTACTTCTACCGGCCGTATTGCAGTGGATACCCAGACGGCTATGGTTTTGGCACTGCAGTTCGGAATTGTGCCGGAAGGGGCAAAAGAGCGTCTGATTCAGGCTCTGAAAACCAAACTGGAAGAGGAAAAGATTCATCTTACAACGGGATTTGTAGGAACACCATACCTCTGCCCGGTATTGACGGAGAATGGATTGGTCGAGTATGCTTATACATTACTTCTTAACGAGGATTTCCCAAGCTGGCTTTATGAGGTAAATATGGGGGCTACCACTATTTGGGAGCGTTGGAATTCTGTGCTTCCCGATGGCAGTATCAGTGATACCGGAATGAACAGTCTGAATCATTATTCTTACGGTTCTATAGTAGAATGGATGTATCGCTATATGTGCGGAATCAATCCGGATGAACACAAAACTGGTTTCCGGAAATTTACCATTCATCCATATCCAGACCAGCGGTTTGAATATGCGAAAGCAGAATATCAGTCTGCTTATGGATTGATTAAAAGTGGATGGGAAAAGACAAAGGAAGGCTGGCTGTTCCGTGTGACGGTTCCATTTGACACAGAAGGTGAATTTATTCTGGAAGGAAAAATAAGAAAACAGGCAGCTGGAAATATTCAGATTTTGGCAGATGAGGAAAAAGAAATTCCGGAAGCAGAGAAGCTGCTGGGTGAAGATGGAAAAATCAGACTGCAGGCAGGAAGTTATGTGATCAAGGTGGGCGTATGAAAATAAGAGAAATCATTGGAGAGAAAAACAGAATCTGCTTCTTACTGGATGGAGAAGCTGAGGCTGACGCCATCTATACTGTGGAAGTACAAAGACCTTTTGGGGTTAAAAGAATTGGAACTTTCCATGTGAAAGGAAAGGAACAGTTATTTGTAGAAAGATATTTTGATAAGGAGGATCTTCTGACTGCCCGGTTTACAGTGCTGGGATCGCAAGAATCCGGAAATATGAAACCGCTGGAGGGACCTGGATTTGTAACAGATCTTGTGGGTGCGTCTGTTTTCTCGGCATCGTATCCTAAATTCAGGACCAAGAAAACATTATCTGAATGCGGGGAGGATTACGAAAAACTGCAGATTGAGCAGACGTTATTAAATATCAATCTTCCTGCGATCATGACTTTTTCTCCTAAGAAAGAAGACCTTGAATTTCAGGTAAATGGCGAAAGTTATTTTTTTCTAAAGGAAAAAATTGATGAGATTGACCGTTTTATGGAACAGGCAGCAGGAAGAAAGATTGCAGTGACGGCAATTCTTTTAAACTCTCCAAGACTTTTTGATTCAACCGGGGAAAAAGAACTGCTTGATGCTTGTATCCATCCGGATTTTGACTGGGAGGAAAAGAATGCGTTTATCAGCGCTTTTTCCATGAAAACCAAAGCTGGACAGGGTTGTTATCAGGCTTTTGTGGAGTTTCTTGCATCCCGTTATGGAGCAGGAGAGGAGAAGCGTCGTTCCCTGAAGGGAATGATCGTTTCAAATGAAATTGATTCCCAGTACATATGGGGAAATGCAGGGGAAAAGACAGTAGAGGAGTATATGGAAGAATATACCCAGACCCTTCGCCTCACCTACCTGGCCGGAAGAAAATATTATGACCATTTGAGAGTTTATGTATCATTGGATCATCTGTTTAATATTTCCTATGATCAGGCTTCGTATTTTGATCCACAGCCCAAAAGATACTATCGTGGGAGACAGATTCTGGAGCTTCTCAATCAGAATGGAAAGAAAGATGGAAATTTTGACTGGAGTGTGGCATATCACCCATATCCGGAAGATTTAAATCATCCAGACTTTTATAATGACAGGACAGTTTCCTTTTATTTTTCTACTCCAAGAATTACATATAAAAATATAGAAATGCTGCCAGCCTATCTGGCACAGGAACGATTCCTGTACAGAGGACAGGAAAGAAGGATTATCCTTTCGGAACAGGGATTTAATTCAAAGGATGACGGAATCACAGAAAATCAGGGAGCTGCGGCATATGTGCTGGCGTATGAAAAAGTGAAGGCATTGCCCACCATTGATATGATGATGAACCACGCTTATGTGGATAATAAGTACGAATTCGGCCTTCATCTGGGGATAAGAAAAGCGGATGAAGATGGAAATCCAGGTGAGCCAAGACCAATCTATTACTGTATGAAGGATATGGGGACAGATCAGGAAGCAAAGCGGATAGAAGAGGCAAGAAATTATATAGGTGCAGCTTTATTTGATTCTGTTTTACATCCAGTGATTACTGCAGCTGAGAATCCAAAAGCAGTCAATATGGAATTTTTTACAGAGGAGTAGAAAAATAGCTGGAATATGTTTCATTTTAAGAAAACCCAGTCAGCGCGGCTTTTTTCCATGACCTGGCCGATCGCCCTGGAACTTTTGCTTACCGGGTTTATCAATACTGGTTCCACATATCTGCTGAACCAGTATTCCCAAGAGGCTGTGGCAGTTGTGGGAAGCTTGTCGCAGATGGTTACGCTGACCGTAAATCTGTATACAATCATATCGATAGGAGGCAGTGTACTTCTGGCTCCTATGGTGGGAGCTAACAAAAACCAGGAGGCCAGAAAATTAATTCAGACAATCTTATATTCCAATCTGTTGTTCAGTGGATTGGTAAGTATTGTTATGGTGTGCAACATTGACCGTTTTTTTGAAATGATGCAGTTAGATCCGTCTTTATATTCCATGGGGCGGGAGTATCTTCTGGCCAGTTTCGGATTGTCTGTGATGCAATCGCTTCTGATTACTTACGTGGCGATTTTCCGCAGTTTTGGAAAAATGAAGGATGTACTGATCTGCAATTTCACGGTATATCTGGTGTGTTTTTTTGTAAATTGCTTTATCTATTATGGAATTGCAAGGGAAAAGCAGCATTTGCTGTACTATACCATGGCTGGTATTATCGGACAGGCATGTGGGGTCAGTTACCTACACATGCGTCTGAAAAAATTCTTCTGGAAGGAATATGGATGGAGCAGACTGCCGGTAAAGGAATGGAAAGAATATCTAAAAAAGGTTCTGCAGTTTGGAACTCTTGGAGGGATGGAAGGAATCAGTTATCTGATTATCCAGACCATGGTGGTTTCCATGATGGGACTTCTGGGAACACAGGCACTGCTTGTCAAAGCTTATGTTGCCACTTTTGCAGGTTATATGGTTATCTGCAACAGTGCATTGAGTTCTGCTGTATTTGTTCTTACCGGCCAGCATCTGGGAGAAAAAAATTACGATGCCTTGCGATTGACCGATAAAGAGAGCAGAATCGTGGGCATCTTATTAACTGCGTTGGTAAGTGTGGTCCTGATTTTGTTCAGCAGGCCGATCTTAGATTTGTTTACAACGGACCAGAGCGTGATTCATCAGGTCAGGGTTATGCTATACATACAGCTGGCATTGGAAATCCTACGTGTTCCGGTATCCATACTTGTGGTGGAGCTAAAAGGAGTGGGGGAAGTGAAGATTCCTTTCCTTGTTGTGATCGCAGGTGGAATCTGTAATCTGGTGTTTTCCTGGATTTTCGGAATCCAGCTGAACATGGGCCTGCCAGGAATCTGGATTGGATATTTTGGGGATTTGCTGTTACGCTTATTGGTGGGGGGTCATTACCTAAAAAAAATTTTAAAAAATCCGGAAGTATATTTAGAAAAAATCAGTCTGTAAAAAACAGCCAGGGACAATTAAATTTGCCTCTGGCTGTTTTCTACGGATGGAAGAGTAACATCACAACGAAAAGTTTGCTGTGGGTATGACTAAACATGATTGCAAAGTATGGCATAAAATGATATCCTTACAATAAAATGAAGCTGTCGAGAAGAGCGTGTTAATATATAACTAAAATAAATGATCTAAATATATGGATAGGGGATATATATGACAGAGGATTTAAACCAACACAGGAGGTGAACCATGGAATTTCAGCATGAACTGATCATACCCAACGAAGGACTTCCGTTCAAAATCTTTTTGTTTGAGGGTGGACGTGGAAATTACGAGAGAGAAAAGCACTGGCATACTTCCATCGAGATTTTCGCCGTGTTAAAAGGCAAACTGACCTTCTTTCTGAATGAAGAGGAGTATCCACTTGAAGCCGGTGGTCTGATCATTATCAATTCGAATGAAATCCATTCCATCCACGCTCCGGGAAAGAATGAGACTGTGGTTCTCCAGATCCCATTGAAACAGTTTGAAAAGTATTTTACAGCCCAGCGTTTTATCCGTTTTACAAGTGCAGCCCGTGTTGCCAGGGACCAGAAGTCCAAGGCACCGGATAACCGGAAGCTGGCATTTTTCATCGAAGAGCTTTATAAAGTGTACAAGGCCAGGGAAGAAGGCTGGGAATACCGGACTATGGCACTGTATTACAATATACTTTACCTGATGATAAAAGACTACCGTGAGACAGAAGCTGCTCAGGAAGAAATCCAGGACAGCCGTCGGCTGGATGCATTGTCAAAAATTACCACTTATATGAGAGAACATTACAGGGAAGAACTGAAGCTTTCCGATATGGCGAATCTTTTTGGGTATTCAGATGCTTATTTGTCGCGAATGTTCAAAAAGTATGCAAAAATTAACTTTAAGGCATATTTGCAGGAAATCCGCATGTTTTATGCTTACCGGGAGCTGATGAATACAGAGAAAACAGTGGGACAGATCGCCTTGGACAATGGGTTTGCCAGCAGCAGGGCTTTCGCCAGGGAATTTCAGAAAAAGTATGGTGAGCTGCCAAGCGACCTGCGCAAAAAACAATAAATGTCAAAAAAGTGCTATAGATTAGACAAGAAAACCGTCGCAAAGCATACCAGAATATGGTATGCTTTTTTCAACTTGAAAAGCCTGTTTCAGGCAAAAAGGAGGTTAATCGTGAAGATTCAGAAAGTTACAGATCCGGCATTCCGCAAATACGGACAGGTGCTGGAGGGATACGACTTTACAAGCCTTATTAAAGAAATGAAACACACACCGGTTCCGGAGGATGTCATTTATGTTCCGTCCGTAGAGGAGCTGGAAGCATTGGATGTTATGAAAGACCTGCAGAACAAGGGTTATGGCGGACTGCCAGTCCAGATCGGATACTGCAATGGCCATAACAAGAAGCTGAATGCAGTAGAGTATCACCGTAATTCCGAGATCAATGTTGCAGTAACAGATCTTGTCCTTCTTATCGGACACCAGCAGGACATTGAGCCGGACCACACCTATGATACCTCTAAGATTGAAGCATTCCTTGTACCGGCAGGAACCGGAATTGAGGTATATGCGACTACACTTCACTATGCACCATGCCATGTAAATGATGGCGGTTTCCAGTGTGTAGTAGTCCTTCCTAAAGGAACCAACACTGAGCTCACTTTCACGACAGAGAAGACCGGAGAGGACAGCCTGATGACAGCTAAGAATAAATGGCTGATCGCACATGAGGATGCGAAGATCGAAGGCGCATTTAACGGTCTGAAGGGTGAGAATATCACTATTGATTGAGAAGAATATTAAATTCTAAACTTAGAATATTAAAATATGGAGGAATACATATTATGAACAATATACCAGTAGTAAAACTTGGACTTATCGCAGTAAGCCGTGACTGTTTCCCGATTCAGTTGTCTGAGAAGAGACGTGCAGCAATCATGGAAGCTTACAAAGGAGATCTTTATGAATGTCCAGTAACTGTTGAGAATGAGAAGGACATGGAGAAAGCTCTCGAGGATGTAAACAAGGCTGAATGTAATGCACTTGTTGTTTTCCTTGGAAACTTCGGACCAGAGACTCCTGAGACACTGATCGCTGAGAGATTCGACGGACCTTGCATGTATGTATCCGCTGCTGAGGGTGACGGTGACATGATCAACGGACGTGGTGATGCTTACTGTGGTATGCTGAACTGCTCCTATAACTTAAAGATGCGTCATCTGCAGGCTTATATTCCAGAATATCCGGTAGGCAGAGCTGATGATATCGCTAAGATGATCGCTGATTTCGTTCCGATTGCACGTGCTGTCATCGGTGTTCATAATCTGAAGATCATTACCTTCGGACCACGTCCACAGGACTTCTTCGCATGTAATGCACCAATCAAAGGCCTCTATGAGCTGGGCGTTGAGATCGAAGAGAACTCTGAGCTTGACCTTCTTGTTGCTTTCAAAGAGCATGAGAACGATCCACGTATCCCAGAGGTTTGCGCTGATATGGCAAAAGAGATGGGCGAAGGCAAATATTATGCTGACCTGAATGAGAAGATGGCACAGTTTGAGCTGACTCTTCTTGACTGGGCAGAGGCTCATAAAGGAGCTAGAAAATACGTTGCATTTGCTGACAAATGCTGGCCGGCATTCCCGTCACAGTTTGGATTTGAGCCTTGCTATGTAAACAGCCGTCTTGCTTCCAGAGGAATCCCGGTATCCTGTGAGGTTGATATCTATGGAGCACTCAGCGAGTATATCGGACTTTGCATTTCCAATGACGCTGTTACACTGCTTGATATCAACAACTCCGTTCCGCAGTACATCTACGACGAGGACATCAAGGGCAAATATGATTACAAGCTTACGGATACATTCATGGGCTTCCATTGTGGAAATACTCCTGCATGTAAGATGTGCGAGTCCAGAGCTGTTAAATATCAGCTGATCCAGCACAGACTTCTTGAGCCAGAAGGATCTGAGCCAGACTTCACAAGAGGAACTCTTGAGGGAGATATCGCAGCTTCTGATATCACATTCTATCGTCTGCAGTGCAACTCTGAGGGAGAGCTTGTTTCCTATGTTGCAGAAGGTGAAGTTCTTGACGTACCTACAAGATCATTTGGTGGTATCGGTATTTTCGCAATCAAAGAGATGGGAAGATTCTACCGTCACGTTCTGATCGAGGGAAACTTCCCGCATCATGGTGCAGTTATGTTTGGACATTATGGAAAGATTTTCTACGAAGTAGTGAAATTCCTCGGACTGGATGTTAAGAAGATTGGTTACAACCAGCCAGCTGGTGTAAGATATCCAACTGAGAATCCATGGGGCTGATTAGCTGAGTGAATAGAAAATTATAGGCGTATATAGAAACGGCCGTACCACTTTATGCGGTACGGCTGTTTTTCAAATAGGAGGATAAAAATGTATTTTATCGGTGTTGATCTTGGTACTTCCGCAGTAAAACTTCTTCTGATGGAAGAATCCGGAAAAATCTGTAATATCGTATCTAAAGAATATCCATTATTTTTCCCGCATCCGGGCTGGTCTGAGCAGAATCCGGAGGACTGGTACACACAGAGCATGGCTGGTATGAAAGAGCTGACAGAGGGAATTGACCGTTCTCAGGTTGCAGGAATCAGCTTCGGCGGACAGATGCATGGTCTGGTTACATTGGATGCACAGGATCAGGTAATCCGTCCTGCAATTTTGTGGAATGATGGCCGTACCTCCGAGGAGACCGATTATCTGAATAACGTAATCGGTAAGGACAAGCTTTCCCAGTACACAGCAAACATTGCATTTGCCGGATTTACCGCTCCGAAGATTCTCTGGATGAAGAAAAATGAGCCGAAGAAATTTGCAAAAGTAGTAAAGATCATGCTTCCGAAGGATTACCTGGCTTACCGCTTAAGTGGTTCCTTCTGTACAGATGTATCGGATGCTTCCGGTATGCTTCTTCTTGATGTTAAGAACCGTTGCTGGTCCAAAGAAATGCTGGAGATCTGCGGTGTAAAAGAAGAACAGCTTCCGAAGGTTTATGAGAGCTGGGAAGTTGTTGGAACTCTGAAGCCGGAAGTGGCAAAAGAGCTTGGATTTTCAGAAAATGTAAAAGTCATCGCAGGAGCTGGCGACAATGCGGCAGCAGCTGTTGGTACAGGTACAGTCGGCGATGGACAGTGCAATATTTCTCTTGGAACATCTGGAACTGTATTTATTTCCAGCAAGAATTTCGGTGTGGATGAACACAATGCACTTCATTCCTTCTGCCATGCAGATGGAAGCTATCATCTTATGGGATGTATGCTCAGCGCAGCTTCCTGCAATAAATGGTGGGCTGAGGAAATTCTTGGAACAAAGGATTTCGCAGCAGAGCAGGCTCCAATCCAGAAGCTTGGCGAGAATCATGTATTTTTCCTGCCATATCTGATGGGAGAGCGTTCCCCGCACAATGATCCAGACGCAAGAGGCGTATTTTTCGGCATGTCCATGGACACTTCAAGAGCAGATATGACTCAGGCTGTCCTGGAAGGTGTTGCCTTTGCTCTTCGTGATTCCCTTGAGGTTGCCAAGAGCCTTGGTATTAAGATTGAACGCACCAAGATCTGTGGTGGTGGAGCCAAGAGCCCTCTCTGGAAACAGATCATTGCCAATGTTATGAATATCAAGGTTGACGTTCTGGAAGTAGAGGAAGGACCGTCACTTGGCGGCGCTATGCTGGCAGCTGTTGGATGTGGTGTTTATCCGGATGTTGAGACTGCAGGAAAGAAACTTGCCAAGGTGGTAGATACCGTAGCGCCTACACCAGAGCTGGCTGCTAAGTATGAAGAGAGATACCAGAAATTCAAAGAACTGTATCCGGTTATGAAACCATTGTTTAAGAATCTGTAAGATGTGAAAATATTTATTATAAAATGTATAAACGTTTGGTATTAAAAGAATATTTGTTGCAAAAAAGTTAATAGAAGGAATTGTGAAAAAGTGATTGTTTTAGCTGGAAAAATGTTAATACAATCACTTTTTTGTATATTTTGTTATAATATATATTTATCAAGAACCTCGGAAATACCGTTTTCGTTATTTGTGTGCCGGGTAATATAATCGGCATACTTTTTCACTCCATCTGGTGCATTTGCCATGGCCACGCCAAGGGCGGCATGCCGGATCATGGAAAGGTCGTTGAAACCATCTCCAATCGCAATCGTCTGTTCTGGTGAGAAGCCATAAAGTTCGCCAATCCGGTCAATGGCAGCAGCTTTTGAAACCTTGCTGTTGAAAAATTCCAGATAGAAGGGCTTGGAGGTACAGAAGGTAACATTTTGAAAAGTATTTTGAATCTTATTTTGGGAAGGAGCTGCCTGGCGCAGCTCTTTTTCCATTTCGGAAATTCTTTCTACGTCATCATACCATAAGATTTTGGTAATCCCCTGCGCTAAAAGCTGATCTGTGTCTGGCATCAGAAGGGGCGCAACCCTAGTTGCCTGGCTGTATTCAAAAATGCGGTCATTCAGCTTGTTTCCGTATAATTTATTATCAGACCAGATACACATAGTGGTATCATATTTTATTCCTGCGTCCAGAATCAGACGGGCATCAGATGGTTCAAGCTCCTGGCGGTACAGAACCTTTCCTGTTGCAGAATCGAGAATCATGGCACCATTGTAGGTAATCACCGGGCCATTTATACCAAGCTGTTTCTGATAGCGTTCTACACCTTGCATGGGACGGCCGGTGCAGATGGAGAAAATAAGTCCTTTTGAAACAGCATTTCGTATTGCCTGGATGTTATCCGGAGTTATCTCATTGGCATCGTTGAGCAGGGTGCCGTCCATGTCGGCTGCTGCGAATTTGTATTTCATAGTGTCTCCTTGTTTTTGGAAAAGAAGAATTTCAGAGATTGGAACTGAACAGTTACTTTATTATTATACGGTTGAAAAGGTGTAATGACAATCCTTTTGGACTGTTTTTTGTGCAAGAAATTTTCGACAAAATGTTGACGAACATGGACAATCCGAGTATCTTATTACTATATTGTTTGAAATACTTGAAAATTAAGGTATATGAAATACCTGATAATCCGAAAAGGTGGAACAATGGACGAAGTAAATCATTATATGGACCAGATTCTTGAAATCAGACACCAGTCCCCGGAAAAAGAACGGGAACTGTGCCTGAAACTGCTGGAATTGGATAAAACTGAGTACTCCAGGGCATTTGCACATACATATCTGGCAGATGCTTTTCATTCTATGGGACAGCTTGATCAGGCTATGGATGAGTGCCATATGGCAATGCAGCTGATCGGAGAAGAGGTAAGCGAATACGAGAAATTATCCCTTACTTTGAATAATCTGGCAGGGGTGATCTATATTGGTCTGGATGATGAACAGGGGGCTCTTGACTGCTTTTTCAAAGAAATGGAAATTGCGGAACAGCTGGAAGATTATATAATGTGTTCTGCTGCTCTTGCCAATATTGCATTCGTATACAAGGAAGCTGGTGCTTATGACAAGGCAGAGCAGACTATGAACCGTGCATACCAGATGGCGAAAAAGGCCAGCGATAATGATACGAATATAGCATTTAGCGGAGAATTTTACAATATGCTGAAATCCGGACTGGCGCTGGAAAAAGGAGAGCCGGATAAAGCACTGGAATATCTGGAAGCTTTGGATACGTTAAAAGATGATCCTCTGGATGTGCCTCTTTTGTACGCGTCCTGCTATGCCCAAAAGGGGCAACGGGAAGCTGCACTGAGGGAACTTGCAAAAAGCTGGACGGAAGTGGAGAAGATACGGAACCGGTTTGAAAAGCTGTCCCATTATTTTGACATTCTTGATGTATTAATGACACTGAAAGAGTATGGGAAGGCAGAAGCATTTGCGCAAAAGGCAGAGGTACTTCTGGAAAAAGTGCAAAGTGCAGGAAAATGGACCAGACTCCTGGATTATGAAATAAAGATTTATACGGCACAGGGAAATGAAGAAAAACTGGATCGTGCTTATGAATTGTTTTTTGAATATGACCAGATATTCCACAAAGCATCCAGACAGGCTACTGTAAAGAGACTGCAGAAACGTATGGAATTGCAGGAAGAGGCTGACAGACATGAAAATATGGAAGCCTGGCGGGATATTTTGTTTAAAAGAAATGAGTATGATGAGCTTACCGGTGTATTAAACAGGCGTGGAATCCGCAAACATATGAGCGCCGCTTTGGAGGAAGCGAAAAAGAAACAGGAGAAATTTACTGTTTTGATCATAGATGTGGATTTTTTTAAAGAATTTAACGATACTTACGGCCATGTGGAAGGTGATAAATGCCTGAAACGGGTTGCAGAAATACTGAAAGAGGCTGTCTCGAAGAACGGGATGGTTGGCAGATACGGTGGGGATGAATTCCTGATCACGATCACAGGTGGAGAACTTACGGATGTCACACAGATGACAGCCAGGATCAAAGGTGAACTGAAAAATGCAGCAATTTTAAACGAGAAATCAAGGGTATCAGAATTTGTGACGGTGACAATAGGCGGTGTACATGTAACTCCGGTTTTATCAAAAGGGTTCTCCTGTTATGTGGAGAAGGCAGACCGGGTCCTTTATGGTTTAAAAAAAGGCTTTAAGGGTGATTTTGCAATTGCGGAGGCTTTGCAGGGAGACGAGAATGAACAGGGCGATTGAAGAAAAATGCAAAGAAGTAATAGAATACCGGTTTTCAGATCCCCAGAGGGCTTATGAAATATGCTGCCAGCTATTGAAGCAGGGAAGCGATGAGGAAAACAGCTATCTGATGGCATATGCCCGCTTATATATGGGCGATACTTTGTTCTCCATGGGGGACCTAAAGGAAGCGCTGGATAATATGCGTATGGCAGAGAAGCTTCAGCGTAAGTATGGGTATGAAGAGCTGCTTATGAAAAACTGTAATATTACGGCGATCATTTATGCGAATCAGGGAGATGGCCTGCTTGCACTGGACTATTATTATATGGCATTAAAATTCGCAAAAAAGCGGGATGATACTGCAATGCAGGCAATGATATATAATAATATCGGAGAGCTACTGCATAAAGTAGGAGACATGGATGGGGCTACCAGATATCTGAAAATGGCCTTTGAAATGTGTAAGAAGCGGGAAGAAAAAGAGAAGAAAAAAATATATAACAAAAAACAATATTGCATTAATATTGCGGATGGATGCATCGTAAAGAAGGATTATGCTGCAGCAAAGAAATTTCTGGATATGGCTGCTGATGAAGAGGGAAGTGAGACAGATACTGTATTTCCAGCGTCTGAGGTGAGCTGGAGTGTCCATAATATAAAGCTGTGCTATTATACCGGAGAGAGACAGAGGGCTGTTTCACAGGCGGAGAAAATGCTGGATTTACCCAGGGAAGCATATAAAGAGGTGGAATCCTTCTGGTGTTTTATAGAACTGGTCAAGGTGCTTATTTCAATGCAGGAGTACCAGAAAGCAGGAAAACTGCTGGAAATCCTGGATGAAGATAACAATGAAGACACCCTATTAAAACGCCGGGTGGAATTGCTTAAAGCATGGATCAGGTATTGCAAGGCAACTGGTGCCAAAAGAGAACTTCAGAAGTGTTACCGCAACTATTATGAACTGAAAAAAATAGTTAATGAACAGGAAAAAGATCTGATCGTCCGGGCGATTGATAACCGTTATAAACTGGAATATGAGAAAATGACAAATGAACAGCTGTCTGCAAATGCCAAGGAACTTATGAAAACCAGCGAGGTGGATGAGCTTACCGGAATCAGCAACCGTTATGGCCTGAAAAAGAAGTTTAACAAGCTGTGTGAGATTTCCAGATTCCAAAAAAGCAAGATATGTCTCTGTATTTTTGATATTGATAAATTTAAGGTATACAACGATGAATACGGGCATTTGAAGGGAGATGAATGCTTGAAGGAAATTTCAGAGCTTCTGGTAGAGACAGTAGGCGAGGAATACTTCGTAAGCCGCTATGGTGGTGATGAATTTGTGATCCTTGGACTCGATAAGTCTGATGCAGAATTGAGACGATTTATTGAAAAGCTTTTTGACAGGATCAATGCTGCGAAAATGCCATTCCTTAAGCATAAAGGTTTTGGAACTGTGACCATTTCCATGGGAGCAGTAAATAAGCTGGCAGAAAAGGAATACAGTCTGGCGGATTTTATTCATAATGCAGACCGTAATCTGTATCTGGCTAAGAAAAATGGGAAGAACCGGTATGTACTTGGATAGAGGATACAGAGGTTTTCAAAGAGACTCTGGAATACTTTAGGGTATATGGACTGGACTATGGTAAGATTCACATTGTTTTTAGAAAATGGGTATTGGATTTCGGCAATTAAGAGAATTGTTTTTTTTCCTGTAAAATGGTAAAATATTCAAGTGCTGTGAGTGAAATTCTTTCAGCGAAAAATAAAATAGAAAAGTGACGAGGTGTAAAGCTATGCAGGAAATGAAGCCAGTTAAAGAAGGCAAAGTACGCGAGATTTACGACAACGGAGACAGCCTGATCATGGTTGCTACAGACCGTATCAGCTGTTTTGACGTGATCCTGAACAACGAAGTGACTAAAAAGGGCACTGTTCTCACACAGATGTCCAAGTTCTGGTTCGACATGACCCAGGACATCCTGCCGAACCACATGATTTCTGTTGATGTGAAGGATATGCCGGAGTTTTTCCAGCAGGACAAATTCGACGGAAACAGTATGATGTGCCGCAAGCTGGATATGATTCCGGTTGAGTGTATCGTTCGTGGATATATCACTGGAAGCGGCTGGGCAAGCTACCAGAAGAATGGTACTGTCTGCGGAATTAATCTTCCGGAAGGTCTGAAAGAGTCTGATAAGCTGCCAGAGCCTATTTACACACCTTCTACCAAGGCTGAGATCGGCGACCATGACGAGAATATTTCCTTCGAACAGAGCGTGACTCATCTTGAGAAATATTATCCGGGACATGGCCAGGAATACGCTGAGAAGATCCGTGATTACACCATCGCATTATATAAAAAGTGTGCAGAATATGCATTGAGCAAGGGGATTATCATTGCAGATACCAAGTTTGAGTTTGGTCTGGATGAGAATGGCAATATTGTACTTGGTGATGAGATGCTCACACCGGATAGTTCCAGATTCTGGCCGGCAGACGGATACGAGCCAGGACATGGACAGCCATCCTTTGACAAGCAGTTTGCCCGTGACTGGCTGAAAGCCAATCCGGATAATAACTGGACACTTCCACAGGAAATCGTGGACAAGACCATTGCAAAATATCTTCAGGCATATGAGATGCTGACAGGAGAAAAACTGAAATAAAGTTTACATAACTTTATTGAAATATGCTTTACAGTAAGCGGGAATAAGAACGCCCGGGAGCTTAAAAACTCTCGGGCGTTTGTTGTTTGAAATTTCGATTATCTATGAATAGTAACGGATTTAGAACAGTCCTGTGATCTTACCAGTCTCGTCTACGTCGATCTTCTCAGCAGCCGGAACCTTCGGAAGACCTGGCATGGTCATGATCTCTCCTGTAAGTGCTACGATGAAGCCTGCACCTGCGGAAATTTTCAGGTTACGGACAGTTACTTCGAAGTCTGTCGGAGCACCAAGCTTGGTCTGGTCATCGGTTAAGCTGTACTGTGTTTTAGCTACACAGATCGGGCAGTTGCCAAATCCAAGTGCTTCCAGCTGTTTTGCCTGTTTCTGGGCATTTGCTGTAAGAACAACTCTCTTACCGCCATATACTTTCTGGACGATCTGGTTCAGTTTATCCTCGATGGAACCTTCCAGTTCATATGCATATGTGAAATCGTTCGGCTCCTCAACAAGACGGATAACTTCCTCAGCTAACTTCTTGCCACCTTCGCCGCCTTTTGCCCATACTTCGGAAAGTGCAACGTTAACACCAAGTTCTTTACATTTTGCTTCAACAAGGTCGAGCTCTGCTTTTGTATCGGTTGGGAATGCGTTGATTGCAACAACACATGGAAGCTTGTAAACATTCTTGATATTGCTTACGTGTTTCAGCAGGTTCGGAAGACCTTTCTCAAGAGCTTCCAGGTTCTCATTATTCAGATCTGCTTTCGGAACACCACCGTTATATTTCAGTGCACGGACAGTTGCAACGATAACAACTGCATTTGGTTTCAGACCAGCCATACGGCACTTGATATCAAGGAATTTCTCAGCACCAAGGTCAGCACCGAAACCAGCCTCTGTGATAGCATAGTCAGCAAGTTTAAGAGCCATTCTGGTTGCTGTTACGGAGTTACATCCATGAGCGATGTTTGCAAATGGTCCGCCGTGAACAATTGCCGGTACATGCTCCAGAGTCTGAACCAGGTTTGGTTTCAGGGCATCTTTCAGAAGTGCTGTCATAGCGCCCTCTGCGTGAAGGTCACCTGCTGTTACAGGTTTCTGCTCAGATGGTTTGCCATATGTATATCCAATGATGATTCTGGAAAGTCTTTCTTTCAGGTCTTTGATGTCACTTGCAAGACAAAGAACTGCCATGATCTCAGAAGCAACGGTGATGTCATAGCCGTCTTCACGAGGCATACCATTTGTTCTTCCGCCAAGTCCGTCTACTACGTTACGGAGCTGACGGTCGTTCATATCTACGCATCTTCTCCATGTGATCTTACGTGGGTCGATGTTCAGGGCATTTCCCTGGAAAATGTGGTTGTCGATCATTGCTGCAAGAAGGTTGTTTGCTGCACCGATGGCATGGAAGTCACCTGTGAAATGAAGGTTGATATCCTCCATAGGAACAACCTGTGCGTATCCGCCGCCTGCTGCGCCGCCCTTTACACCAAATACAGGTCCAAGGGATGGCTCACGAAGAGCTACCATAACATTTTTACCAAGCTGCTGCATAGCATCTGCAAGACCAACAGTAGTAGTGGTTTTTCCTTCTCCTGCCGGAGTTGGGTTGATGGCGGTAACCAGGATCAGTTTTCCATCTTTTTTATCTGTTTCCTTTAAAAGATTATAATCAATTTTTGCTTTGTATTTGCCGTACTGCTCAAGGTACTTGTCTTCAATACCTGCCTTTTTGGCAATCTCAGTAATTGGTTTCATTTCGCATTCCTGTGCGATTTCGATGTCACTTTTAAACCCCATAATAAAAGCTCCTTTCGTTGTGTAAGATTAAATGGCTGTTTGATGCCTTCCGATAAAAAAGGGCAGTATCTGATAATTCAAATACTGCCCAGACGGTCGGCTCCTTAAGTTACTGTAAATATCATTCACAATAACTTCCTTGATCTGCTCCCGAAGTCCCTGTGGTAAACTCCACGATCCGTCAGTATTCAGAAGCTTTTCAATTGATGTGTCTATTGTATCATTAAAAAGACATTTTGTCAAGAAATTAACAGACGGCATTATTGTCAAAAAACACAATAGATATTTGTGGAAATTTACAAAAGTTTTTTGGATGACAAAAAATATTTCTTCTTTTTAGAATGTGTTCAGAAACGCTTCACAAAAATTTTATTAACTGAATAGTTGCGTATGAAAGAAAGTATTGTTAGAATGTAACTATTCAGAGTATGGCTGATACGTCACATAAACAGAAGATGGGATATTGTGGCGGTTATGTTTTTGAAGTGAACTGTAATTTTGAATGTGCAGTGAAGGTTCTTTATAAGTGAAGTTTCTTTATATAAGAAAGGTTAAATGATTAAATGAACAGAACAGAATTTCTGGATACATTGAGAAGCCAGTTGTCCGGGCAGATGCATGAAGGCAAGGTGGCTGCGCATGTGCGCTATTATGAGGATTATATTCAGTCCCAGGTGAGGAAGGGAAGAAATGAGCAGGAGGTTCTTGCAGAGCTTGGAGATCCAAGGCTGATCGCCCGTACTTTACTGGACACAGACGTAGATAATGGACAGGTGGATTACGAGGAATACAGCACCTACTCAGATAATACAGACAATTCAGGGGAAAAGGCCGGGGAGCATGTACATGTATGGCGGTTCGATACCTGGTACAGTAAGCTGCTTGGAATTGTGATCCTGCTGATTATTGTATTCTTACTGTTCCATATTCTGGTTGCTGTGATTCCGTTTTTTGCAATTCTGGCAGTGGTCTTGTTTGTTATATCGCTGATCAAGAACCGCAGCTGAGGGGAAAGACACTTCGTGCCGGAGATAATAAGAAAATAATGTCTGAAAGATAGTAATAGATTTAGGAGAAAGAGTTTTCATGAGTAGTATAACAATAGAAGAATTAAAAAAGTTACCCGCGGATTCTTATCAGATCATTGACATCCGTGATGAAATTGAGATTTCCCATGGCGCCGTGAAAGGTGCTGTGGCGTGTAAGCCAGAGGAAATCCAGGCGAATCAGGAAATTGATAAGACGAAGAAGCTTGTGATCTGCTGTAGCCGTGGAATCAACAGCAGGGAAGTTGCAAAGAAGCTTGCAGAGGACGGGCTGGATGCCGTGAGCCTGGAGAAAGGCTATATTGCCTGGCTGATGGACGTGATGAAAAGCTCCCAGGACGAGGATTTCGCCAAAAATGTGGAAATAAGTCTCCGCAAGAAATTCAAGAAAAAAATCTGGTCAAAATTTACGAAGGCAATCAACACCTATGAGCTTGTGAAACCGGGAGACCGGATCGCAGTCTGTATTTCAGGTGGCAAGGATTCCATGCTGATGGCCAAGTGCTTCCAGGAACTGAAGCTTCATAACAAGTTTGATTTCGAAGTGAAATTCCTGGTAATGGATCCCGGCTACAGCCCGGCGAACCGTCAGGTCATCGAGGAAAATGCGCGAAAACTGAATATTCCTATCCGTATTTTCGAGTCCGATATTTTTGAATCTGTATTTAATGTGGAGAAATCTCCCTGTTATCTCTGTGCCAGAATGCGCCGCGGACATCTGTATGCCTTCGCGAAAGAAATGGGCTGCAATAAGATCGCACTGGGCCACCACTATGATGATGTTATTGAGACGATCCTTATGGGAATGCTTTACGGAGCCCAGGTGCAGACCATGATGCCGAAGCTTCACAGCACCAATTTCGAAGGAATGGAGCTGATCCGTCCGCTTTATCTGGTGAGAGAGGATGATATTAAGGCATGGCGCGATTACAATGACCTGCATTTTATCCAGTGCGCATGTAAATTCACGGATACCTGTACCACCTGCAACAATGAGAACCGTTCCAAACGTGTGGAAATCAAAGAGATGATCCGTGATCTGAAGAAGGTGAACCCATTTGTGGAGGGGAACATTTTCAAAAGTGTGGAAAATGTAAATATTGATACGGTTGTTGGATATAAGCAGTATGGAGTGAGACATTCTTTCCTGGAAAATTATGACCGGAAGGAAGAGAATGAATCTGGAAAAAATGTTGAATCTGGAAAAGCTGCCGAATCTGAAAAAAATGTTGAATTTGAAAATACTGCCGAATCGGCAGATGAATAAAGGAAAAAGATTTTTCTGGTATCGCGAAGCGTGTTGCTGTGAACGAAGTGAAGCGTAACGTGTGATGCCGTGAAAGCTTTGAATAATTTATCTGTTGTGAATGCAAAATTAAGGATATAACAAGCCAAGGTCAGGAATTATGGGAGACCTTGGCTTGTTTTTTGCTAATTGTCCCGGCTTACCGGAAATGCTCTGCGAGGCATGTGAGTGAATGGTAATTATTTATTTTCCGATCTTTCCAAGAAGCCATACACAAAGCATAATGATTAAAATGGCAGTGAAAATTCCAGCCATTCCTTTTGCCATAATTTCAAGGGCAATTATGATATTGGATGTATTCATAGTTTAAAATCCTCCTACTGTTTACAGAATATCCGGCAATGTGCCTGAAAGAAAACGTGTCTGGGTGTGGAAAGCTTTATAAAAATTTCGACACCAGGTTGATAACCATGCCGCCCGCAATGACAGAGGCAATCTGCCCGGACACGTTGGCTCCTGCGGCCTGCATGAGAATTACATTGGTGGGATCCTCCTTCATAGCCATTTTCTGAACCACACGTGAAGACATTGGAAATGCAGAAATTCCGGCACCACCGATCATAGGATTGATCTTGTTTCTCAGGAAAAGATTCAAAAACTTGGCAAGAAGAACGCCTCCAATGGTGTCCATTACGAAGGCAAAAAGTCCAATAGCCAGGATCAGAAAAGTCTCTTTTGTTACAAACTGGTCAGCCTGCATGCTAAAGGAAATCGTAATTCCAAGAAGCAGGGTGATCAGATTTGCCAGAATATTCTGGGCTGTGTCAGACATGGTTCCAAGGACACCGCACTCCCGGATCAGGTTGCCGAACATCAGAAAGCCTACCAGTGAAACTGATTGAGGCGCTACCAGGCCTACGATCACTGTAACGACAATGGGAAAAGCAATTCGCATGGTTTTGGAAACGGATTTTGGGTTGTATTCCATGTGGATGCAGCGTTCCTTTTTGGTGGTGACAAGACGGATGGCAAAAGGCTGCACAATTGGAACAAGAGCCATGTAGGAATAAGCTGCAACTGCAATGGCACCTATATATCTGGAACCCAGGATCTGAGACACCAGAATGGAGGTGGGGCCGTCTGCTGCGCCGATGATTCCGATGGAAGCCGCATCTTTTAAGTCAAATCCAAGAATAACTGCTATAAGAATGGCAGCAAAAATTCCAAACTGTGCACCTGCGCCAAACAAAAACAGGAATGGATTGGAAAGAAGAGGACCGAAGTCGATCATGGCGCCAATTCCGATGAAAAGTAAAATCGGCATAACTTCTGAAGCTTCAATCCCAACATGAAAAAGCCATTCAATGACTCCATTTGCCTGAATGCCGCCTGCCAGAGTCTGGTTTAATACTCCGGAAAAAGGCAGGTTCACAAGAATCGCGCCAAATCCCATTGGCAGGAGCAAGGCCGGTTCGAATCCTTTTTTGATGGCCAGCCAGATTAAGGTGATGCCTACAGCAAACATAATGATCTGTTGCCAGGTTAATGCAAGTATTCCATCTGTTAAAAATTCCATTTCGTATACCTCCATCCTTTTTGTTGTAATATGAATGATAAATGGCAAGGAAAACATTCATATTTGTGAGTATTGTTATAAAAATAAAAAAGACTCTTATTACAATAGTGCATACATAAAGATATGCAGATATTGTAATAAAAGTCTTGCCATTTCAATTTCCTGCGGGCGACGACCTTAGAATCGTCTGCCGTTCTGACGCACGAAAATCCATATACAGGTCTCGCCTGCCTTTTCATGACAGTGAGACGGGATATGCCTGCTACTCCCTTTTATTAAGGCAATTATAAAGGATGGATTTGTAGGTGTCAACCTGCAAGTTTGAAATATAACTGTCTGCTCTGGCTTGTTTGTAATATTCACTCATGATAAAATAGGAGCAAACGAACTGTTACGAAATGTAGTAATCAGAAAAGCTCAATTGAAATTCTGGAGAGAAATAAAGGAGTAGAACATGTTATATTTTGAAAATGATTATTGTGAAGGGGCCCATGAGACGATTTTAAAAAGATTAGTAGAAACCAATATGGAGAAGGTTCCTGGATACGGACAGGATTCCTATTGTGACCAGGCAAAGGAAAAAATAAAACAGGCCTGCGGATGCCCGGATGGAGAAGTGTACTTCCTGGTAGGCGGAACCCAGACGAATGCAGTGGTGATCGCTTCTATGCTGAAGCGTTATGAGGGAGTCCTTTCTGCAGTTACCGGACATGTAAATGCACATGAAGCAGGAGCCATTGAATTTACCGGGCATAAAGTGCTGCCGCTGCCACAGAAAGAGGGCAGGATTTCTGCCACAGATCTGAAAGATTATCTGAAAACTTATTATGCTGACGGAAGCTACGATCATATGGTTTTCCCAGGAATGGTTTACCTTTCACATCCTACGGAATATGGCACTCTTTATACGAAAAAGGAACTGGCTGACATTTCAGCTGTGTGCCATGAGTATGAAATCCCGTTATTTCTGGATGGAGCCAGACTGGGCTACGGGCTGGTGGCAGAAACGGATGTAACCCTAAAAGATATTGCCGCTTACGCTGACGTATTTTATATTGGCGGAACCAAAGTAGGCGCACTGTGCGGAGAAGCCGTAGTTTTCCCCAAAAAGGCACCGAAGCATTTCTTTACCATGATCAAACAGCAGGGCGCCCTTCTTGCAAAAGGAAGACTGCTTGGAATCCAGTTTGATACGCTTTTCACGGACAATCTGTATCTGGAAATCAGTAAGAATGCTATTGAAACTGCCGCAAAACTGAAAATGGCTTTCAAAGAAAAAGGCTATGAGTTTTTTATTAATTCACCGACCAACCAGATTTTCGTCATTCTGGAAAATAAGAAGATGGAAGAGCTGGGCGAAAAAGTAAAGTTCAGTTTCTGGGAAAAATACGATGAAAATCATACGGTGGTTCGCTTTGCAACAAGCTGGGCGACGAAGATGGAAGATATTGATGCGTTGATCGGTATTCTGTAGGATGGTGATTGCGCAAAAAAGTTTGGCGCAGCAGTTCACATATTTTACGGAAAGGTTTCAGAGAGATATTGACGCCTTTTTGGAAAGATATTATAATAAAACCAGGCTTTGACCGTTTTTATTTAGAAAAATAGCACAATATACAGCGCAAAAATCTGTATATGATAGAACAACAATGGGAGGATTTTACGAATGGGAGCAGCAGAAGCAAAACAGGCAATTCTGGAGAACAGAACTGCACTTGGAATCGAGTTCGGTTCCACAAGAATCAAGGCAGTTCTTGTAGATGGAAATAACGCACCGATCGCCTCTGGCGGTCATGAGTGGGAGAACCGCTATGAGAATGGGGTATGGACATACAGTCTGGAGGATATCTGGTCAGGTATTCAGGATTGCTATCAGCAGATGGTAAAGGATGTCCAGGAGAAATATGGTGTAGAACTGACAAGCGTTGGTGCAATCGGAATCAGTGCCATGATGCATGGCTATATGCCATTTGATAAAGAGGGCAATCTTCTGGTTCCGTTCAGAACCTGGAGAAACAATATTACAGGAGAGGCAAGCAGGAAGCTTTCTGAGCTTTTCCAGTACAATATCCCGCAGAGATGGAGCATTGCACATCTGTACCAGGCAATCTTAAATGGAGAGCCGCACGTGAAGGATATTGATTACATTGCAACTCTGGAAGCATATGTACATTGGAAGCTGACAGGCAAAAGAGTACTTGGAATCGGTGATGTAGCCGGAATGTTCCCGGTAGACAGCACAACAAAGGATTACAATGAGAAGATGGTACAGCAGTTTGACGAACTGGTTGCTTCCTATGGCTTCCCATGGAAGCTTCGCGATATCCTGCCGAAATCCCTTGTGGCAGGACAGGATGCAGGAAGTCTTACAGAAGAAGGTGCGAAACTGCTTGATGTAACAGGCAGACTGAAAGCAGGAATTCCGATGTGCCCGCCGGAAGGTGACGCAGGTACCGGTATGGTTGCTACTAACAGTGTTGCAAAGCGTACCGGAAATGTTTCCGCTGGTACCTCCGTATTTGCCTCCATCGTTCTGGAGAAAGAACTGTCCGCTCCATATTCTGAAATCGATATGGTTGCCACTCCATCCGGACATCCGGTTGCAATGGCACATTCCAATAACTGCACCTCTGATCTGAATGCATGGGTAAACATTTTCCGTGAATTTGCAGAAGCAATGGGAATGGATGTTGATATGAATAAGCTTTTCGGAACCTTATATAATAAGGCTATGGAAGGGGATGTAGACTGTGGCGGACTTTTGTCCTACTGCTATTTCTCAGGCGAGCATATGACTGGATTTACAGAGGGAAGACCACTGTTTGTACGTTCTCCTGAGAGTAAATTCAATCTTGCGAACTTTATGCGGACCAATCTTTATACCTGTCTTGGCGCAATGCGGGTAGGTCTTGATATTCTGTTTAAGAAAGAGGGCGTAAAGGTTGACCGTCTTCTTGGACATGGTGGTTTGTTTAAGACAAAAGGTGTTGGTCAGCAGATTCTTGCAGATGCAGTAAACGCACCGGTTTCCGTTATGGAGACTGCCGGTGAGGGTGGTGCATGGGGAATTGCAGTACTTGCCTCCTATCTGGTAAATAAAGAGGAGAATGAGACGTTGGAAGATTTCCTGGATACCAAGGTATTCGCGGGAAATCAGGGAAGCACTCTGAATCCGGATCCGGAAGGAGTAGAAGGCTTCAATATGTTCATGGACAGATATATGAAGGGACTTCCGATCGAGCGCGCAGCTGTGGATTCCA
This sequence comes from Blautia sp. HCP3S3_H10_2, assembly GCF_052122375.1. Lineage (NCBI taxonomy): Bacteria > Bacillati > Bacillota > Clostridia > Lachnospirales > Lachnospiraceae > Blautia > Blautia sp. HCP3S3_H10_2. Next base: position 91,929 of record NZ_JBQKCL010000001.1, read on the forward strand.
AGATCTGGTAATCGTTCAGGCTGAAAGTAGTGTCTTATGAGGGTTTCCTGCATATCAGGGTTTGATTTTTTGCACAGACGCTGGTATGTGGGAAACCTTTTATGTTATAATCAGGGAAAACAGCGTTTCAAGATTTTACAGGAGAAAGCTATGGTTTTTAGTTCAATGCTTTTTTTATGGATTTTTCTGCCTCTTGTACTGGCAGTATATTATATTGGTTCCAAAGGAATTGGGGCAATCTGTGCTGCGCATTCTTCCGGCAGAGCATCCAGCTCACGGTTCAGGAAAGTCAGTAATGGGATCCTGATATTTTTCAGCCTGCTTTTTTATGCATGGGGTGAGCCTGTTTATATTTTTCTTATGTTGTTTTCCGTGGCAGTGAATTTTGCAGGGGGAATTCTGCTGGAGCAGAATCCTGGGAAAAAGAAGGAAATTCTTGTAGGAACGATTCTTATCAATCTTGCCCTTCTTGGATATTTCAAATATTTCAGTACGGCAGCAGAGGCTATAAGGGGAATCTTTTTTCCAGATGGAACCGGAACGGCTCTTTTTCAGGGGGCTTTGCCTATCGGAATTTCTTTTTATACCTTTCAGGCACTGTCCTATGTGATCGATGTATATCGCGGAGAAGTGAAAGCACAGCATAATTTCTGGGATATGCTTTTGTATATTTCCTTTTTTCCACAGCTGATCGCAGGTCCCATTGTGAAGTATAAGGACATTGCGGCACAGATTTCGGGAAGAAAAGAAACCATTGAAAAGTTCGCAGCAGGCATTATGCGCTTTTGCTGGGGACTTGGGAAAAAGGTACTGCTTGCCAATTCTTTTGCAAAAGTAGTGGATGACATTTTTAAGTACGGTCCCTATGCGGTGTCCCGGAAAGCCTTGTGGCTTGGGGCCGCCCTTTATATGCTGCAGATTTACTATGATTTCTCAGGATATTCGGATATGGCAATCGGTCTTGGGAAAATGTTTGGATTTGAATTTCAGGAAAACTTCAATTATCCGTATGTGTCCGGTTCTGTACAGGAATTTTGGAGAAGATGGCACATTTCCCTGTCCTCCTGGTTCCGGGATTACGTGTACATTCCCCTTGGAGGAAACCGCAAGGGGACGGCATGCACATACCGGAATCTGCTGATCGTATTTTTCCTTACCGGAATGTGGCATGGGGCAGGAATGGCGTTTATTTTATGGGGGCTTTACCATGGGCTGTTTCTGATCCTGGAACGCGCATGGCTTGGGAAAAAGCTGGAAAAACTGCCGAAAGCAGTGGGATGGAGTTATACCATGGCAGTGGTGTTCTTTGGCTGGATATTATTCCGTGCAGAAGACCTTTCCCTGTTTTTTTCCTATGTAAGAAATCTGTTTGTATCTCACGGGGGAATTATTCTTCTGTCTGCATATCTTGACAGAAAAATGATATTTTTAATAATAACCGGAATTTTATTTGCAGGAATTATACAGAGATTTTATAAAGTGCTCAGAAATCATTTTTCAGGGAAAATTCCGGCGGATGGAGTGGTGACCATACCGAGAATCATCGCCAGTGTAGTGATCTTCTGGCTTTGTGTGACGGCACTTGTAAACAATAGCTATAACCCATTTATTTATTTCAGATTTTAACGGATAGAATATGAAAAAACAAAAAGTATTGATCGCATTATTTGTAGGAAGCCTGGTTTTTCCCAATCTTATCTGGGGAGTTTTCCAGGATAAGTTTGACACAGAAAATAACGAAAACAGGGAACTGGCAGGCTTTCCACAGGTAAGTGTGTCTGGGATTGCTGAATTTCCCTCACAGTTTGAGGCCTTTTATAAAGATCATGTTCCATTTAAAAATGTGCTGGTAAATTTCAGCAATTTTATAGATACGGAATTTTTCCAGAATACGAAAATTGGGGATGTGGTGATCGGAGAGGATAACTGGCTGTTTTATCTGCCCTCGAAAGATGGGGAAAATGCCATGGCAGATTATCAGAAAACCAATGTATACAGTGAAGAGAAATGTGCCGAGATCGCGGGCAAAATACAGAAAGTCCGGGATTGGTTCCTGGAAAATGGAGTGGAGCAGTTTCATTATTACATTGCGCCAAGCAAGGAGACGATTTATTCGGAATATATGCCTGAGAAACCGGAAATCATCGGAACAGGGGAATCCAGGATGGAGGCTTTTGCCGGTTACATGAAAGAAAATTCAGATGTGGAATTCGATTATCTGGAGGATTATCTGGAAAAATATTCCAAAAAGTATCAGCTATTCCGAAAATATGACACCCATATGAACAATCTGGGAGGTTATATTACAAATGAAAAAATTGTCCAGGATATGACTGGCGATTGCCTTCCGATTGGGGCAATCCAGGTAATGATGGGAACAAATCCATGCCGGGGTGATCTGTCCAGGATGATTGGCAGATATAAGGAACTTGATGATGACCGGGAGTATGGGCTGGATCATTTCCATGATGGAATACGCTACAGAGTGCGAAAAGAAAAAAGTGAAGGCGGAGAAGAGATACTGAAGGTTTTTAAGTCTAATTCAGATAATGAGAAAACATTGATGGTGATCGGTGATTCTTTCCGGCTGCGTCTTGAGAAATATATGCCTTATCGTTATAAGAAGACCATTTTTGTGCGGATCGATGATTTTGACCAGGAGCTTCTGGAAAAGTATGCACCGGATGATGTTGTGATGATCACGGTGGAAAGAGACCAGAGATATATGGAAAATCTGGATAGCTATATCATACAAAATAATGAACAGTTACAATAAAGTGTAAGAAATTATCGGAATATTATAATAACATTGACAATAAGTATGGTAAATGATATTCTGATATTAACTTGTTTTGTCAAAAATGGCTGTTATGGTACGTTATACAGATTATGACCGCCAATTGACAAATCGTGAAATTTATAAGGTTATTTGCCTAAGGAGGACATTATGAAGAGGAAGAAAGTTACTGCGATCTTATTAGCATCTCTTATGGGAATCAGTACCATGCCAGCTACAGCCTGGGCAGCAGATTCTTACAAAGAAACCGAAAAAGCAGCAGTTGCCAAGGCAATTCAGAATCTTGGAGAAGAATACGCCCAGAGCCTTTCTGAATTGAACACGGATGAAGTAAAAGGCAGTGCAGATATAAAGGTGAGTCTGGATGATGGTGGAAAAGCAATCCTGGGAATGCTTTCACCGGTGGATATCTCATGGCTTTCAGATGCCTCCATTGATACAGATGTCAGCCTGAGCGGAAAGAATCTGACAGAAGCCATGGATGTAAATGTGAATGGCACTAAGATCTGCACAGTGGAGTATTATTTTGATACTGAGAATTCAGAAGTTTACATGAGAATTCCAGAGCTGAGCGACGGCTATATCAAGATGAACATGGATGAGATGACACAGGAAGCTGTGGAAGAGGCTGACCAGAATACAGACTCCTCTTTCTCTGCAAGTGTGGATATGGCAGATGCCATGAACAACTATGTATCGACTCTGGAGAATCTTCCGGAGGCAGACACGCTTACTTCTATTTTGACAAGATATACAGACATTATTTTTGATAATGTGGCAGATGCGGAGAATCCGGGCGTACAGGAAGCTGTTGCCGGGGATGTAAGCCAGGAGCTGACCGTACTGGAAGGACATGTTACACAGACCGAGGCTCTCCCGATGTTCCAGCAGATTCTGGATACAGCGAAGACGGATGAAGAACTGAAGGGTGTGATCGAGACCTGGACAGTTGCAATGAACAATCCGGATTACACTTATGAGACCTTCCTGGAAGCAATCGAGGATATGGAGAAGGATCTGGATGTAGAAGCAGATGAGACAGATGAATCCGGCTTTGTACTCCGTGCATGGGTTGACGGTGATGGCGAAGTGGTTGGGCGTGAGTTCCTTATGAACGATGGAGACCAGGATGAAGAATTGTTCAGCTATCTGTGTACAACAGATGGTGAGAAGAGCGGATTTTCTTTCCAGATGGGCTCTGGAGATGATTCCTTTGCATTTGAAGGAAGCGGTGAGAAAACGGGTGACTTGTTAAGCGGAACTTATACACTTTCTTCTGCTGGCTCAGATGCGGCGATTATTGAAGTAACTGATTATGATACACAGGCTATGAAGGATGGAATCTGGAAAGGTACTTACATGATCTCCAGTGCTCCGGTTACCGATGAAGATGGCAATTCCTATGACCCGTTAGGCGGAATGCAGCTGATCTTTACTGCTGACGGTAAAGATGCGAATAACATAGAGTGGAATCTTGCTCTTGCAATGAGTGGCGCTACACTTGGTTCCATTTCTCTTGCTGGTGATAATGTGGGAACTGATCTTAGTGCAATTGATGTGGCGTCTCTGACAGATGTCTATGATTTTGGTAATGAGGATGATATTGAGAAATATACAGCTTCCATGAACCTGGATGCTCTTACAGAGAATCTTACCAGTGCAGGCATGCCAGAGGGCTGGCTGGATGATCTGAGTGCTGCAATGGCTGGATCCGGCGCCGAAGAAATTACGGATGAGGAAGCTGGAACAGCTGAGGAAGAGCAGACAGATATGGCAGGAGATACACTGGATGATAGTGAGGCACCTGCAGCATAATTGAGTCCAGGGTAATCGGGCGTTAAACATACCAGTTGCTGTTAAACACACTCTGGTATGCGATGGCAGCAAAAATATAATAGAGTAAATTATGTGGGCAGACGAAGCTATTTGTCTGCCCAGCTTGCTATTGGGAGATTATTCGTTTTATCTGTGCGATATTCATAAGTCCATTATGCGAGCATGCTGGATTCATGGCTGCCGCACAGGACTTTCATAGGAAATATTACATATGGGGGAAGGAAAGTGAAAAAAAGAAGCTGGGGGATTCTTGGTTTTATTATTTTACTATGTGCTTTGTATCTGACACCGGTATCTGCTGCTTCCTATGTGAAGCAGGCAGAAACGAAAGTAAGTACCACATCCAAAAAACACGGGTGGATCAGGCATGGTAATGACTATTACTATTACAATTCCAAAGGAAAACTGCTGTGGGGGAAGATCAAATACAAAGGACAATATTATTACAGCACAAAAGATGGGAAGCGTTTTACCGGTTGGCTGAAATCCGGGGGAAAACGTTATTATTATAATCGGAAAAATGGTATTATGTTCCGCGGCAGATGGGCTACAGGAACGAAATACAAGTATTATTTCAATAAATCCGGAGTGGCACTTGCAAACAGCTGGCTGAGTTATCAGGGAAAAAGATACTACTTTCTGGCTAATTCCAGAATGGCCACTGGTTGGCAGAAAATTGGTAAATATCGTTATTATTTTGATAAGAAAACAGGCACGCTTGCAAAAAATATGTGGGTGGGACAATATTATGTGAACAAATCCGGACGCAGAACCGGAAAAACAAGGCCGGATGTGAAGTTGAGTGACACCCATTATACATATAAAAGCAGCACTCTGAATATTGATCTGAAAAGAAAATCCACACATGGTGTTCCCTATTGGATCGCTGTAGTGAAAATATCCAGTGCAGGACAGCTGAAATCAGCGCTGTCCTATGGGACTTACGGAGGCGCCAGGCAGACTACTTCCAGCGCTGTTTCCAGCAATGGTGGAATTATCGGAGTGAATGGCAGCGCATTCAGCTATCAGACCGGGCGGCCCTCACCGCTTGGAATGTGTATTAAGAATGGTGTGATCTATGGGGACTATGAAACCAGCTACAGTGTGATGGCTGTAAAGAACGATGGAACTATTTATACCCCTAAGCGAGGGCTGAAGGGAAAAGATCTGCTGAAAGCAGGCGTGAAAGATACTTATAATTTCGGACCGGTTCTGATCCAGAATGGAAAAGCCCAGCCTGCATGGTCTGAGACTGCCAAGTATTATCCAAGAACTGCAGTGGGCATGGTAAAACCAGGTCAGTATGTGCTGTTGGTTACAGACACGGGCAGTTATTCCGGGCTGAATCACTGGGATCTTGTGAATATTTTTAACAGCTATGGATGCCAGTATGCTTATAATCTGGACGGTGGTGGTTCGGCTACCCTGTATTATAATGGGAAGGTTATGAATCGGCTGATCAGTAATTATGAGAGACCTTGTGGGGACTTTTTGTATTTCAGCAATTAAGAAAGAAATTTTGATTGTGGATACAGAGTGAAGGAAATGAAAATGTTTTAAAAATGGATAATTTTATTAGAATATAGAATTCTTATATGATATTATAATGATAAGAAAAAGCGGGGGAAAATTACGCAGAAATTATTCTAAAAAGTTCGGCAATATACTACAAAATATGATTTTTAATGTTGCCCATTACTATAAGAGAAAATTGGAGGAACTGCTGTATATGGCATTATCAGAACTGATCAAGTACGAAGGTGACAATTCGACATTTATCTGGAAATATCCAAATGAAGATTTTAATAATATGACAGAACTGATTGTTCATGAAAGTCAGGAGGCTGTTTTTGTTGCCCAGAGTTTTATTTGACGAATATTGTTTTACCAGAGGCAGATCCAAGTTTCAGAAGGTTAAAAGAGCTACATACGATTACACTTCAGAAAAGAATGGCATTTGCAGAAGCAGAGATGAAAACATCCCAGGCGGAAAGTAAGGCATTTTATATGACCGCAGAAGCGGATGCAGAAGCCCGAATTAAAGCAGCCCAGAGAGGCGCCATTCTTGAAGCCCAGACAACAGAAACAGAAATCGCCAGACGAGAGGCAGAGAGAAAAATCATTCAGGCACAGACTGAGGCACAGACTGCTCAGATGAAAGGAATGGCAGAAGCTGCTGTTATGCAGGCAAAAGGATATAATCAGAAGGATGTCCTGCAGGCAGATGTCCAAAAAGCATATGCGGAAGGAATTGGAAATATGGGACCCGCGATTTCTGCAGGCGGTGGTTCTTCGATCATGGGGGATATGCTTGGTATGGGAGTTGGGATGGCTGCAATGGGCGCCATGGCTCCACAAGTGGGAGAAATGCTGAAAGGTTTTTCTCCTAAGGGAGCTTCTGATACCGTCAAGGGACAGCCAAATAAAACAATAAAGTGTCCTAAGTGTGGAAATGAACTGCCGGAAAATGCGAAATTCTGTATGGAATGCGGTACCAAAATAGAGGTGCTTGCAGAGAATGAGGTCCTCTGCCCTGCATGCGGAAAGAAAACGGTGAAGGGAAAGTTCTGTATGGAATGCGGAGAGAAGATTTGATAAAGTGGAAACATCAAAATAGGTTGTATTATAAGGCGTTAGACGTTTCGAAAATGCCTGTGAAAGGGAAAATAAAAAGGAGCAAAAAATATGGCGGTGATAAAATGCAAAATGTGCGGTGGGGATTTAAAAATCACGGAGAATGTGAGCGTGGCTGAGTGTGAATATTGTGGAACCATGCAAACGATTCCAAAGGCAGATAATGAGAAAAAAATGACTCTATTTAATCGGGCGAACAGACTTCAGTTGGCGTGTGAATTTGATAAAGCGGCAGCAGTGTATGAAAATATTGTGGCTGAATTTCCTACAGAGGCAGAAGCATATTGGGGATTAGTGTTATGTCGTTATGGAATCGAATATGTAGATGATCCAATTACTGGAAAGAAGGTTCCTACCTGCCACCGTTCTTCTTTTGATAGTGTTTTGGAAGATTCTGATTTTGAGCTTGCATGCGATAATGCAGATGTGATTGCCCGTAAATTGTATAGAACCGAGGCGAAGGCCATTGAAGAAATTCGCAGAGGAATTTTGACAGTTTCCGGAAAAGAAGAGCCCTATGACATTTTTATTTGCTATAAAGAGACTGACGAAAATGGGGGAAGGACGTTGGACAGTGCGCTTGCCCAGGAGACATATGATGCTCTTACGGAGAAAGGATACCGGGTATTCTTCTCTCGCATTACGTTGGAGGACAAGCTTGGTTGCGACTATGAGCCCTACATTTTTGCGGCACTGAATAGTGCTAAAGTGATGTTGGTGTTTGGTACAGATTATGAATATTTTAATGCTGTGTGGGTGAAAAATGAATGGAGCCGTTATCTGAAACTTATGGCGAAAGATAAAAGCAAACATCTGATTCCATGTTACAAGGGTATTGATGCTTATGATATGCCGAAGGAATTTGTGCGCCTTCAGGGACAGGATTTTGGAAAAATCGGAGCTATCAAGGATCTGGAGCGAGGCATAGAGAAGCTGATTGGAAAAGCAAATTCGGAACAAACTTCGGAATCAAATGATATGGCGCAGACAGCTGGTGGACCTACAATGGAATCGTTTTTGAAGCGAGGACAGATCTTTCTGGAGGACGGAAGCTGGCGCAAAGCAAAAGAATATTTTGACAATGTCCTGGATATCAACCCAGAGTGTGGACAGGCTTATTTTGGAAAATTTCTCGCTTCTTATGGATTGAGATCCTTGGATGGAACCCATAAATTAGCTTTTGATTTAGATCGTAATAAAGATTTTTGCCATGCCGAACAGTTTGCAAATGGTGATTTGGCAGAGGTTTTAAAAGAAATTAGAGCAACCAATAGCCTGAATATCAGAAGAAAACAGTTCCTTTATACACTGAATAAGATTTTGGAAATGAAGAAAAAAGAGGAACGTATTCTCCAAAAGAAGGAAGCACTCTATAAGGAACTTGTTCGAAGTATAGATGGGGTGAATCTGGTAAAAGAGTTAAATAATGCTGCTGAAAAATTTGATACTTTGGGGGATTATCGGGACAGCAGAGAATGGGCGGAAAAATGCCGACAGCGTGCAAAGGAAGAACAGACACGATTGGAAGATGCAGAACGCCAGCGTATAGAAAAGGAAAAAGAAGAAAAGCGACGTGAGGCAGAACGTCTGAAAAAGGAAAAAGAAGAACAGGAGCGAAAAGAGGAGGAAGAACGGCAAAAGTTACTGAGGGAAAATGCAGAGAAGGCGGAAAGAAAAAGAAAAAGAAGAATCGTTATGCTTGTTGGTGTAGCTGCTATTGCTGCGTATGTTTTTGTAGAGGAAATATATATTCCTAAGATTATTTCTGGCAGAAAGTATGACAATGCTGTGGCACTGATGGAGAATGGGGATTACGAAGATGCAATTGATGCATTTGAAGAAATATCGTATTATTCTGATTCCAAGGAACAGATTTTGCAATGCCAATATGAACAGGCCTCTGCACTGATGGAGGGTGGTGAATATGAAAATGCTATTAGTGCATTTGAGGAAATATCGGATTATTCTGATTCCAAGGAACAGATTTTGCAATGCCAATATGAACAGGCCTCTGCATTGATGGAGGCTGGTGAATATGAAAATGCTATTAGTGCATTTGAGAAAATATCGGATTATTCTGATTCGAAGATACAAATCCAGCAAGGCAAGTACAATATTGCAGCGAAACAGATGAAAGAGGGGAATTACAATGAGGCAATAACTGGTTTTGGAAGAATATCAGATTATTCCGATGCAGAGACACAAATTTCACAATGCATATATGAGAAGGCACTGGCATTTAAGGAAAAAGGCGATTTCCTAAATGCAATCCTTGTCTTTGGGAAAATACCAGATTATTCTGATGCAAGAGAACAAATTAATCAGCTTCGAGCGGAGTGTGTAGAACGAAAAGTGCTTGATGGAGGAGAACGCTGTACTGTTTCACTTCATCCAGATGGAACTGTTGCAGCAACTGGAATAGATATATATGGTGAAACCAATGTTAGTGACTGGACCAATATCGTTGCAATTTCTGCGAATTATTTTACTACAGTGGGGTTGCATGCAGACGGTACGGTTGTAGCAACTGGCTGGAATGAATATGGACAATGTAATGTTGGTGAGTGGACAGATATTGTGGCTATTTCCAGTGGGATGCTGCACACAGTAGGACTGCGTGCGGACGGTACAGTTGTGGCAGTTGGGGATAATGATTATGGAGAGTGTGATACAAGCGAGTGGAAGGATATTGTAGCTATTTCAGCTGGGGCGGGGTTTACAGTAGGATTACATGCGGATGGCACCGTTGTGTCAATAGGCGTTAATGAAGGCGGGCAAGATGAAGCGAATAACTGGTCTGGAATTATTGCTGTTTCCAGCAAAGGAGATCATGTGGTAGGACTGCGTGGGGATGGCACAGTTGTAGCAGCTGGCTGGAATAAATATGGACAATGTGATGTTGGTGAATGGACTGATATTATTGAGGTTTTGGCAAGCTTGCGTGGACATACAGTGGGATTAAAAGCGGATGGAACGCTTGTGACAACTGGAGAGAATTCATGGGAACAATGCAAGGTTGAGGAATGGGAAAATATCTCATCAATATCGGTTGGAGATTATTGTACTTTTGGTATTTGTGCAGATGGTACAGTTAGGGCAGCTGGATATAATGAAGATGGGGAATGCGAGATCCAAAATTGGAATAATATGTTAGATGTATCTCAAGAAGCTCATGTCAATGAACTTCGCACTTTGGCAATCGCAGGTGCACCTGAACTGGAAGCACTAAATGAGGCTTTGAAAGAGGAGACGAATACGAAATCTGGTGATTCGTCTTCTGGTACTTCCAGCAGCGGCGATTCACAGAAAGTGAAATGCCCAAGCTGCGGAAAATATGTGAGCAGTCTTATCAGCAAAAAAGATAAAGCTGGAGTAACAAGAAATTGGTGTTCTTCATGCTGGAGCCAATATAATGATATAATGGGCGATTAAACTGCAGATTTTATATAATTTAATGATTAATGAGGCTTAGAAAGTTTAGTTTAAAGGCTTTCTAAGCCTTTTGACCATTATAGAAATATGGGTATTTATACAAGAGGGGAGACCGTCCAAAAACTAAAAATTCAATTTTGAAAGTGGAGAATGACGACCAGTCAAAAATAGTTTTCGGACTGGCTGAGGGGGAGTTTTTGTAGAAAATGCAAAGAGAAACACCCGGTAGGGGAGCTACCGGGTGTTTCGAGGGGAGTATAAATAATTAAATAAGGGGTTATTATGTAAAAAAATTTTTGAAGGGTAAATTCTTTTACAAGTGAAATTATAATATAAACTGGAAAAAAAAGCAATATCATTTTGCTGAATATTCTTGTTGGTTTTGGGAAGACTACACAAAGTAATCCAATAACATTCAATAGGAGGAATACTCAAATGGCTAAAAATTATGAGTCTGAAAACAAAAACAGCAAAAATTCAACAAACAGAGCTTATGAGAATGAGACAGATACCAAAGATTGCAGAAACACTTATACAAAAAACAGCAGCAAGAATAAAAACCGCAATTCTTATGAGTCTGAGGAAGATACTACTTCCAGATACTAGATAGTAAATGCTGCTGATTGATACAGACATTGCTATGAACGTAAAGCAGCTACTTTAGGAAAAAGGCGCAGGGGTGATTTCCTTCTGCGTCTTTTTACAGAGAATTTCGTTAGAAGTTCCTATTACATAAAAATCCTTCCAGTCAGGGACGTACTGTAGAAGTTACCCAGAAGTGTTTTCCGCATATACTGATAAAAAAGGGGATTTGTCATGTTTCCCGTTGAGCCGATTTCAGGTAAAATGCTGGATTATTATGTGGGGCGGAAAGACTCCTTTCTTATAGATCTGCGAAGCCGTGAAGACTATCGTACCGGACATATAAAAGGGGCTGTAAATGTACCATATGAGGAGTTTGAAGAAATGCAGGAATACGATTTCCCAAAGAAAAAAATATTGGTACTGTACTGCGAGCGGGGAGGAGCAAGCCTTCGGGCAGCCAGGATCCTGGCACGAAACGGATACGAGACAAGAACAGTGATCGGAGGAATGAATGAGTACAGGGGAAGAAATCTGGTGTGTGATCTCTAGAATATAGAATTTTTGTAACTATTCAGTAGGCAGTATTCCGCGAGGTGTTTTGGCATGAATATGCCAAAATCCCGAGACATACAAGCCAAAATGCCATCACCGCAGGTGATTTGGAATGCATTTTGGCTCGTAACTGTGAAGGTACTGAACAGTTACGAATTTTGAAAGCCACAGTTAATATCTTGTAATTTCCCCCAAGGCATGATAAGGTAAAAAGGAAAATATCCCTGTACAAAATGGGATATACGAAATGAAAAAACGGTTTATATATTGATATTTCAGACTATAGAAACAGAGGAGAAATGCGACTTATGAAATATATGTTTGCGTCAGACATCCATGGTTCTGCCTATTGCTGCAGGAAAATGCTGGATGCGTTTGAAAAAGAAGGAGCAGAGCGCCTGGTCCTGCTGGGCGATCTGCTTTATCATGGCCCGAGAAATGATCTGCCCAAGGAATATGCACCGAAGCAGGTAATCCCTATGCTGAATGCCATGAAGGATAAGCTGTATGTTGTCCGGGGAAACTGTGAGGCAGAAGTAGACCAGATGGTTCTGGATTTCCCGGTAATGGCAGATTATTGCATTCTGGCTATTGAGGGCAGAACATTTTATGCGACTCATGGCCATATTTATAATCAGAACAACCTTCCTCCGCTATGTGAAGGGGATATTCTGATCCATGGCCATACACATGTGCTGAAGGCTGAGAAGATGGATGGTTATATCCTGCTAAATCCAGGCTCTGTGTCCATTCCGAAGGAGGGAAATCCGCCTACATATGCAGTATTGGAAAATGGTGTTTTTTCCATCAAGGATTTCCAGGGAAATGTAGTAAAGAGCATAGCACTTTAAGAAGGGAAAAAGGTGAATGAGCACAGAAAGATTTGAATTGATCGCTCCCTGCCATTTTGGGCTGGAAGCGGTTTTAAAAAGAGAAATACTGGATCTTGGCTATGAGATCAGCAAAGTAGAAGATGGCAAGGTGACATTCCTGGCAGATGCCCAGGGAATTGCAGATGCAAATATTTTTCTGCGCACCACAGAGCGTATTCTTCTGAAGGTCGCAGAGGTGAAGGTGGAAACTTTTGATGAGCTTTTTGAGGCGACCAAAGCCCTGCCATGGGAGCGTTACATTCCTGCTGATGGCAAATTCTGGGTGGCAAAAGCCAATTCTGTGAAGAGTAAGCTGTTCAGCCCGTCGGATATCCAGTCTATTATGAAAAAGGCCATTGTGGAGCGCCTGAAGGGCGTATATAACGTTTCCTGGTTCCCTGAGGATGGGGCAAGCTTTCCTATCCGTGTGGCGTTCATGAAGGATGTGGCAACCATCGGAATCGACACCTCAGGAGTTTCCCTGCATAAAAGAGGATACCGCCAGATGACTGTGAAAGCACCGATCACAGAGACTCTTGCCAGTGCCCTTATTATGTTAACCCCATGGAAAAAAGACAGAAGTTTAGTTGATCCATTTTGTGGAAGCGGTACTTTTCCAATCGAGGCGGCTATGATGGCTGCAGATATAGCCCCGGGAATGAACCGTTCCTTCCTTGCTGAGGACTGGAAGCATGTTGTGCCAAGACGCTGCTGGTATGAGGCTGTAGAAGAGGCCCAGGACCGTGTAAATCTGAAAATCGAGACAGACATCCAGGGCTATGATATTGATGGGGAAGTCCTGAAGGCTGCCCGTGCAAATGCCAAGCTTGCAGGCGTAGACAGCCTGATCCATTTTCAGCAGAGACCGGTAAAGGAGCTGCATCATCCTAAGCCATATGGCTTCATTATCACAAATCCGCCATATGGGGAGCGTCTGGAAGAAAAAGCTGCCCTGCCACAGCTTTACCGTGAAATCGGGGAAAGCTACCGTGGACTTGATAAGTGGTCCATGTATCTTATCACTTCTTATGATAAGGCGGAGAATGATATTGGACGCAAAGCAGATAAGAACCGCAAGATTTATAATGGAATGCTGAAAACATATTTCTACCAGTTCCTGGGACCGAAGCCGCCAAGACGCAGCCAGCCACAGGATAAGAAAGAAGGCACGAACGAATGAAAAAAATTATTTTTGCAACAGGAAATGCGGATAAAATGAAAGAAATCCGTGAGATATTAGCTGATCTGGATGCAGAGATAGTGTCCATGAAGGAAGCCGGAATCCAGGCCGATATTGTAGAAGATGGAAAAACCTTTGAAGATAATGCAGTGATCAAGGCAACTGCTATAAGTAAGCTTACCAGCAACGGGGAAATCGTTCTGGCAGATGATTCCGGACTTGAGATTGATTACCTGAATAAGGAGCCGGGGGTATATTCTGCACGTTATATGGGCGAGCATACCGATTATCATATTAAAAATGCCAATCTGATCCAGAGACTTGAGGGAGTGCCGGATGAAAAGCGTACAGCCCGCTTTGTCTGTGCAATTGCAGCTGCTTTTCCGGATGGAAGGGTAGAGACGGTACGGGGAACTATGGAAGGCAGGATCGGATATGAGGAAAAAGGTGCTAACGGATTCGGTTACGATCCAATCTTTTTCCTGCCGGAATATGGCTGTACTTCCGCAGAGCTGTCCATGGAAGAGAAGAATAAGATCAGCCACAGGGGGAAAGCCCTGCAGGCGATTAAGGAAGAATTGCGATGAAAATACTGGTAGTCAGTGATACCCATGGAAGGGATGAAAGGCTGGAGAGGGCTGTGGAACAGGCGCGTCCCTTTGATTATCTGATCCACTGTGGGGATGTAGAGGGCAGAGAAATTTTTATTGAGGCGCTGGCAGAATGCCCATGCACGATCGTAGCTGGAAACAATGATTTTTTCAGTGATCTTCCAAGAGAAGAGGAGATCGTGCTGGAAGGGCACAAGATCATGGTGACCCATGGACATAATTATGGTGTGTCCATGGATCTTTACGGCGTTTCAGAAGAGGCAGCAGCAAGGGACTGTGAGATTGTATTTTTCGGTCATACACATAAACCGGTGATTGAGAAGAAGAATGGTGTTCTTGTGATCAATCCGGGCAGTCTTTCTTTTCCAAGGCAGGAAGGACGCAGACCAAGCTATGTGGTGATGAACCTGGAAAAAGGAAAAGAGCCGGAAGCTGAAATTTATTTTTTATGATCCAAAACGGTTCAAAGGTTCTAAAATGATTTATACTTTTAGCGAGAAAAAATAAAAAAATTAAAACGAAATTTGAAAAAAATAGTATCAAATAGAGTAAATCCATGGAGAGAAGAGCCCAGAAACCCGCATTTTTAGCGGGTTTTCGGGAATTGCATCTTTTTTTGAAAAAAATATAAAAAAATATGAAAAAAGGTGTTGACAAATGGTAGACCATATAATATAATAACTCTTGCCTTGAGCGAGAAAAAATAAATTCTTGAGAGAACAAGGAATCACAACTTCATAGAAATGATGTTGTAAGACATCGGGGTGTGGCTCAGTTTGGCTAGAGCGCCTGGTTTGGGACCAGGAGGCCGCAAGTTCGAATCTTGTCACCCCGACTGCTGTAACAACATTACCGTTTCAGCGTAAATGCGGGTGTAGTTCAATGGTAGAACACTAGCCTTCCAAGCTAGATACGTGGGTTCGATTCCCATCACCCGCTTCTCTGATGAAGAGAGATATGTGTCAGTAGCTCAGCTGGATAGAGCAACGGCCTTCTAAGCCGTGGGTCGGGGGTTCGAATCCCTTCTGACACGCTGTGGTGGATATAGCGCAGTTGGTTAGCGCGCCAGATTGTGGCTCTGGAGGCCCAGGGTTCGAATCCCTGTATCCACCCTTTGCCTTTGGGCTATCGCCAAGCGGTAAGGCACAGCACTTTGACTGCTGCATTCGCTGGTTCGAATCCAGCTAGCCCAGTCCTATATGGAGCATTAGCTCAGTTGGTAGAGCACTTGACTTTTAATCAAGTTGTCCGGGGTTCGAATCCCCGATGCTTCACTTACAAATGAGAACCGGAAGCCTTGTAAATTGAGGGTTTCCGGTTTTTTTGTTTCTTATAGATTTCTATTGGTATTTTGGAATGGCTTTAGAAAAGTGTCTCAACAATGTCTCGGAATTGTCTAGCTGCAAATAAGATGTCCCAAATTTGTCCCAGAAAATATCCCCGAAAATTAAAACACAGTATAAAAAACACTACATTGACATACGTGATATTACGTGTTAACCTATAAAAGAGGAGAAATGCCATTAAGTTCTAAAATGATGATAAAATTATTAAAAAAGAATGGCTTTGTGGAAATAAGCAGTAATGGTTCGCATATAAAAATGAAAAATAAGAATAATGGAAAAACAGTAATAGTGCCATATCATACAAAGGAACTGAAAACGGGTTTGGAACAGGCAATATTAAAGCAGGCTGGTCTAAAGTGATTGAAAGAATGGAGACAGATTATGAATAGAATGTTTTATCCGGCAGTTTTTCATAAAGCAGAGGAAGGGGGCTTCTGGGTTACATTTCCGGACATACCAGAATGTATGACACAAGGGGAAAATATGCAGCAGGCATATGAAATGGCGTTTGATGCGTTGGGACTGGCGTTGACATCAATGGAAAGAGAGAAAGAGAGTTTTCCGATACCTTCAAGCCCGGATGAGATTACACTTGAAGATGGAATTTTGGTGATTATAGAATTTGATCTGGCAGAATACCGGAGAAAGAATTGTTCGCGGGCAGTAAAGAAAACTTTAAGCATTCCTGAATGGCTAAATGAAGCGGCAATGCGGGAGAATATAAATTTTTCCCAGACGCTGCAGGAAGCTTTACTGGTAAGACTGGGGTTAAATCGATAACGGGGAGGAGCTATTGCTCATTGCAAAGCATTTGCTGGATGTGTGACGGGCTATAAATAAGGGCTTGACAAGCAATTAAATATCACGTATTATGATTAAGTCTTATTTTTCTTTAAAATATGAAAAAGAAAACAGGTACATGCGGATGTGGCGGAATTGGCAGACGCGCCAGATTTAGGTTCTGGTGTTTACGACGTGCAGGTTCAAGTCCTGTCATCCGCAGGAGAGAATAGATTCGGATCAGATTCCCGGTAGAGAGTGTGACCCGGATCTTTTTTTGAGGTTTGCCCTGAAGCGTTGCCTTGATTTTTTAATATGAATTTGCTATAGTTTACCCAATAGAATTACAGAATGGACGAAGTATGGAGGAACATTATGGATGTTGTTCAGTTTCAGGAAAAATTAAGAGAAATCTGTGAGCTTGGAAAGCAGAACGGAAACCTGCTGACCCATGAGCAGATACGGGAGTACTTTGCAAGCACCGATCTTGAGACCAGTCAGATGGTGAAAGTACTGCAATATCTGAAATTACAGGGGATTACGATAGAGGGAGAAGATGCAGCAGTGACAGCAGCCGAGAAGGAAGAGGGGGAAGCTGGCGAAACAGAGCTGGAGTCCCATGGAACCAGCACGCCGCTGACACCAGAAGAGGAAGCTTATCTGAAGGAATACCTGACAGAGGTTGAAGCATCTGGTAAAGGACGAAATGTAAGCCAGGAGATGCTTCATACATTATTTGAGAATCTGGCAGAGGGAGATGCCATCGCAGAAGCGGCTCTTACCAGTATTTATCTGCCGGTTGCAGCGAAAATGGCATCCGATATGAATTGTGCGGAAATTCACCTGGCAGACTTGATCCAGGAGGCTAATGTGGTGCTGCTCATGGCCCTGTCCGATCCTGAAACGGCTCACAAGGATGACGCCTGGCTGCGTCTTCAGCTGCGCAAAGGAATTATTGCTGCCATTGAAGAGCAGACCCAGCAGAAATTCCAGGATGACTGCCTGGTAGCGAAGGTGGAGAAGCTGGAATCCGCAGTGAAGGACCTGACCGATGATGATGGCGAGAATCGTTTTACCATTGATGAGCTGGCTGTAATCCTGGATATGAAGGTGGATGAGATCCGGGACATTCTGCGCCTCACTGGTGATGACAAATAAAGTTATTTATAGTATAAAAATTAAAATATATTGAAAAAATGGAAAAGCCTGTTGGTAACACTTCATTATCCCTTATCTGCCTGATAGGAGATGATGCCGTACAGTTATCGGCAGGCTTTTTATATTAGGAAAACTTATTGGAATCTCATATGATACAAAAGAAAGCTCATATCGGTGATGTGGTAACAGGAAATTAAATCTGTTGGAAAAAAGATTTTATGAAAAATCACATTGAAATTCTGCTATACAAGTGTTACTATCATAAATAATAATCAAAATATTTTTAGATGAACAAAAATATTATTTGAAAATGAAAGGAGGATACATATGAATTTAGAAAAATATCGACAGTATTCCAGAATTGCACGGGGACTGGAACCGGCAGAACTGGTATTGAAGGATGGCAGAATTGTCAATGTTTTTACAGAAGAGATCATCCGTGGAGATATAGCGATTCAGGACGGAATCATCGTGGGAGTTGGCAGCTTCCACGGCAGAGAAGAGCGGGAACTTGACGGGAAATATGTGTGCCCGGGATTTATTGACAGTCATCTCCATCTGGAATCTACACTGGTGACTCCGGCAGAGCTGGTAACTGTGGCATCCAGACATGGAACCACTACATTCATTGTGGATCCTCATGAATCTGCCAATGTATCTGGTCTGGCAGGCATTGACTATATTCTGGAGCAGACAGAGGATGTGAAAGCAAATGTGTACGTGATGATGCCTTCCTGTGTTCCTGCCACTTCTATTGACGATAACGGCTGTACATTGACAGCAGAAGATATGGCGCCTTATCTGGACAATAGCCGCATTCTTGGGCTGGGAGAAGTAATGGACAGTGTCTCTGTAGTACAGGGAGAGAAAGACATGCACGATAAGCTGGGGCTTTTTGAAGGAAGGATCCGCGATGGACATGCTCCATTCCTGGAAGAAGGTGACCTGGAGGCTTATGCATTAGCTGGAATTGCTACAGATCATGAGTGCAGCTTCTTTGATTATGCTATGCGGGAACGGCGCAATGGACTTACTGTTCTGATCCGCGAAGGCAGTGCTGCCAGGAATCTGGAAGCCTTGGTAGGCGGATTGGTACAGCGCCATATGAACGGGGAAGGATTTTGCTTCTGCACGGATGATAAGCATATTGAAGACATTCAACGGGAGGGCCATATTGACCATAATGTGCGGAAGGCAATCCGTCTTGGGATGAATCCGGTTTCTGCCATAAAAATGGCGACTATCAATGCTGCTGATTGCTATGGACTGAAAGACAAAGGCGCTGTTGCTCCTGGCAGACAGGCAGATCTTCTGATTTTGTCGGATCTTGTCAGCGTTGCCATAGAAGATGTCTACTATAAAGGGGAACTGGTTGATAAAAATGCGAATATTGTTATAAAACCATGCGCATCTGAATTGAAAAATACGGTACATGTGGCTGGATTTTCCAAGAAAGATTTCCTGCTGGAAGCAGTAGATGGAAATTTCCCGGTCATTCTTGCGGAAGAGGGGCAGATTACTACCAGAAAAGGAAGCTTGCATCTGTCTGACGGTCCCTGTGAATTCCGGTCTGATGATGATTATCAGAAAATTGCGGTCGTGGAAAGGCACAAAGCAACTGGAAAAATCGGTTGTGGTGTGATCGGTGGCTTTGGAATCCGGGGAGGAGCGATTGCGTCCAGTGTTTCCCACGATTCCCACAATATTATCGTGATCGGGGATAATGATGAGGACATGGAACTTGCTGTACGTGAACTGATCCGTACCCAGGGGGGATATACGATTGTAGAGAACCATAAGGTATTTGATACGTTGGCGTTACCGGTCATGGGACTGATGAGTGACAATGGCTTTGAGAGGGATAATGAGACTTTGAAACGGATGATTCAAAAAGCCCATGAAATGGGTGTGAAAAACGGTCACGATCCTTTTATCACTTTATCCTTCATGGCGTTGCCGGTGATTCCCCAGATCAGAATTACGCCACGGGGAATTTATGATGTGGAGAATGGGAATTTTTATTAAAAATATTACTTGAAAGCGTCTTCTGATGCGTATATGATAGGAATATAAGGAGTGACGGAAGATGGCGAAAGTAAGAAAACACATCTATTTTTCCGGACAGGTACAGGGAGTCGGATTCCGCTTCCGGGCTACGAATGCGGCAAGAGCCAATGATCTTACTGGCTGGGTAGACAACCTGTGGGATGGAAGAGTGGAGATGGAAGTACAGGGTGAGCTTTCGGGAATAGAGAGAATGATCCAGGAAATCGAGATGGGAAGTTTTATCCGGATTGAAAATTATCAGGTGGAAGATCTGCCGGTGGACGAAAGTGAATGGAGCTTTTACTCTAAATAATGGGAAAGTGTCGGGAATGGAGAAATCTGTTCCCGGCGCTTTTTTTGTGTTTTTCGGTATATGTTAATTTGGGAGATTTTATTCATTTTAGGAATATCAAATGGAGGATATTTTTCAAAAATACAGTTGACAGATGAATAATCAGTTATTATAATTAGTTCGTGCTCGAACAGTTCGAAGACGAACAGTCCGTACACGAACTATTTTTTGGGGAATTAAAAAAGGTGCCAGAGCGTGTTTGAAAAAGGCTTTCTACGAAGTAGATGTGCGTCCTACTTTGTGGGAGATTGCAGGAATGATTTTTCAAACGCGCTCAAACCTGCGAAAGAAGGGAAATATGGAGGAACAGAAGAAAAAATATGGTCCTGATGGCTGTAATTGGACAGAAAGACATATCGGACATGAGGTACGGTCGCTGGATCTTACCATAGGCCGTCTTGTAAATGCCTATCAGTCCAAGGTTGATGAGAAAGCCGGAATCAATCGCATGCAGGGCTGGATCATCGGGTATCTGTACCGTCATTCCGGCCAGGATGTTTTTCAGAAGGATCTGGAAGCAGAATTTCAGATGGCGCGCTCTACGGCTTCCGGTATTCTTGGGGCTATGGAGAAGAAACAGCTTATCACCAGGGAATCGATTCCAAGAGATGCCAGGCTGAAGCGACTGGTGCTTACTGAGAAAGGAATGGAATTCCAGCTGGAGATTATGGAGAATTTCGACCGGATCCAGAAGATATTAAGCGCAGATATCCCAAAGGAAAAGCTGGAATGTTTTCTGGAAGTTCTGTACATGATCAAGGAAAATGCTGTCAGGGATTGCAATCTGAACCAACAGTAAGGTGAAAAAGAAAAATAAGAAGGACAAAAGAAACTAAGAAACCAAAAACAAAGAAACAAGAAAGGGGAGAACCTGATGATAAAGACATTGCTTGCCCAGGTAAAAGAGTTCAAGAAGGCTTCCTTCCTCACTCCTGTATTTATGATACTGGAGGTACTGGTGGAGACTTTGATTCCTCTTGTAATGGCAGATATGATCGATAACGGTGTGGAAGCCGGTAATATCAGCTATCTTTACCAGAAAGGTGCCATTATGGCGCTTCTTGCGGTAGCAGGGCTTGTGACAGGTATTTTAGGCGGTAAATACGGAGCATATGCATCCTCCGGTTTTGCACGTAACCTGCGTAAAGCTATGTATACCAATATCCAGACATTTTCATTTTCAAACATTGACAAATTCAGTACTGCCAGTCTGATCACCCGTCTGACTACAGATGTGACCAACTTGCAGAACGCATACCAGATGATCCTGCGTATGTGTACCCGTGCCCCGGCCAGCCTGATCTGTGCTATGGTGATGGCGTTTATGATCAATGCAAAGATTGCCAGCATTTACCTTGTGGCTGTTATTTTCCTGGGCAGCTTCCTCATATTTATTATGAAGAAGGCTACGAAGTATTTCCAGGAAGTATTTGAAAAATATGATGATCTGAATGCCAGCGTACAGGAGAATATCAATGCAGTCCGTGTTGTGAAGGCTTATGTGCGTGAGGATTATGAGACTACCAAGTTCCAGAAAGCCTGCAATAAGGTTTATGAAATGTTCGTAAGAGCTGAGAAGCTGGTTGTTATGAACATGCCGGTCATGCAGTTTACTGTGTATGCCTGTATCCTTGGAATCAGCTGGCTTGGCGCGAAGATGATCGTGGGAGGCAGCCTGACCACAGGTGAGCTGATGAGTCTTCTTACATATTGTATGAATATCCTGATGAGCCTTATGATGCTTTCTATGGTATTTGTTATGATTACCATGAGTGCAGCAAGCGCAGAGCGTGTGACTGAAGTTATCAATGAGAATGCAGACCTGTGTGATCCGCAGAATCCGGTTATGGAAGTTGCAGATGGAAGTATTGTATTCGACCATGTTGATTTCAGTTATAAGAAAAACAGCCAGGAGCCGGTACTGAAGGACATCAACCTTTCTATTCATGCCGGAGAAACCATCGGTATTATCGGTGGAACCGGAAGTGCCAAATCCAGTCTTGTAAACCTGATCAGCCGTCTTTATGATGTAAGCGCTGGTTCTGTAAAAGTTGGCGGTGTGGATGTCCGGGAATACCATATGGACAGTCTGCGTAACCAGGTGGCAGTTGTATTACAGAAGAATGTGCTGTTTTCCGGCACGATTCTGGAAAACCTGCGCTGGGGGAATAAAGAGGCTTCTGAAGAAGAATGCCGCCGCGTATGTCAGCTGGCCTGTGCAGATGACTTTATTGAGAAAATGCCAGATAAATATAACACCTACATCGAACAGGGCGGAACGAATGTTTCCGGTGGACAGAAGCAGCGTCTGTGTATCGCAAGGGCACTTCTTAAGAAGCCAAAGGTTCTGATACTGGATGATTCCACAAGTGCGGTAGATACTGCTACAGATGCACGTATCCGCCGGGCTTTTGCAGAGGAAATCCCGGATACTACCAAGCTGATCATTGCACAGCGTATTTCCAGTATCCAGAGTGCAGACCGCATCATTGTTATGGATGAAGGAAAAATCAGTGGATTTGGAACTCATGAGGAGCTGATGAAGACCAATGCTATTTATCAGGATGTTTATAATTCCCAGATCAAGGGCGGCGGAGACTTTGATGAGAACAAGGGAGGTGAGCAGGCATGAGTAATAACAGACCGGTAAAAGGTCCAGGACGTGGAGGCGCTGCTTTCCGAACTGGCCAGATGGTAGAGAATCCGGGCAAAATGCTTGGAAGACTGCTGGCTTATGTATATAAGAACTATAAGATCCATATTATTCTGGTGGTGATCGGAATTATCGTCAGTGTTCTTGCCAATGTGCAGGGAACCATGTTTACCAAGACATTGATCGACCAGTATATCCTGCCGCTTCTGAAATCGGACACACCGGATTTCCATCCTCTGGCAATGGCGATTTTAAGAGTAGCCTGTTTTTATGCCATCGGTGTGGGATGTACTTATATGTATAATCGCCTGATGATCTATGTGAGCCAGGGAACCCTG
The DNA here is from genome assembly GCF_052122375.1 of Blautia sp. HCP3S3_H10_2. Classification (NCBI taxonomy): domain Bacteria; kingdom Bacillati; phylum Bacillota; class Clostridia; order Lachnospirales; family Lachnospiraceae; genus Blautia; species Blautia sp. HCP3S3_H10_2. The sequence goes on from NZ_JBQKCL010000001.1 coordinate 115,101, forward strand.
CGCAACCTTCGAAACGAGATGTTCGAGCGCATGGAGACTTTGCCTGTTAAATATTTTGACACACATGCCCATGGCGATATCATGTCAATCTATACCAATGATATCGATACCCTGCGCCAGATGATCAGCCAGAGTATTCCACAGCTGATTTCCAGTGTGATCACCATTGTCAGTGTGCTGGTAAGTATGATCATCCTGAATGTGCCGCTTACCATTGTGACGCTGGTTATGGTAGGTGTTATGCTGATCGCAAGTAAGAATCTTGCAGGCCTTAGTGGTAAGTATTTCATGGAACAGCAGAAGAACCTTGGTATTGTAAATGGTTATATCGAGGAAATGATGGAAGGCCAGAAAGTTGTTAAGGTATTTTGCCATGAGGAAGAGAGCCTTGAGAAATTTAATGAGCTCAATGACCAGCTGTTTGAAAGCGCAAACAATGCAAATAAATTTGCCAATGTGCTGATGCCGACCTGTGCACAGATCGGAAATATCAGTTATGTACTGTGTGCCATTGTAGGTGGAGTGCTTGCGGTAAATGGAATCGGCGGATTTACCCTTGGCGGTCTGGCAAGCTTCCTTACCTTTAACAAGAGTTTCAGTCAGCCAATCAACCAGGTAAGCCAGCAGTTTAACAGTATCGTTATGGCACTTGCAGGTGCAAAACGTATTTTTGATCTTCTGGATGAGAAACCGGAGGTTGATGAAGGCTATGTTACTCTGGTAAATGTAAAAGAAGAGAATGGCAAGCTTGTAGAATCAGAGAAACGTACCGGACGCTGGGCCTGGAAGCATTTCCATAAGGCGACTGGAAAAACAGACTATATTGAGCTGAAAGGTGATATTGTTCTGGATGGTGTGGATTTCGGTTACCGTGATGACAAGATCGTGCTTCATGATGTGAAAATGTACGCAGAGCCGGGACAGAAAATTGCTTTTGTTGGTTCCACTGGTGCAGGTAAGACTACGATCACGAACCTTCTGAATCGTTTCTATGATATTCAGGATGGTAAGATCCGTTATGACGGCATTAACATAAACAAGATCAAAAAAGGTGACCTGAGACGTTCCATGGGTATTGTTCTTCAGGATACCAACCTGTTTACGGCAACGGTTATGGAGAATATCCGTTATGGTAAGCTGGATGCCACAGATGAGGAAGTCATCGCAGCGGCTAAGCTGGCAAATGCAGATGGATTTATCAGAAGACTTCCAGATGGTTATAATACCATGCTGCGTAATAACGGTGCAAACTTAAGCCAGGGACAGAGACAGCTTCTTGCTATCGCGAGAGCTGCAGTAGCAGATCCGCCGGTACTGATCCTTGATGAGGCCACCAGCTCCATTGATACCCGTACAGAGAAACTGGTACAGGATGGTATGGATAAACTGATGGAAGGCAGAACTACATTTGCCATCGCGCACAGGCTTTCTACCGTCAGAAACAGTGACTGTATCATGGTTCTGGAGCAGGGACGTGTAATTGAGAGAGGTTCCCATGACGAGCTGATTGCTCAGAAGGGCAAATATTATCAGTTGTATAATGGATGATTCTGTATAAGTAAGAAATGTAGGAATCGTTTGGAAAAAAGTAAGGGGTAAATGTTTACCTCTTCTTTTTTTATTTCAAAGGAAAGCATGAAAAAAAGAGCTGCAAAAAAGCAACTCCTTGATTGATGCGACAGAATTATTTTGCTACAGACTCCAGAGGGTGTTTGAAACATCATTTCTGCAATCTGTATGCCCTATTTTGCGGTATATTTTGTAGCGTAGCCCTTGGGCTATTTTGTGGATTTCTGCGGCAACTGTGCCAATACAATAGCACAGAACATAACCACGCATCCGATGATCTCCCTTGTGCTTAAGCTTTGTCCAAGAATGATCCAACCAGCCAGTACGGAAATGCAGGACTCCAGACTCAGAATCAGAGAGGCGATGGTAGGATTCATGTTTTTCTGACCGATGATCTGAAGGGTATATGCAACACCACAGGACATAACACCGGCATATAGAATGGCACCCCACGCTCCGTTGAAATCAGAAAGCTGCGGATGCTCAAAAATCAGAGCCGGAATAGTAGTAAGGATACCGCAGACAAAAAACTGGATACAGGACATCTTAACCCCGTCAACCTTCGGAGAAAAATAATCGATCACCAGAATGTGCAGGGAGAACAAAAATGCACAGATCAGCACCAGAATGTCTCCCTTTCCTATGGAGAAACCATCTGTGATGCACAGCAGATAAAGTCCGGCTACTGCCATTACAACCGCAATCCAGATAAAAGGACTGCATTTCTTTTTCATAAACAGTCCAAGAATGGGTACAATCACGATATAGCATGCTGTGATAAATCCGGCTTTTCCAACGGAGGTCTGTAGAATGCCAAGTTGTTGGAAATTGGAAGCAAGGCACAGGCAGATGCCACAGGAGACACCTCCAAGGATTAAAGTGCGGTTACGGGAAAGCAGACCACCTGATTCCGGTCGGGATGCAGAAGCCTGGCTGTTGTTCTCTTTGCCAGAAGGTACATCATGGGAAACTTCAGTATCCCGTGGGGGATTGATCCGGTTCATCAGGAAAATAACGGGAAGCAATACCAGAGAACCAATCAGACTTCTGGTTGCGTTAAAGGTAAATGCTCCTACGGCATTGCCGCCTTCGCTCTGGGCCACAAACGCGATTCCCCAGATGGTAGCGGTAAGCAGCAGGATCAGTGAGTTTTTTAAGGGTATCTGTTGTTTTTGCATAGGCTTTTTGTTCCCCTTAGCGTTCCATCATACTGATGGATTCAATGCCTACACTACCGCCACGAACGACTTCGATGCGGCCGAATTCTTCTTTGATCAGCTTTACAACTGCGTCGTTCTTGGTTGCGGTCTGTACAAATTCCAGGAGCAGGCTGTCCTTGCCGTAGTCAATGACACGGGCCTTAAAAGTCTCAGCAATCTGGAAAAGCTCAACTTTATCTTCGGAAGAGCAGTTGAATACTTTGATATAAAGAATTTCTTTCATACGAACGAAGGTGTTGGTGAAATCAATTACTTTGATCACTTCTACCATGCGGTTCAACTGCTTCTTGATCTGTTCAAATGTCTCATCGTCACTTACAGTACCGATGGTCATACGGGAAACGGTAGGATCCTCTGTGGTACCTACAGTAAGGCTGTCCAGGTTATAGCTTTTACCGGAAAAAAGTCCGGAAATTTTGGACAGAACACCGACCTGGTTCTCTACATAGAGGGAAATCCATCTTTTTTTCATTCCTTTATCTGCCATGAGATAAACCTCCTGATTTTCATAATTGTTTGTAACGGCTGCTGAAAATAAATCAGCAATCCATGATCAGATCTTCCAATGTTCCTCCTGGTTTTACCATCGGATAAACCATTTCTTCCGGATCGATCACAAACTCGATGAGAGTAGGAACCTTGGTATTCTTCTTAGCTTCCTCAAATGCGGCGGCAACTTCATTTTTGTTGAATACGCGGATGCCTTTTGCGCCATAGCTTTCTGCCAGTTTAACAAAATCCGGTGTGTATTTCGGGTATTCCTCGCCATTGGTACGGCGGGAGAGGGCACCGGAACGGAGATTGGTCATACTGTAGCGTTTGCCGTAGAAAAGCTTCTGCCACTGACGTACCATGCCAAGATATTCGTTGTTAAATACGCAAAGGATCAGCGGAAGCTCTTCCAGGACGGCTGTGGCAAATTCCTGGATGTTCATCTGCATACCGCCATCACCGGAGATGACAATAACTGGTTTATCCGGATTGCCGATCTTGGCACCGATACCGCCAGGGAATCCGTAACCCATAGTGCCAAGGCCACCGGACATGATCAGCTGTTTGCCAGGTGTGATCTGGGCATACTGGGAAACCAGCATCTGATGCTGGCCTACATCCGTAACGATGATAGCTTCTTCAAACTGGTTGTTGATTTCATTGATAATATCAACTGGACTTAAACGGTCATTGGGACGCATGGCAAGAGGATGCTCCTGTTTCCAGCCATTTATCTCATTGAGCCATTTTTTACAGGTGTAATTTTCAACATATTCAGACATTTTGGTAAGAGCTTCTTTGGCATTGGCAACGATCGGGATATCCACATGGATATTACGTGAAATGGACGCTGTATCAATATCAATATGGATGATCTGTGCATGTGGGGCAAATTCATGGAGCTTGCCTGTAATACGGTCGTTGAAACGGGTTCCGATAGAGAAAAGCACATCGCAGTTGCTGACTGCCATATTTGCAGCGTAAGCGCCGTGCATACCAAGGTTGCCAATAAAAAGCGGATGGTTGGTAGGAATATCCCCACGTCCCATAATTGTGGTGACGACTGGAACACCGGTTTTCTCTACTACTTCAAGGAAAACATCATTGGCACGGGCAATATTGATTCCGCCGCCTGCAAGGAAAAGAGGTTTCTTTGCTTTGGAAAGGGTCTTGATAGCGCGTTTCAGCTGGCCGATATGGACGCTGGTGTTCGGTTTATAACCACGGATGTTTACATTCTTAGGATATTCCGGGCTGCCAAGCTCTGCCATAACATCCTTGGGAAGATCAATGAGAACTGGTCCTGGGCGGCCGGTACGTGCGATGTAAAAAGCTTCCTTAATAATGCGGCCGAGATCCTCTCTGTTGCGTACAGTAACGCCGTATTTGGTAATACTGCGGGTGATTCCTACAATATCAACCTCCTGGAACGCATCATTTCCGATCAGATGACGTGCTACCTGTCCTGTGAAGCATACAAGTGGAACGCTGTCGTAATTGGCTGTTGCAAGGCCTGTGACCAGGTTGGTGGCACCAGGACCGCTTGTGACCAGGCAGACTCCTACTTTCCCGGTGGTACGTGCGTAGGCATCGGCTGCATGAACCAGAGCCTGCTCATGGCGTGGAAGGATTACAGTAATGTCGTCTTGTTTATATAATTCGTCGCTGATGTCAATGGTACATGCTCCGGGATAACCGAAAACGTACTCAACACCTTCTTCTTTCAGTGCTTTTACCAGCAGCTTATTACCTGATATCTGTTTCATTTAGTGAAGCTACCTCCTTCTTGCCGGGAAAAAGAGCCGGCATTTCATGTAATTATAAAAAAATCTCCAAGCTGATCAGCTTAGAGTGTTACTGCTTTAATGAATTACAGTAATACACTTCCAGGGGCGAAAAAATAACTGCCTTGGAACAGTAAGAATATTATACCGTTTGCGGGATGGTGTGTCAACAAATGCCAGATGAAATCTATTCAAAAAATATAATCTATGGTACAATAGATAGAACAAAAATAAAGAGGAAGGGAAGAGGTTGGCGAGGCGTGGAATTAAATAAGGAAAATATGAAAAAGATAAGGTGGCTGATCGCATTTGCGGTGATTCTTTATCTGGGAGTTCAGAATCTTTCTGTAGTGCTGAAATACGTGAAGGTATTGTGGGGACTGATGCTGCCTTTTATATTGGGCAGTGCCATGGCGTTTGTTTTGAATGTTCCCATGTCTTTTATTGAGAGACATCTTTTCGGAAAAGCGAAAGAGAAACAGGGGAAGGGTGCAAAGGCAGCAGCGCGTATGGCAAGACCGGTCAGTCTGTTTTTATCCATTGTATTCGTGGTGCTGGTGGTTCTGCTTGTGGTGCTGGTCGTGGTGCCGGAAATTGGAACTACGCTGGTAAGCGTGGTGAAGAGAGTAGAAGAGAATATTCCTGTGTTACAGAAATGGCTTACCAATACGTTTCAGAGCGATTCTGAAATCGTAAAATGGATTTCTTCTATAGAAATCGAGCCGCAGAAAATCCTTGATTCCATAGGGAAAGTTCTGAAAAACGGAGCGGATAATCTGGTTTCTTCCACCGTCACGGTCACTATGGGAATTGTAAGTATGGTGGTAAATTTCGCCATTGCATTTGTGTTTTCCTGCTATGTGCTTCTGGCGAAGGAAAAGCTGGGAATGCAGGTGCGAAAAGCTGCATATGCGATTCTTCCAGCGAAGACCGTGAAATATCTGGAACATGTCTGCACCCTGGCAAGTAAGATTTTTGCAAGCTTTATCACCGGCCAGTGTATTGAAGCGGTGATTTTGGGAAGTATGTTCTTTGTGACCATGACCATTGGCAAATTTCCGTATGCAATGCTGATCGGAGTGCTGATCAGTTTTACAGCGTTGATTCCTGTATTTGGCGGCATTATCGGCTGCTGGGTGGGCTTTTTCCTCATCCTTATGGTGAGTCCTATGAAAGCCTTTGCATTCCTGGCTTTGTTCGTGATATTGCAGCAGATCGAGGGCAATCTGATCTATCCCCATGTGGTAGGAAATTCTGTGGGACTGCCAGCTATCTGGGTATTGGTTGCGGTGACCCTTGGCGGTAATCTTATGGGAATTGTGGGAATGCTGGTATTCATTCCGCTGGTGTCTGTACTGTATACGCTGTTTCGGGAATGGGTGTACGAAAGATTGGATAAGAAAAAAGTAAAGCTGGAAGAGCACTAGAGCCTGTTTGAGAAATGAATAACAAATGGTTGCATAAATAATTGAAAAATATCTCCGGGAAACAAAAAGCTTCCGGAGATATTTTTTACATTTTTATTTTTTATGAAGATCAGTCGTTGGTCTGTTTCTGGCTTTCTACTTCTGCAAGCTTCATTGCACGAACCTTCAGCGGCAGACCGAACAGAGTGATGAATCCGTCTGCGTCATGATGATCATACATATCACCTGTGGTGAAGGATGCAAGAGACTCATTATAAAGGCTGTATGGGGAAGTTGTTCCGGCCTTGATGATGTTACCTTTGTAAAGCCTGAATTTAACTTCACCAGTTACGTATTTCTGGGTGGATTCTACGAATGCCTGGATTGCTTCGCGAAGCGGTGTGAACCATTTTCCTTCGTAAACAACCTGTGCGAGCTGGCTGCCAAGTTTCTTCTTAGTCTCCAGTGTCTCACGGTCAAGAATCAGCTCCTCAAGCTGCTCATGGGCTGCCATAAGGATTGTTCCGCCAGGAGTCTCGTAAACGCCACGGGATTTCATACCTACAACACGGTTTTCCACGATATCAATGATACCGATTCCGTTTTCACCGCCAAGTTTGTTCAGCTCAGTGATGATCTCAGAAACTTTCATGGCTTTTCCATTTAAGGTTTTCGGAACACCGGCCTCAAAGGTCATGGTAACTTCTGTTTCTTTATCTGGTGCCTTCTCAGGTGTTACGCTGAGAACTAACATATCGTCATAGTTTGGAGCCTGTGCCGGATCCTCAAGCTCAAGTCCCTCATGGCTGATGTGCCACAGGTTACGGTCACGGCTGTAGCTATGCTTTGCATCAAATGGAAGATTAATGCCGTGAGCCTGGCAGAATGCGATCTCATCTTCACGGGACTGCATGGTCCATACATCTGTCATACGCCATGGAGCGATGATCTTAATGTCTGGGGCAAGTGCCTTGATTCCAAGCTCGAAACGAATCTGGTCATTTCCTTTGCCTGTTGCACCGTGGCAGATGGCAACTGCGTTCTCTTTTCTTGCAATCTCAACCAGCTTCTTAGCGATAGCAGGACGGGCCATGGAAGTACCAAGAAGGTATTTATGCTCATAGACAGCACCTGCTTCTACGCATGGCATAATGTAGTTGTCGCAGAAATCATCTACGATATCTTCGATATATAACTTGGAAGCTCCGGAAAGCTTCGCTCTTTCTTCGAGGCCATCCAGCTCATTTCCCTGTCCACAGTTTACACAGCAGCAGACTACTTCATAATCGAATGTTTCTTTCAGCCACGGAATCAGTGCTGTGGTATCAAGTCCGCCTGAATATGCGAGTACAACTTTTTCTTTCATAATAATTTACCTCTTTTCTTTTATCCCTCTGAAACAGATAGGGTTATAATTCGTATAAAATTTTGAATAAATATTCATTACTAGAACGGCGTTTTCCTGCCGTTTGTTAATCACAAAGAATAATATACAACATTACTAATAAATATGCAATAGGAAATTGAAGAAAATTTTAATTTATATTTGCATAAAAATACATCTTTTAATAGGAAAATTTGCGATGAAATGCACAAAAAGATTGCAAGGTGCGGAAAAATAAGGAAAAAATCACTATTGCATAATATGCAAAGAAGATGTATAATTCATACATCATTGTTCGTAAAGAATGGACAATCACATTAACAGCATGGTGCCAGGGCAAAAAGCGAGACTTTGACATCATATATACACGGAGGAATCAAAAGATGATAAAAGCTGGAATTATCGGAGCCACCGGTTATGCGGGAAATGAAATCGTGCGTCTCCTTCTTGGACATAAAGATGTGGAAGTTGCCTGGTATGGCTCCAGAAGTTACATCGACAAAAAATATGCAGGAATCTACCAGAACTTTTTTAAGCTGGTAGATGCCAAATGTATGGATGATAATATGGAAGCTCTTGCAGATGAGGTAGATGTGATTTTTACTGCTACACCGCAGGGGCTGTGTGCATCTCTCGTTAATGAGGGAATTCTTTCCAGAGCGAAAGTGATTGATTTAAGTGCCGACTTCCGTATTAAAGATGTGAAGAAATATGAGAAATGGTATGGAATCGAGCATAAATCACCGCAGTTTATTGATGAGGCAGTGTATGGATTGTGCGAGATCAACCGTGAGGATATTAAAAAGGCTCGTCTGATCGCGAACCCGGGCTGTTATCCAACCTGTTCAACCCTTTCCATTTATCCACTGTTAAAGGCTGGAATGATCGATCCGAATACCATTATTATTGATGCAAAATCCGGAACGACAGGCGCAGGAAGAGGGGCAAAAGTTGACAATCTTTACTGTGAAGTAAATGAGAATATTAAAGCTTACGGTGTTGCTACACATAGACATACACCGGAGATTGAGGACCAGTTAGGCTATGCCTGTGGACAGGAGGTAACTATTAATTTTACTCCGCATCTTGTTCCGATGAACAGAGGAATCCTGGTTACTGCATATGCTTCCCTGACTAAAGATGTTACATATGAAGAGGTAAAAGCAGCATATGATGCATGCTATGAGAATGAAAGATTTGTGCGTGTCCTGGATAAGGATATCTGCCCTCAGACGAAATGGGTAGAGGGCAGCAATTACGTGGATGTGAACTTTAAGATCGATCCGAGAACCCATAGAATCATCATGATGGGAGCTATTGATAATCTGGTAAAAGGAGCTGCCGGACAGGCTGTACAGAACATGAACCTGCTGTTTGGATTTGATGAGGCAGAAGGATTATTACAGGTTCCGATGTATCCGTAAGAGAAGGATAAGAACATAAAATTTGCCATATAAGGGCAAAGGAGGAGTATTAAAATGGAAATAATTACAGGTGGTGTTACCGCTGCAAAAGGCTTCAAGGCAGCAGCGACAGCAGCAGAAATCAAATATAAAGGCCGTACAGATATGGCTATGGTTTACAGTGAGGTTCCATGTGTTGCAGCAGGTACTTTTACTACAAATGTAGTGAAAGCAGCTCCTGTAAAATGGGATCAGGATGTGGTTTATAATCATCCATCCGCACAGGCTGTGATCTGCAACAGTGGTATTGCAAATGCATGTACCGGAGCAGAAGGATACGGCTATTGCAAAGCCACAGCAGACGCTGCTTCAGAGATTCTTGGAATCCCGGCAGACAGCGTGTTAGTAGCGTCTACAGGCGTTATTGGAATGCAGATTCCCATTGACAGAATTGTGAATGGTGTGAAAGCTATGGCACCGAAACTGGACGGTTCTTTAGAGGCTGGAACAGAGGCTGCCAAGGCTATTATGACTACCGATACAGTGAAAAAAGAAGTTGCCGTACAGATTGAAATCGGTGGAAAAACCGTTACCGTTGGTGGTATGTGCAAGGGTTCCGGAATGATCCATCCTAATATGTGCACTATGCTTGGGTTTGTTACAACCGATGCTGCAATCTCCAAAGAAATGCTGCAGAAAGCCTTAAGCGCGAACATCAAAGACACCTTTAACATGGTTTCTGTGGATGGAGATACTTCCACAAATGACACAGTTCTGCTTCTTGCAAACGGACTGGCAGGCAACCCGGAAATCACAGAAGAAGGTGCTGATTTCCATAAATTTATGGAAGCTCTGAACTATATCAACACCTGTCTTTCCAAGAAAATTGCAGGCGACGGAGAGGGTGCAACAGCACTTTTTGAAGTGAAAATTATCGGTGCCAAGACGAAGGAAGATGCAGTTACATTGAGTAAATCTGTAGTAACCTCTTCCCTTACAAAGGCTGCAATCTATGGACACGATGCGAACTGGGGACGTATTTTATGTGCAATGGGATACTCAGGAGTGCAGTTTGACCCGGAGAAAGTGGACCTGTATTTCGAGAGCCGTGCCGGTAAATTAAAGATTATTGAGAACGGTGTTTCCACCGGATATGACGAAAAAGAGGCAACCAGAATCCTGTCTGAGGATGAGGTAACAGCTATCGCAGATGTAAAAATGGGTGATGCTACAGCAACAGCGTGGGGCTGTGATCTCACTTATGATTATGTAAAAATTAATGCGGATTATCGTTCCTGATCACATTAAGATATATTGAATGTGACCGGAATGAAAGAGAAATTTATGGGGACATTCTGGTATGCTGGAATTGTTTTGAAGTGTCTGGAAAAGTTACAAAAAGACAAAAAGAAAGGTAAGAGAAAATGGTAAATCAGAAATATCTTGACAAGGCGGAAGTGTTGATTGAAGCTCTTCCTTATATACAGCGTTTTAACCGTAAAATCGTAGTGATAAAGTATGGCGGAAGTGCCATGCTGGACGAAGAACTGAAGGCCAATGTGATCAAAGATGCAGTCCTTCTGAAACTGGTTGGATTTAAGCCGATCATTGTACATGGCGGCGGCAAAGAAATCAGTAAATGGGTTGGAAAAGTCGGAATGGAAGCCAAATTTATCAATGGACTCCGTGTGACAGATGCCCAGACCATGGAAATTGCTGAGATGGTTCTTGCCCGGGTAAATAAAGAACTGGTTACCCATGTGGAATCCCTTGGCGTACAGGCTGTTGGTATCAGCGGTAAAGATGGTGGCCTCTTAAAATGCAAGAAGAAATATTCCAACGGAGAGGATATCGGATTTGTAGGAGATATCACAGATGTGAATCCCAAAATCCTTTATGATCTTCTGGAAAAGGATTTCCTTCCGATCGTTTTCCCGATTGGATTTGATGACAATTATGCCAGCTACAATATCAACGCAGATGATGCCGCATGTGCGATTGCAGAAGCTGTACATGCAGAAAAACTGGCATTTCTTTCTGATATCGAAGGTGTATATAAGGATAAAGATGATCCGTCATCTTTGATTTCTGAGCTTCATATCCAGGAGGCAAGAAAGCTGATCGAGGATGGATATGTTGGCGGAGGAATGATCCCGAAACTGAATAACTGCATCGAAGCAATCGAGCATGGTGTTAACCGGGTTCATATTCTTGATGGAAGAATCCCACATAGCTTACTGCTTGAAATCTTTACAAATAAAGGAATCGGAACTGCTATTTTAAGAGAGGACGGAGAGAAATATTACCATGAACATGAATAATCAGATGGAAGAATCAGAAGCTAGTATTCTTCATACTTATAATCGTTTTCCAGTTGTTTTTGAAAAGGGAGAAGGGGTTCATCTCTACGATTCACAGGGGGAGAGCTATCTGGATTTTGCAGCCGGAATCGCAGTAAATTCACTTGGATATCATTATCCTGGATATGATAAAGCACTGAAAGATCAGATCGATAAGCTGACCCATATTTCCAATTTATATTACAATGAGCCTATTATTGAGGCTGGTGCCAAGCTTGTAAACGCAAGCCGTATGGACAAGGCTTTCTTTACTAACAGTGGTACAGAGGCCATTGAGGGCGCCTTAAAAGCAGCCAAGAAATATGCATATGAGCGTGATGGACATGCGGATCATGAGATTATTGCCATGAATCATTCCTTCCATGGAAGATCGATTGGAGCACTTTCAGTTACCGGAAATGCCCATTACCGTGAGCCATTTGAGCCTCTTATGGGCAGTGTAAAGTTTGCAGATTTCAATGATTTAGAGAGTGTAAAAGCCCAGGTTACAGACAAAACCTGTGCCATTATTATGGAAACCGTACAGGGGGAAGGCGGCATTTATCCGGCTACAAGAGAGTTCCTGGAAGGTGTTCGTGCTCTGTGCGATGAGAAAGATATTTTATTGATCCTGGATGAGATCCAGTGCGGAATGGGCCGTTCCGGTTACTATTTTGCATGGCAGGCATACGGAGTCCAGCCGGATATTATGACTTGTGCGAAGGCACTGGGCTGTGGCGTTCCGGTAGGTGCTTTTGTGCTGAATGAGAAGGTTGCACAGGCTTCCCTGAAGCCAGGCGACCACGGTACAACTTATGGCGGAAATCCATTTGTATGTGCTGCTGTAAGCAAGGTTTTTGATATTTATGAGAAGGATATGATCCTTACCCATGTACAGGAATTAACTCCATATCTTGAGAAAAAACTGGATGCGCTTGTGGAGAAACATGAGTGTGCTGCTGCAAGAAGAGGTATGGGATTTATGCAGGGAATCGTGATCCAGGGACGTCCTGTAGGTGAGGTCGTAAAGAAAGCTCTTGAGAAGAAACTGCTGGTTATTTCTGCGGGAAGTGATGTACTTCGTATTGTGCCTCCGCTGGTTATTACGAAAGCAGATATTGATGAAATGGCAGCGATTCTGGATGAGTGTCTGGCGTAAGTTTCTGATAGCCGGACGTCGGATGGCGCATAAAAAAGTGTCTGGGAATCTCTGTGATAGGAGATAAAAATAACGAGGATGTCAACAAAATGAATGCTGACATCCTCATTATTTTGCTTAGAACTTTTTTCTTTCATATAAATATAATAAGAAATTGATTTTAAGAGCCATATGCCATATTTCCTATAAACAGGTGAGAATTATTCTTCTGCGAAATCAAACTCATCTTTAAATTTCTCTTTGAAAATATCAAAGACAGCAGAGAGAACATCGTCGTCATCAACGAAAACATAGCTTTCTGAATCCTCGGTTCCATCATCCTCTACCTGAAGAATCAGGACTTCTTCATCCTCATCTTCGTCCTCACCCTCTACATCTTCGATTGGTGGAAGAAGGACTGCGTAGCGCTTTCCCTCATAATCAATGGTATCCAGATATTCAAAATCCATATCCTCGCCATTTTCGTCTGTAAGAGTGATAATCTCGATTTCGTCCTCTTCTGGTGTTACTGTGTTTTTTTCGTCTGCCATCATAGGTCTCCTTTCGTTTTGACAAGCCAGCCTGGCTGCCATATTTGTTGAAAATATTATATCAATTGAGAGGGGTGTTGAATAGATGGAAAATATAGAAAATATCAGAAATCTTTTTCTATATTGTCAGTAATAAAGATAGGATAAAATAAATTGAGAAACGGATTGACAACTATAGTTGTCAATGCTAAAATACGAATAACAGGTAATGACAAAAATATTTGTCAAAATGACAAAGAAATAAGTCATACGGAGAGAACAACTGAATATACTGCGAAAGAGAAAGAAGGGAGCCGTGGAATGGCGCTAGAGAACCGCTTGAAAGAACATCGGGCTAGGCTTGGAATCAATCAGGCTGATATGGGAAAGCTGGCTGGTGTGTCAAGACAAACCATCAGCCTGATCGAGAGAGGAGACTATTCACCTTCTGTGACGCTGGCATTGAAGCTTGCGAGGATTTGTCAGGTGAAGGTGGAAGATATTTTTACTTATACGGAGGATGGAGAAGATGAATAGAGGAAAAACTGAAAAGAGGAAAATGAATTCATATTTGAAAATGATATTATTAATGATAGCTGGCGGTATTGTAGGCGGGATTTTTGGATTTGCGACAGCTTATAGTGGGGAAGATGCGATTGCAGCTGTTGGGCATGTGATGAATGGAATACTTTTCTTTGTACGTGACCATGCTGTGTTATTGGAATGTATCTGCGGCGTAATCTGTATTGCGATTTGTGAAATTAATTTTGCAAAAATGAAAGTAATGGGTAATCAGATGCAGGAAGCAGAAGACGAAGAATATCATGAACTTCAGTATCGTATAGAGGTATCTTCGAGTTGGGGAGTAATTGCAAGTACAGTTGGAACAGTTCTTATGATGCTGATTATTTCACCAGGCTACTCTATAAAATATATTGAGAGTCAGAGTATAGGAGAGACTTGGCTGTTTTTGGTTGGGCTGGTAGTGTTCATTGGGGTGATAGGATATTTAAGTATGTGGCAGGTTCGCTATATAAAACTGCTTCAGAGACTGTATCCGGAGAAGAAAGGTGACCCTGCTTCCATGAAATTTCAGGAGCAGTGGCTTGCAAGCTGTGATGAGGCAGAGCGGGAAGAGATTTATGAAGCAAGTTATAAGACTTATCAGCTTACTGGAAAAGTACTTCCTGTCTGCACATTGGTAGCTATGTTGCTTCATATGGTATGGGATACAGGTATTCTTGCCATTATAATTCCCGCTTTTCTCTGGATTTTAACTGCTTCCAATTACTGTCGTTATTGCGTAATGAAAAAAAGTGAAAAGCTTGCGAAATGAATGAATCTTTGAAAAATACATATAATATAATTGAGGAGATGCAGAAAGTGCATCTCCTTTTCTTCCTAAACAGAAGTGTCTGGTTACGTAGACATCACCATGAATAAAAGTCATTGCTCTGCGCTCTTGGACTCTCCTGTAATCATGGTAAGAAAACTTTTATGCAATAGGAATGTTGTTAGAAGTATGGAGGTATTATATGTGGGGATTTATTGTAGCATTGATATCCGGTGCATTGATGAGTATTCAGGGGGTTTTTAATACGGAAGTGACCAAGCAGACCAGTCTGTGGGTGTCAACTGGCTGGGTGCAGTTTTCGGCCTTCTTGGTTTGCGTATTGGCATGGATATTTACTGGAAGAGACAGCATTGGGGCACTCTGGCAGATTGAAAACAAGTATACTTTGCTTGGTGGTGTGATCGGAGCTTTTATTACTATAACTGTGATTCAGAGTATGGGGAGCCTGGGACCGGCAAAAGCGGCCATGTTGATTGTAATATCCCAGCTGGCAGTTGCATACCTGATCGAATTATTCGGGCTGTTCGGCGTAGAAAAAGTGGATTTTCAATGGCGGAAACTGCTGGGTATGGCTGTGGCTATTGTAGGAATTGTCATATTTAAATGGGAGAAATAAGGTAAATAGATAAAAGACTGATAAAATTTAGAAATGGTATTGTAAAAAATGTAAAGTTTCGTTAAAATAGATGAGGTAAAGCATGAGTAGCGGGGAACCTGCGCATAAAGCGAAAGGGGAACCTGCATGAAAAGAAAAATAAATTACAGATGTGGAATCTGGATGCTCCTATTTTTTATCTGGATGGCGTTGATGATGACAGGCTGTACGCGCCGTGAGGATATTTTTCTTGAAGAGATAGCTTCTGATGGGGAAACGGAGAATGCAGAAGAAATTTCGAAAACAGAAAATACCTCAGATAAGGAAAATAAGGCAATAGAGAGTCCAGACCAGATCACGGAGATTCCACAAAAAATATACGTTGATGTATGCGGCGCTGTTGTAAGTCCGGGCGTTTATGAATTGGATGAAGGGGCACGTATTTTCCAGGCAGTAGATGCGGCTGGAGGATATTTGCCAGAAGCTGCTGTAAACTATCTGAACAGAGCCAGAAGCATTGCGGACGGGCAGCAGATTTATGTGCCTACGGAAGCAGAGGTTGAAGAAAATCTGGAACTTATTTCTGCAAAAGTACCGGAAGCGTCGGGAAACGCAGAAGAGGCAGATGGAAAAATGAATCCAGACGGAAAAACGGATGGAAATGCGTTTGCAAATGCTGGAGACAAAAGCGGGACTGGTGAAGATGTTGCTGGTGGAGCCGGTGATGACCTGACAGACACTCGGATCAATCTGAATACCGCAGATGCAGGACAGCTTTCTACGCTAAGCGGAATCGGGCAGTCCAAGGCAGAAGCAATCATCGCATACAGAGAGGAACATGGAGGCTTTACTTCCATAGAAGAGATTATGAATGTAGAAGGTATCAAAGAAGGTACCTTTTTAAAAATAAAAGATAAGATATCAGCTGGATAAGGGAGATTCTTAAATGAGCAGGAAAGTTTTGGTAGTAGATGATGAGAAACTGATCGTAAAGGGAATCCGTTTCAGCCTGGAACAGGATGGAATGGAAGTAGATTGTGCTTACGATGGCGAGGAAGCACTGGAGATGGCGAAGGAGAAGAAATATGATATTATTCTCCTGGATCTTATGCTTCCCAAGATGGATGGTTTTGAAGTATGCCAGCAGATCCGGGAATTTTCAAATGTTCCTATTGTGATGCTGACAGCCAAGGGAGAAGACATGGATAAGATCCTTGGGCTGGAATATGGCGCAGACGATTATATTACCAAGCCATTTAACATTCTTGAGGTAAAAGCAAGAATCAAAGCGATCATGCGTCGTGCAGGCAGCAATCAGGAAGAGAAAGAGAAGGCGAAGACCATTGAAGCCGGTGACCTGAAGATGGACTGTGAGAGCCGCCGTGTATTTATCGCTGGCAAAGAAATCAATCTGACTGCCAAGGAATTCGATGTGCTGGAGCTTCTGGTGTTTAACCCGAATAAAGTTTACAGCCGTGAGAACCTGCTGAATATTGTATGGGGATATGAGTATCCAGGTGACGTCCGTACTGTGGATGTACATATCCGTCGTTTACGTGAAAAAATTGAGGCGAATCCCAGTGAGCCGAAATATGTACACACCAAATGGGGTGTGGGTTATTATTTCCAGGCTTAAGCTATGCCAGAGAAAAAGAAAACAAGCTTTTTAAAAAGTCTGCGTTTTCGTATTCTGATCATTCTGGTCATTCTGGGAATCGTACCAAGTGTCATTGTTGCCCATGTGATGGTTGCTGCTTATGAAAGTAAGGCAGTCGCTGTACGCAAACAGACAGTAGAGAGGCAGTGTGACATTTTGTGCAACCTGTTAATTAAAGAGAATTACATGAATGACTCCAGCTCGCAGGATGTAAACAGCAAGCTGGAGTTGTTGTCTAATGTATATGATGGCAGAATTCTGCTGGTTGACAGGGATTACAGAATCATCAAGGATACCTATGGCGTAGATGAAGGAAAGACACTGATCTCCACGATGGTGATCAAGTGCTTCAAAGGCGAAGAAGCCAGTCGCTATAACAGCAAGAGCCAGAAGATTGAAATGGCTCTCCCGGTGAAGAGCCCGGAAGTAAAGCAGCTTCAGGGTGCTATGCTGATCAGCTTTTCTTCTAATGAAATCGCACAGAATATTCAGGAACTGGAGCAGAAGAGTATTCTGCTCACTGGAATTATCATTGTTCTGGCGGTGCTTCTGGGGTATGTTCTTTCCACGGTACTTGTGAAGCCTTTTGCACGGGTTACCAAATCAATTGAAGACCTGACAGATGGTTATCAGAACGAAGAGATTTCTGTTCCGGATTACACGGAGACTGCGCTTATTACCGATGCATTTAATAAAATGCTTTCTAGGATGAAGATACTGGATGAATCACGAAATGAGTTTGTCTCAAATGTGTCCCATGAGCTGAAGACTCCGCTTACTTCCATGAAGGTGCTTGCAGATTCCCTGGTTGGACAGGAAGGGGTACCCGAAGAACTGTATCAGGAATTTATGGGAGACATTACTGCGGAAATTGACCGGGAGAACAAGATCATTACCGACCTTCTTTCTCTTGTAAAGATGGACAAAAAGGCGGCAGACCTGAATGTGGAACATCTGAATATCAACCAGCTTTTGGAGGATATTCTGAAAAGACTCCGTCCTATTGCGGACAAACGTAATATTGACCTGATCCTGGATAGTTTCCGCCCTGTGGAAGCCGATGTGGATGAGGTGAAGTTCACTCTTGCAGTGAGCAATTTAGTTGAGAATGGCATTAAGTACAATGTTGACGATGGCTGGGTACGGGTAACCCTGGATGCGGACCACAAATATTTCTATGTGAAGGTTGCGGATTCCGGAATGGGTATTCCGGAAGACTCTGTTGGAAGGATTTTCGAACGTTTTTATCGTGTGGATAAATCCCATTCCAAGGAGATTGGTGGTACAGGCCTTGGTCTTGCGATTACCAGAAGTGCGGTTACCATGCATCATGGTACCATTCAGGTAGCCAGCAAGGAAGGTGAGGGAACCACATTTACTGTCAGAATCCCATTGTCATACATTCCGTAGGAGGTGCCAAATGAAGAAAATCTTAAGTGTGGCGCTTACACTGGTTCTGGTTGTTAGCCTTCTTACCGGATGTACGGTGGAGACCCAGGGAGAAAAGACAGAAAGTGTAAGCAACCAGTATTATATATATTATGTAAACAAAGACGAGACAAAGGTTGTAAAAGTGCAATACTATCCGGAACAGGAAAGCTCCGAATTTATGCTTCAGGATCTTATGGGGATTCTGAACAGCCAGGAGTCGAGTGGTGAAAACCAGCCTCTTTTGCCTTCTGGCGTCCAGCTTGTGACCTACCGTTTAAATGAATCTTTGCTGGAGTTGGAATTTAACAGTGAGTACAGTAATATATCACGAGCCAGGGAGATTCTGGTACGCGCCGGTGTGGCAAGGACTTTCCTGCAGATCCCGGGAGTTACCGGAGTGAAAATATTTATAGGAAGCCAGGAGCTTACAGATTCAAAAGGACAGGCCGTAGGTGTGATCGACAACAATACGTTCGTGGAAATGTGGGGGTCTGATAAAGATGCTTACCGCTATGATACCTTTACCCTGTATTTTACAGACAAGACAGGAGAGCATCTTGTGGCTGAGCAAAGAAACGTCTACTATAAGAGAATTCTGCCACGGGAAAGAGTGATCCTGGAGCAGCTTGCAAAAGGCCCCATGGTAAAAGGACATTATCCTACCATTCCACAAGATACAGATATTCTGGGAGTGGAAGTATCGGATAATGTCTGCTATGTGGATTTCAGCTCGGCATTTTCGGATGCTGGAATTGATATTCCTGTCAATACTATGATCTATTCCGTGGTAAACTCCCTCCTGGATACCTCATCTGCGGATAAGGTACAGATTTCAATTGAGGGAAATACAGAAGCTTCTTTAAGCGATGGCACATCCTTGTACAACCTTTTTAGTAAAAACACAGATCTGATTCTTAAAGAGGATCAGAAATAAAGGAGTTTTGGGATGACGCGAAGACCGTTATGTATCTTGTGTCTGGTACTGATGCTCTTTCTGTGTGTGGCTGACCGGGCAGGTCTTCCCCTTATCCGGGGAAATCCTGTTCCGGAAAATACAGCTTCCTGGATCGAGAAGCATCCACAGGCTACTATTTGCGGAGAAGTAGTACAATCTACAGAAAGTGAATTTTCGCAAGCAGTTTATCTGCGAAATACATATCTTATTTATCAACCAAAGAAAAATCAATCTTTAAAAAAACAATCTATAAATGCTCAATCGAAAAATGAGCAATCAGAAGAAAATCCATCACAAAAAATCCAGTCAAAGAAAATATCTATAGAAAATGTAAAAGTATTTCTGAAAAGAAAAGAGAAGGTTCCGGTGGGGACTGTTGTTTTGGTGTCAGGAAAACTGGAAAGAGTAGAAGAAAAGCGGAATCCAGGAGAATTTGACAGTCAGCAGTACTATGCCTGCCAGCATATTTTCTATTTTATGAAAAAGGCAGAAATATTGGAAAAGTCAGAGAGGTATTCTGCCTATGGAGAGGGGATAAGTGAAGTAAGGGAGTATTTAGCTGGTGTACTTGGAAAAATTGCAGGAGAAGAAGCCGGAATTTTTCAGGCAATCGTATTGGGAGACAAAAGCAGCCTGGATAAGGAAATAAAGCTTCGTTATCAGATGACCGGAATTGTGCATGTGCTGGCGATTTCAGGATTACATATCAGTGTGCTCGGCATGGGGCTTTACAGTCTGCTTATGAAAACAGGACTGGGAATCTGGCTTTCCGGATTGTTTTCCCTGCTTGTTCTGCTCCAGTATGGAATGATGACTGGCGGCAGTGTATCTACTATGCGTGCAGTCTGCATGTTTCTGATATCGATTGGCGCGAAAATAACCGGACGGATTTATGATCTTCCCACAGCACTGGCTGTTTCAGCGGTGATGATGTTGGGAGATTCCGGGGCCTATCTGTATAGCAGCGGATTTTTGCTGTCGTTTAGTGCTGTTGTGGGAGCAGGCGTTGTCGTTCCTGCATTGACGAAAAGAATGGAAGAAAGTGCCCGGAAAATTCCGTCACAAAGGAATGGTAAGGCAAGACCTGGAAGAAGCAGAATTCCAAGGCGAGGGAAAAAGACATTTGGTAATAAGGCCTGTGCTGCACTTATGGCATCATTGGGAATCCAGCTCACCATGCTTCCGGTCTCTTTCTATTTCTTCGGAGAGGTATCTCTGATAGGAATTGTTTTAAATCTGTTGGTGCTTCCAACTGTGGGAGTGGTTCTGGGAAGTGGAGTGGTGGCTCTTCTTACAGGATGTGTGAATCTGAAGCTGGGAAGTGTAATGATCTTACCCGGGAGATTTCTGGCGAAGGTCTATGGGAAATTGTGTGAATTAGCCGGTAATCTCCCGTTTTGTACCTGGATCCCAGGGCAGCCTAAACTATGGCAGGTGGGAATCTATTATATCCTATTGTTTGGAACAATCCGGGGGCTTACATACAAGAAGAGCGTGGATTTGCGGGGGGATTCAAGGAACCATTTAAAAAAATATTTCAAGAATCATTTCTCAAATTGTGCCAGAGTTAGACTACATTCGGATAAAGGAAAAATAAATAATGAAATTGCCACAAGGCTAGTGGCATTAATTGGTATCAGTATAGCCTTAATGATTCTGTGCTGGCGTGGACAGGCATCGTTTTCCATTACCTGTCTGGATGTGGGACAGGGCGATGGCATTGTAGTGCAGACTCCGGAAGGACATTGTTTTCTGGTAGATGGTGGGAGTTCAAGCAAAAACGGGACGGGACAGTATCAGATCCTTCCATATCTGAAAAGTCAGAGGATTTCCAGGATTGATGGTATTTTTATTTCCCACACAGATAAAGACCATATCAGCGGAATACAGGAAATTCTGGAACTGACAGCAAAGAAGTTAAACTCGGTAAAAATCGGCTGTCTGTATCTTCCTAAATGGGAAAAACCTCCAGATGAATGGGAAAATCTAAAAAGACTGGCAGAAACAGCAGGAATTCCAGTGGAAATCCTAAAAGAAGGAGACTGCCTGAAAGCTGGAAAACTGCAGATAAAAATAGTTGCGCCATTGATCAGGGCATCAGGCATGGATGTAAACGAAGATGGGATGGTGCTTCAGGTGAAATATAAAAACTTTATTGGATTGCTGACCGGAGATATTGGAGAAGAAACGGAAAAGAAGCTGCTTACCCAGGGGAAACTGGAGGATGTGGATTTTTTGAAGGTGGGGCATCATGGCTCCCATTATTCAACCAGCTGGCAGTTTCTGGAGAAGGTGCGTCCTGAATATGCTTTTATTTCCTGTTCAGAGACAAATACTTATGGACATCCTTCGCCAGAAACCATAGAACGTCTGGATGCGGCTGGCTGTCAGGTTGAATTTACCATGAAAAGCGGTGCAATAAAGGTTATTTTGAATGCGGGAAAAATTGAAGTGGAAAGATATTTAAAGTAGGAACGGAAAATGAGAAACAAAAGTACAGAACCTGAATATAGAGAACCTGAATTGAAAAAGGTGCTTTTATAAAATCACAAATTGTGGTATGGTTTAATGGAGGGTCAAAGCACTTTCAGAGATGCTTTTGGCAGCATGAAAATTCCGGAATGACAGGAGATTAGATTTTGAAGAATATCCAGGAAGATATAAAAACAGGCAATTTTAAACAGGCGTATCTGCTTTATGGAGAAGAAGCCTATCTGAAGCAGCAGTATAAACATAAGCTGGTACAGGCTTTGAACCCGGATGGGGATACCATGAATTTTAATCACTATGAGGGCAGAAGCATCGATGTGAAGGAGCTGATCGATCTTTGTGAAACCATGCCTTTTTTTGCTGACCGGAGAGTGATCCTTCTGGAAGATACGGGCTTTTTTAAGAATAAATGCGATGAGCTGGCTGACTATATGAAAGAATTGCCAGATTATCTCTGCCTTATTTTCGTGGAAAATGAAGTGGATAAGAGAAACCGCATGTACAAGGCTGTAAAGGCGTCTGGACGGATTGGCGAATTTGTGACACAGGATGAGAAGACATTAATGCGCTGGGCAGCAGGTCTTCTGAAAAGAGAAGGGAAAATGATCACCCAGAGTGATATGGAGCTTCTGCTTACGATGACAGGCGTGGACATGGGAAATCTCCGTATGGAGCTGGAGAAACTGATTTCATATACTGGTGACAGAGATGTGGTAACCCGGAAAGATATACAGGAGGTCTGCACCACACAGACGCAGAATAAGATTTTTGACATGGTCCGGGCTGTAACAGAAAAGAACCAGAAACGGGCACTGGAACTGTATTATGATCTCCTTACCCTGAAGGAGCCGCCGATGAGGATTCTGTTTCTTCTGGCGAAACAGTTTCGCCAGCTTCTTCTTGTAAAGGAATATGCAGAGGAAGGACTTCCGCAGCCAGAGATGGCGTCAAGACTTGGGGTTCCGTCCTTTGTTGTGAGAAACATTGCTTCCTGCGCCAGATCTTACAAGATCAGTGAGCTCCGTCAGGCGGTGGCTGATTTTGTGGATGCAGAGGAAGCGGTAAAGACAGGTCGTCTGCAGGATGTATTAAGTGTGGAATTGCTGATCGTAAAATATAGTTCGGGAAGATAGAAATCCTCCGAAAGATAGAAAAAAGGCAGTCGATGACGGTTCGACTGCCTTAATTTTCACTTATAAGCTTATAACTAAAAATTCAGATATCTATTAGCCAATGCTGTTAACGGCTTTGGATAAACGGGAAACTTTTCTAGCGCAGTTGTTTTTGTGATAAACACCTTTGGAAGTTGCTTTGCTGATTGTAGAGATAGCCTCTTTTAATGCAACCTCTGCTGCTGCCTTATCGTTGTTAGCTACTGCCTCGTCAACTTTTTTGATGGAAGTCTTAACAGCAGAACGGATGGATTTGTTTCTCGCAGCTTTTGTTCTGTTAACTAAAATTCTCTTTTTTGCAGATTTGATGTTAGCCAATTCGTACACCTCCAATTCGTGAGTGATAATAAAATTTACTGTTTCATAAGAACAGACACGGGCGTTCCTATGAACATGCTTATATAGTTTATAATAATTGCCTTGGATTGTCAATACATATTTTTACAAAAAATGGGGAGATTACATAGAAATGTTACGGTTCAGAACAAAGCTTCAGGAGGAAAAGTATGCTGGAAAATTACAAGATCAGAACAGACCTGGCGGTGGAGGCCAGGGAACGCTTTGCAGAAAAAAATGTAGAAGTCCGGGGTGTTGAGGTGAATGAAGTGTATAATGAAGAAAAAGATATTCGGACTACAGTGGTAAAAATAACCACTGAAAATGGTGCCCGTTCCATGGGAAGACCGCAGGGGACATATATTACAATCGAATCAGAGGGACTTTCGGCACCAGATGAGGAGTATCACAGAGAAGTGTCTGAAGAACTTTCCAGACATCTGCGGCAGCTTATCGGACTGGAAAAAGAAAAATCAGTGCTTGTGGTTGGGCTTGGAAATCAGGGAATCACAGCGGATTCCCTGGGACCAGAGGTGATCGGAAACCTTCATATGACCAGGCATCTGATCCAGGAATACGGACTGAAAAGTACGGAAAAAGAAATTTTACATGCGATCAGTGGAATTGTTCCAGGTGTGATGGGACAGACAGGAATGGAAACCTCGGAAATTGTGGAGGGTGTAGTGGCGGTTACAAAACCAGATGTGGTGATCGCAGTAGATGCCCTTGCTGCGAGAAGCACCAGACGGTTGAACCGCACCATCCAGATCACAGATACGGGAATTACTCCCGGATCCGGGGTGGGAAATCACCGGAACGGTCTTACGGAAGAGAATCTGAAAGTAAAGGTCATTGGAATCGGTGTGCCAACAGTAGTAGATGCAGCTACTATTGTCCACGATTCCATGGCACATCTTCTGGAAGCGTTGGACGAAACAGAGCAGAAGGAATTTCTGGAAGAAATGATCTCCCCGCATCTTCATGGCATGTTTGTGACACCAAAGGATGTGGATGAGACCATTAAATATCTGAGTTTTACCATCTCAGAAGGCTTGAATATGACTTTTGCCGGAGAAAACGGAAAGGTTACAGTTTGGTGAAGGTCACATATAGGGAAAAGCAGAGCGTTTTGATGCTGAATCTGAACAGTCTGGAAAAATGTGGAAAAGCAGAAGCAAAAAAGAAACATACGGGGGAAAAGTCTGTCATAGGATAACCTTAAAGAGGTGATTCGGTGACAAAATCCCAGAAGGTATTCTGCATTTTTCTCTGTCTTTGCTTTTTTGCGGTTCTGGCAATGCTCCCAGAGCCTTTTTCCCTGTGGAAAATTATGCAAAATGTGTACAGGCAGTTTCCTTTCTATTGTTTTGTAGAAGAAAAAGCGCAGGAGACCTGGCTGGAACTGGATGAGGAGACAGTGGCGAAAATCGGGGAGGAGAATGGAAAATACCTTGGGGCGCAGGTGAAAAAAATAGAGGAAGAAGAAAATAAAGAAATAAATAAAAGTAAAGACAAGGAAAACCAGGAAAACCAGGAAAACCAGGAAAACCAGGAAAACCAGGAAAATCAGGTAATGCCAGGTGAAACAACTATGGATACGAAAACAGAACAAAATGCAGCATCCGGTCAGAACAAGGATGTCCAGCCTGCCAGCAGTCTTACACAGGCATCAGTGGCACTTCCGCATCCGATTCTGGATCTGTCCCAGGACAGGCTTGCTGATTATGACTATCTTATAAGTAATTTTTATATTGTAGATGACAATACCGATGCCTCGGCTGTAAAAATCAATGCTGCTGAATTTTTAGCCGAAGATTTTTCCCTGAGTCATGGCCCTCTTCAGCCTCAGATCCTTATTTACCACAGTCATTCCCAGGAAACTTTTGCAGATTCCAGGGAGGGGGAAGAGGCGGATTCCATTGTGGGAGTGGGCAGCTACCTGACAAGTCTTCTGACAGAAAAATATGGCTATCGTGTGATCCATATAAAAGAAGCTTTTGATCTGATGGGGGGAGAGCTGGACCGGAGCAAAGCATATGATTATGCCTGCGATTATGTGGAAAAAGTATTGGAAGAGAATCCTTCTGTGGAGGTGGTGATCGATCTGCACCGGGATGGAATTGACGAAAACAGGCATCTTGTGACCAAGATAAATGGCAAAGATACGGCGCAGATCCTGTTTTATAACGGGCTTAGCTACACCAATACACAAGGGGCGGTTTCGTATCTTCCAAATCCTTACATACAGGACAATCTTGCCTTCTCCTTTCAGCTGGAATACCAGGCTGCATTGTATTATCCTACTTTATACAGAGGTATCTATCTGGCTGGTCTGCGCTATAATCTGCATTTGCGCAAAAGAGCCCTGCTTCTTGAGGCTGGTGCCCAGACAAATACCGTGCAGGAGGTGAAAAATGCAATGGAACCTTTTGCGGATATCCTGGACAGAGTGCTAAAAGGCAGTGACAAACAGAATTAATCTGTGCTATAATGTGCGATAACGGGTAAATTTTTGATAGTAAAGAGTAAGCATAACCAGAGGAGGAATATCTGGAATGACAGACCAGAGTAAAATTCGTAATTTTTGTATTATAGCACATATTGACCATGGTAAATCTACACTGGCCGACAGAATCATAGAGATGACAGGTCTTTTGACAGAGAGGGAAATGCAGGCACAGGTTCTGGATAATATGGACCTTGAGAGAGAACGTGGAATTACCATTAAGTCTCAGGCTGTACGAACTGTATACCATGGAAAAGATGGCGAAGAGTATATCTTTAACCTGATCGATACACCAGGCCATGTGGATTTTAACTATGAGGTTTCACGAAGTCTTGCAGCATGTGACGGCGCCATTCTTGTAGTGGACGCAGCACAGGGAATTGAGGCGCAGACACTGGCGAATGTTTATATGGCACTTGACCACGATTTGGAAGTAATTCCGGTGATCAATAAAGTGGATCTTCCAAGCGCGGAACCAGAGCGTGTAATAAATGAGATTGAGGATGTGATCGGTCTTGAGGCACAGGATGCGCCTCAGATTTCTGCCAAAACAGGCTTGAATGTGGATCAGGTCCTGGAGCAGGTAGTGTCCAAGATCCCGGCACCTGTAGGGGATCCGGATGCACCATTAAAGGCACTTATTTTTGATTCTATTTATGATTCTTATAAGGGAGCAATTGTTTTCTGCCGAATGGTAGACGGAAAGGTGCGTAAGGGCACGACCATCCGTATGATGGCCACCGGATTTGTGGCAGAGGTTGTGGAAGTTGGATATTTCGGAGCAGGTCAGTTTATTCCATGCGAAGAGCTGGCGGCTGGAATGGTTGGTTATATCACAGCCAGCATCAAGAACGTAAGGGATACCCGGGTTGGTGATACCATTACAGACAATAACCGCCCTTGTGCTGAGGCTTTACCAGGATATAAGAAGGTAAATCCAATGGTTTACTGCGGACTTTATCCGGCAGATGGTGCGAAATATGGTGATCTCCGTGATGCACTGGAGAAGCTGCAGTTAAATGATGCTTCCCTATTTTATGAGCCGGAGACGTCAGTGGCTCTGGGCTTTGGATTCCGCTGTGGATTTCTTGGACTGCTTCATCTGGAAATTATCCAGGAGCGCCTGGAGAGAGAATATGACCTGGATCTTGTTACTACAGCGCCAAGTGTTATCTATAAAGTACACAAGACAAATGGTGAAGTGATCGATCTGACGAACCCGACCAACCTTCCGGATCCGTCTGAGATTGAATATATGGAAGAGCCTATGGTAAATGCAGAAATCATGGTAACTACAGAGTTCATTGGAGCTATCATGGATCTCTGCCAGGAGCGCCGCGGCCAGTATCTTGGCATGGAATATATGGAAGAGACACGTGCACTTCTGAAATATAAGCTTCCGCTGAATGAGATTATCTATGATTTCTTTGATGCACTGAAATCCCGCTCCAGAGGTTATGCATCCCTGGATTATGAGCTTTGCGGCTATGAGCGAAGTGAGCTTGTGAAGCTGGATATTCTGGTAAACAAAGAAGAAGTGGATGCGCTTTCCTTTATCGTACATGCAGATACTTCCTACGAAAGAGGACGTAAAATGTGCGAGAAGCTGAAGGACGAGATTCCGCGCCAGCTGTTCGAAATCCCGATCCAGGCTGCAATCGGAAGCAAGATCATTGCCAGAGAGACGGTTAAGGCAATGCGTAAAGATGTCCTTGCCAAATGCTATGGTGGTGATATTTCCCGTAAGAAGAAGCTTCTGGAGAAGCAGAAGGAAGGAAAGAAGAGAATGCGTCAGGTTGGAAACGTAGAGATTCCACAGAAGGCATTTATGAGTGTACTGAAACTGGATGAAAACTAGAGCATTTTTGCAGGCTCTGGAAGGCTGACTGATATGAGAAAGAACCCGGCTGGTGCCGGTTGCGGAGGTATCAGATGAAAGCGAAGCTATATGTTCTGATAAGAAGAATAAAGAGAAGTTTTAAAAAGGACAGGGAACAATGGATCAAAGGCGGCATCCTGGCTGTGTTCCTGCTGGTAATCGTGATTTTTGCAGGCAGCTGCGCATGCGGCAAAAAGACTGTGAAAGCACCTGATGCAGCGTCCCAGGGAGTAATGAAGATCACACCGATCCCAAGTCCTACGCCTACCCCGGTGCCCAGGCAGGTAAGTAAAGATGCAGTGGCACAAAATGGCAGCGTAACTATGGTCAATGAGTATCTGGTGCAGAAAGGGGAAGAAAAGGCTTCTGGAAGTGATGCTGCCGGTAAGAGCAGTGATTCTTCTGAAGGTTCTTCCAGTGAGCAGACAGATACATCAGAATAAATGGAGAAAAATCAGAATGGGAATAAAGAAGAATGGTCTGGAATTATATCTTCACATCCCGTTTTGCATAAAGAAATGTGATTATTGTGACTTCCTGTCAGGTCCTGCAACCAGGTCCGGGCAGGAAGCTTATATTTATGCACTTTTACGGGAAATGAAAGCAGCCTCACAGTCGGAACAGCGCCTGGTGGATACTGTTTTTATCGGGGGAGGAACGCCATCCGTGCCGGAGTGTGATCTGATGGAACAGCTTTTGACCGGAATCCGGGAAAATTTTTGTTTTTTCCCAGATCCAGAAGTAACGATAGAAGCAAATCCCGGAACACTGACACCTGAAAAACTGTCTCTTTACAGGGAATATGGGATCAACCGGCTTAGTATCGGCTTGCAGTCTCCAAAGGACGGGGAACTGGATATGCTTGGAAGGATCCATAATTATGGGCAGTTTCTGGAAAGCTATCAGATGGCAAGAGAGGCTGGTTTTTCTAATATTAATGTGGATCTGATGTTTGCAATCCCTGGACAAAGCTATGAGGGCTGGATAGAGAATCTTAGGACAGTGGCAGCGCTGGAACCAGAGCATATTTCCGCATACAGTCTTATTGTTGAAGAAGGGACTCCTTTTTCGAAAAGGCAACTGGATCTGCCCGATGAAGACACGGAATACCGTATGTATGAGGATGTGGCAGCAGTTCTGGGAGAATATGGATACCATCAGTATGAAATTTCAAATTATGCAAAAACCGGTCTGGAATGCAGGCATAATGAAGGGTACTGGCAGAGAAAGGACTATCTGGGACTTGGGCTGGGAGCTGCGTCCCTGCTTGGAAAAGAGAGGTTTACCAATACTGCAGATATGCAGGAATATCTGCAAAACAGCGGATCTTTGGAAAAAATACGAAAAGACAGGGAAGTGCTTACCCGTGAAGATGAGATGGCAGAGTTTATGTTTCTTGGACTTCGCATGACAAAAGGTGTGTCTAAGTCAGAATTTCAGGAATATTTCGGGACTTCTATAGAGAAGATATATGGAGTGGTTCTGGAAAAGTATAAGAAACAGGGCCTGCTTATTGAAGAAAAAGACAGGATTTTTCTGTCAAGGGAAGGGATACATGTGAGCAATGCGGTGATGGCAGATTTTTTGCTGTAGATTGCCGGAGCGTCTCAGAGAAAGGTCTGAGAACAGTAACAAGGGCTTTCTGTAATTGGCAGAGTTCACTGTTAAAACACTTGACGAACAAATGTTCTTGTGCTATCCTTGAAGAACAGATTGAGTTACGAAGGATGTTTTCCGGTATAGAAATGGAGGAACAGATGGCAGCAGAGAATAAGAAACAATTTATCAGAATCAGAGGAGCTAATGAGAATAACCTGAAGAATCTCAGCGTGGATATCCCCAGGGATAAATTTGTAGTTCTTACAGGTCTGAGTGGATCCGGTAAGTCTTCACTGGCTTTTGATACTATTTATGCAGAGGGACAGAGGCGATATATGGAGTCATTGTCTTCTTATGCCAGACAGTTCCTTGGACAGATGGAGAAGCCGGATGTTGAGAGTATCGAGGGGCTTCCACCGGCGATTTCCATTGACCAGAAGTCAACCAACCGTAACCCCAGGTCTACAGTTGGTACGGTGACGGAGATTTACGACTACTTCCGTCTTTTATATGCACGTGTTGGCATTCCGCACTGTCCGAAGTGCGGGAAAGTGATCGCCAAGCAGACCGTAGACCAGATGGTGGATCAGATCATGGAACTGCCAGAGCGCACGAAGATCCAGCTTCTTGCACCTGTAGTGCGTGGCCGTAAGGGTACCCATGCCAAATTACTGGATCAGGCCAGAAGAAGTGGATATGTGAGAGTTGAAATTGACGGGAATGTGTATGAGCTTTCTGAGGAGATCACTCTGGATAAGAATATCAAGCATACCATTGCCATTATTGTAGATCGTCTGATCGTGAAGCCAGGGATAGAGAAGCGTCTTACGGATTCCCTGGAGACGGTGCTGAATCTGGCAGACGGGCTGGCTGTAGTAGATACCATGGATGGAAATTATATAAATTTCAGCCAGAGCTTTTCCTGCCCGGATTGTGGTATCAGTATTGATGAGATAGAGCCGAGAAGTTTTTCTTTTAATAATCCGTTCGGAGCCTGCCCAGAGTGTCTGGGACTTGGGTATAAGATGGAATTTGACCCGGATCTGATGATTCCGGACAAGTCCTTAAGTATTTCTCAGGGGGCCATTGTAGTAATGGGATGGCAGTCCTGTACAGATAAGAGCAGCTTTACCAATGCCATTCTGAATGCACTTTGCCGGGAGTATGGTTTTGACCTGGATACACCGTTTAAGGACTATCCGAAGAAAATCCAGGATATTATTCTGTATGGTACCGGGGGACATTCTGTAAAGGTTTATTATAAAGGCCAGCGTGGGGAAGGCGTCTATGACGTAGCATTTCCCGGGCTGATCAAGAATGTGGAGCAGCGCTATAAGGAGACTGGCTCAGAGTCGATGAAGCAGGAATACGAGAGCTTCATGCAGATCACTCCCTGTACTGCATGTAAGGGACAGCGACTTAAGAAAGAATCACTGGCTGTTACCGTAGCAGATAAGAATATTTATGAAATTACCAATATGTCCATAGATAAGCTGAAGGTATTTTTGCAGGATATGCAGCTTTCCCCACAGCAGCAGCTTATCGGGAAACAGATTCTTAAGGAAATCAGGGCCAGAGTTGGATTTCTGGCAGATGTGGGTCTGGAGTATCTTTCCCTGGCACGTGCTACTGGTACACTTTCCGGTGGCGAAGCACAGCGTATCCGTCTGGCTACCCAGATCGGATCAGGACTTGTGGGTGTTGCCTATATTCTGGATGAGCCGAGCATTGGTCTCCACCAGAGGGACAATGACAAGCTTCTGGGGGCGCTGATGCATTTACGGGATCTTGGAAATAGTCTGATCGTGGTGGAACATGATGAGGATACCATGCGGGCAGCTGACTGTATCGTGGATATTGGTCCGGGTGCAGGAGAGCATGGGGGACAGCTGGTAGGAATGGGAACTGCTGAAGAGCTTATGCAGAACCCGGATTCCATCACAGGGGCATACTTAAGCGGACGGTTGAAGATTCCGGTACCAGAAGTCCGTAAGGCACCTACAGGTTTCCTGACGATCAAAGGCGCAGCAGAGAATAATCTGAAGCATATTGATGTTGAGATTCCACTGGGAATCATGACCTGTATTACAGGCGTATCCGGTTCAGGTAAGAGTTCCCTGATCAATGAGATCCTTTACAAGCATCTTGCAAGAGATTTGAACCGTGCGAGGGTGATTCCTGGTAAGCATGATGATATTCTGGGAATAGACCAGCTTGATAAGGTTATTGCCATTGACCAGTCTCCTATAGGACGTACCCCGCGTTCCAATCCGGCCACATATACAGGTGTATTTGACCAGATCAGAGATCTTTTTGCGGCAACGGCAGATGCCAAGGCAAAGGGGTATAAGAAAGGGCGCTTTAGCTTTAATGTGAAAGGTGGCCGTTGTGAAGCCTGCAGTGGAGACGGTATCATCAAAATTGAAATGCATTTTCTGCCAGATGTCTATGTTCCTTGTGAGGTCTGCAAGGGTAAGCGGTATAATCGTGAGACTCTGGAAGTGAAATACAAGGATAAGAGCATTTATGATGTGCTGAATATGACGGTTGAAGAGGCTATGACGTTTTTCGAGAATGTTCCATCTATCAGAAGAAAGATTGAGACTTTGTATGATGTGGGACTTTCCTACATTCGTCTTGGACAGCCGTCTACCACACTTTCTGGTGGTGAAGCACAGCGTATCAAGCTGGCTACAGAGCTGAGCAGACGCAGCACTGGTAAGACAATCTATATTCTGGATGAGCCTACTACAGGTTTGCACTTCGCAGATGTACAGAAGCTGGTGGAGATCCTAAGAAGGCTCTCAGACGGTGGAAATACAGTGGTTGTGATCGAGCATAATCTGGATGTGATCAAGACTGCAGATTATATCATTGACATCGGACCGGAAGGCGGAGATGGAGGCGGAACAGTTGTTGCCCAGGGCACGCCGGAAGAGGTTGCGAAGAATCCTGCTTCTTATACCGGCCGTTATGTGGCGAAATATCTGAAATAAACCTCTTTCCAAGCAGGTTGTTTTTGGTTATAATGATACGAAGAGTCGTTTACTATGAAAGTCCTGTGCGGCAGCTATGAATCCAGAATGATTGCATGATAGATTTATGGACATCACACAGGCTAAACTTTCGTTTTAGTAGTAGAAAGGGGAAACAAATGCCTGCCAGTGATATTGGAATTGACCTGGGAACCAGAAACAGCCGGGTATTTTCCACAGGACGGGGACTGGTGCTCAGCGAGCCGTCTGTGGTGGTTTATGATAAGAATTCAGAAAAGATAAAAGCAATTGGAGAGGAAGCAAGACAGATGACTGGACATGCCTCCTCAAATATAGAAGTGATCCGTCCGATACGCCAGGGTGTGATCGTTGATTATACAGTTATGGAGAAGATGTTGAAATTCTTTATTTCCAAGGCTATGGGAAGACATTCTTTCCGGAAACCAAGGATCAGCATCTGCATTCCGAGTGGAACTACAGAGATTGAAAGGAAAGCAGTGGAGGAAGCTACTTATCAGGCTGGAGCCAGGGAAGTATTTCTCGTGGAAGAGCCCATTGCGGCTGCAATCGGTGCAGGGGTGGATGTAACGAAGCCCTTTGGAAATCTTATTGTAGACATCGGCGGGGGTACTACAGATGTAGCCGTGATCTCAATGGCAGGATCTGTTGTATCAGCCTCAGTGAAGGTGGCAGGGGATAATTTTGACCAGGCGATCATGAGCTATGTGCGAAAGAATCACAGCCTCTTTATTGGAGAAGAAGCAGCTGAGAACATTAAGATAAAAATCGGAACTGCCTGCCAGGAACCATCTCCCCGGACATTGGAAGTGAAGGGAAGAAATGTGATCACAGGGCTTCCCAAGGTAGTTACCTTAACTTCAGAAGAAATCCGGATCGCATTAAAGGATGCGACGAACCAGATCGTGGAAACCGTACATGGAGTTCTGGAGAAAACTCCGCCGGAACTGGCAGCAGATATAGTGGACAGAGGAATTGTGCTTACAGGTGGCGGCGCTATGCTGAAAGGTATGGACACTCTCATTGAGCAGAAGACCGGAGTTAGTACACTTACCGTGCAGGATGCCATGTCTGCAGTGGTTGTTGGTACGGGAAGATATGCGGAAGTAATTACAAAGATGGAGGAATGATCATGTCTGGCGCATACTATACAGCGACAGATGATCAGAGTGAAAAGGGTGCTGCATATGCAGTGCCCTTTGTGACCTACAGAGAATGTAACTGTTCAGAGCCAAGCGGATATATGTGCAAAAGTGTGAGTCATGCTTGCATGAACGAACACTTTTGCACATATATCCATTTGGCGGATACGCCACACCGATGAAATGCGCAGCATTTTGGAGGTTGGCTCTGAACAGTTACCAGAGAATAAAGAATGGACAAGAGATAACAGAAACCAAGAATTTAGCAGTGGGAGAGATGCAAATGAGCGATATGGTTACAGGATATATAGATCATGTTATATTCCGTAATGAAGAAAATGGATATACAGTGATGGTGATCAAGACTTCAGATTCAGAAGAGCTTACCTGTGTGGGAACTTTTCCGGATATTACCCAGGGAGTTACCATAGAAGCTGAGGGACAGTTTTCCCAGCATCACGTGTATGGCAGACAGTTCAATATTCGTTCTTATGTGGAGAAAGCGCCAGAAGACACTCAGGCTATGGAGCGCTATCTTGGATCCGGCGCCATCAAAGGGGTTGGAGTTGCTCTTGCTGCAAGAATTGTACGCTTTTTTGGAGAAGATACTTTAAGAATCGTGGAAGAAGAGCCGGAGAGGCTGGCCGAAGTAAAGGGAATCAGCGAAAAAAAGGCCAGAGAGATCGCCGCCCAGGTGACGGAGAAGGCAGATATGCGCAAAGCTATGATGTTCCTTCAGAAATATGGAATTTCCCTGAACCTTGGTGCAAAAATCTATCAGAAATATGGTCAGTCTGTGTATAATGTACTCCAGGAGAATCCGTACAGGCTGGCGGATGATATTTCGGGAGTCGGCTTTAAAATTGCAGATGCCATTGCATCCCGGATAGGGATTCATTCAGATTCAGATTACAGGATACGCAGCGGGATGATGTATACTCTTCTTCAGGCTTCAGGGGAAGGGCATATTTATCTCCCCAAGGAAGAGTTGTTTGCAAGAGCTTCCCAGCTGCTGCGCGTAGATGTTTCTTATATGGAGAAGCATCTGATGGATATGGCAATTGACAGGAAACTGGTTCTGAAAGATTTGGATGGCGTTACGCTTGTATATCCAAGCCAGTATTATAATCTGGAATTAAATACTGCCAGGATGCTTACAGAACTGAATATCCGTTATCCCCAGGATGAACAGATGATGGAGCGCAGAATTGCACAGATTGAGAAAGAGACAGGAACAGTTCTGGAAGAGATGCAGAAGAAAGCAGTTGTGGAAGCTGCGGGAAATGGTCTGTTTATTCTTACCGGAGGTCCTGGTACAGGAAAGACTACGACTATCAATGCCATTATCCGTTTTTTTGAAGGAGAAGGGGCCACTTTGCGGCTGGCTGCACCTACCGGCCGTGCAGCAAAGCGTATGACAGAGGCTACCGGATATGAAGCACAGACCATTCACCGCCTTCTGGAACTAAATGGAGTGCCGGATGATGACAACAGGCAGACGCAGGGAGTTCATTTTGAGCGGAATGCAGAGAATCCTCTGGATACAGATGTGATTATTATTGATGAAATGTCCATGGTGGATATTTTTCTGATGCATTCTCTGCTTCTGGCAGTAACCGCAGGAACAAGGCTGATTCTGGTGGGCGATGAGAACCAGCTTCCAAGTGTAGGTCCGGGAAATGTTTTAAGAGATATTATCCGCAGCAAAGTTTTTCCTGTAGTTGAGCTGAAGAAAATTTTTCGGCAGGCTTCTCACAGCGACATTGTGGTAAATGCCCATAAGATACACAATGGGGAACAGATCACCCTGGATAATAAGAGCAGGGATTTCTTTTTCCTGAAAAGATATGACGCAGATATTATTATTCGTGTGGTGATCGCCCTGATCCAGGAGAAGCTGCCGAAATATGTGGATGCGCGCCCTTTTGAGATACAGGTTCTCACACCCATGAGAAAGGGCCTGCTTGGAGTAGAACGGTTGAATCAGATTCTGCAGAGATATCTGAATCCACCGGAACCAGGCAAAAAGGAGAAAGAAATCGGAGACCGTATTTTCCGTGAAGGAGATAAGGTCATGCAGATAAAAAATAACTATCAGCTGGAATGGGAAATCCGTGGGAAATACGGAATTCCGGTTGAGGAAGGGGTAGGAGTATTCAACGGAGACACAGGAATCCTGAAAGAAATCAATGAGTTTGCGGAGACTGTCACAGTGGAATTTGAGGATGGACGTTTCGCAGATTATTCTTTCAAACAGCTGGAGGAGCTGGAGCTTGCCTATGCCATAACCATACATAAATCCCAGGGATCGGAATATCCGGCAGTTATTCTGCCGCTTCTGTCCGGCCCGAAGATGCTGATGAACCGTAATCTTTTATATACCGGGGTTACGAGAGCGAGGAAATGTGTAACTGTAGTTGGAAGTGAAGAAACCTTTGGGGAGATGATCCGCAATGAAAAACAGCAGAAGCGTTACAACTCTCTTGGGACAAGGATACAGGAACTTTCTGGATCTGCTGTATCCCAGACGGTGTCCCCTGTGTCACAGGATTCTGAATGATCGTCACGGGCTGCTATGTCCGGACTGCGCAAGGGATATCCAGCCTATAACAGGAGCGCGTTGCTACAAATGCGGAAAACCGGTGAAAGAAGAGGAAGAATACTGTTGGGATTGCCAGAAACATCCTGGAGCATTTGATCAGGGACGGGGGATTTTTCTTTATGATGACCGGATGAAATATTCAATAATGAAATATAAATATTTCGGCTGCAGGGAATACAGCCGTTTTTATGGGAAAGCCATGTATCTTTATGGAAAGAGCATGCTGAGCCAGTGGAAACCTCAGGTGATCGTTCCCGTTCCCCTGCATTGGAAAAAAATGAGGTCAAGAGGCTTTAACCAGGCCGAGCTTTTGGCACGGGAATTGTCCAGATACACCGGAATTTCTGTGAATACCAGGATGTTGAAGAAATGTCACACTACCAGATCACAAAAGAAACTGGATGCAGCCCAAAGAAGGAAGAATCTGCAGGAGGCATTTACAGTTATTGGGAATCCGGAAGGAATGCGGATTTTACTTATTGATGATGTATATACTACTGGAAGTACAATGGATGTGCTGTCACGGGCACTTCTGGAAAAAGGAGCAGCCAATGTGTTTTTTCTTACATTGTGTATTGGAAGGAACAGGTAAAAAAAGACTTTTCATGCCATGGGATATATGATACAATCATCATGTATGAGTATAGCTTTTTAAGAAATGCATAAGGAGCCATTTATGATAAACGAAGAAAAAGTAAAGGTAATGGACAAGCTTGCGCTATATGAGAAACAGGAAGGAAGGAAGTATCTTCCGGTAAGCAAGTACTACAGAAGTGATTATATTGGTCTGGCACTGATCAAGAATTTTTTCCTTGTGACAATCGGATATGGATTGATACTTGCTGTGATCGCAGCATATAATCTGGAATATCTGCTGGATAATGTCCATAAGATGGATCTGATTTCCCTTGGAATAGTCGTTCTGGCAGGATATGTTGGAATACTGGCATTGTATTCTGTATTGACCTATGTCCAGTATACCGTGAAATACCACAATGCCAAGAAGAGTGTGAAACAGTATTATACCCAGTTGACGAAGCTGGAGAAAATCTATACTCGTGAAGAAAAGAAAGTCGCAGGACGTGAAATGTCAGGAGGATATATAAAATGACAGCATTACTTGAATTAAAGCAGAAAATTAAAGGAATGTACGGACAGTATGAAATGTATATCCTGCCTGTAATGAAATTTATTCTTGCATTGGTTTACTTCCTTTGGATCAATGCCAATATGGGCTACATGACCCAGCTGGACAATGTATTCCTGGTATTGATACTGGGGCTGATCTGCTCGATTCTGCCAGCTTCTGCGATGATGTATATTGGATTTGTATTGATACTGGCACACTGCTATGCACTTGGTATAGAAGTTGCAGCATTTATGCTGGTTCTGATCTTACTGATGCTGATCTTTTTCCTGAGATTTAGCGGTGAACAGAATGTAATATTTGTATTTACCCCACTTTCTTTTGCCTTTAGTCTCCCAGCACTGCTTCCTATTGGAAGCGGACTGATGGAGAGCAGTTTATCTGCAATCCCGGCAGGATGCGGCGTGGTCATGTATTATTTTATCCGCTTTTTAAGAGCCCAGTCTACGATCCTTGTGAATCCGGAGCTGCAAATGACAGACAAGCTGCAGATCATGGCAGACGGACTTGTACAGAATTGGGGAATGTGGATCACAGTTGTAGCATTTGTGGCAGTAATCCTTCTGGTACACCTGATCCGTACCCGTTCATTTGATCATGCATGGAGGATATCCATAATTACAGGTGGCGTAGCTTACGTGTTTATAATGCTGGTTGGAAGTTTTGGAATGGACCTGAACGCAACAGTTGCGATGGTACCTCTCCTGATCTGCACGATCGCAGCGGTACTTCTGGCTCTGATACTGGAATTTTTCGCATTTGGCGGGGACTACAGCCG
The DNA here is from genome assembly GCF_052122375.1 of Blautia sp. HCP3S3_H10_2. Taxonomy (NCBI): domain Bacteria; kingdom Bacillati; phylum Bacillota; class Clostridia; order Lachnospirales; family Lachnospiraceae; genus Blautia; species Blautia sp. HCP3S3_H10_2. The sequence goes on from NZ_JBQKCL010000001.1 coordinate 153,023, forward strand.
CGCCGAGCGACTTGAATATGAAGATGATGAGTATTTTTACTATGTAAAAGCAGTTCCGAAGGCTTCTGTTACCACCTCAGAGAGAAGCATCAAGAAAATAAATGCAGAGCCTGTACGGGAGGAACGTAAGGCAGAGGATAATACAGCTGCTTATGCAAATCCGATCTTCCGCCAGGATGAGAAACCGAAGAGGAAGAAAGTCTCTCCTGCGACAGAAAGGAAACCGAGACAGGCGGAGAAGCCAGCTGCGAAGGATGTTGATTTTGAGAAAAAACTTGAAGAATCCCTTAAGGATCTTTAAAGTTGCCGGAGAATCTGTTTCCGGTAACTCTTGAACAGAAAAAGGTTACCGGGGGAGTTTGTCCGGTAACCATTTTGTTATAAAAGAGAGTTTTTAAATTGCTGAAACAGGAAAGGAGTACACTATGCAGGATATGGCAGTCACATTATCAGGATATTTGTCCAAGCTCTCCCTGCCCAGTCTGGGAGTTACGGATATACTGGAGATTGCCCTGATTTCCTTTTTTATTTATCAGTTTATGGTGTGGATTAAATTCACCCGTGCTTATACACTGTTAAAGGGAATCCTGGTGGTACTTCTTTTTATTTTATTTGCCTATATTCTGAAAATGAACACCATTCTCTGGATCATTAAGAATCTTTCTACCATACTTCTTACCAGTGTTGTTGTTATTTTCCAGCCGGAATTGCGGAAAATGCTGGAGCAGCTGGGACAGAAAAAGATTATGGCTTCTATTCTGCCCCTTGATTCAGGAAAGGAAGTTCAGGAGAGATTTACAGATAAGACTATAAATGAACTTGTAAAAGCATGCTTTGATATGGGAGAAGTGCGGACGGGTGCATTGATCGTAATTGAGCAGAATATACGTTTAAGTGAGTATGAACGTACCGGAATCAATGTGGATGCAGTACTTACAAGCCAGCTTCTGATCAATATTTTTGAACACAATACGCCACTTCATGATGGAGCAGTTCTTGTACGTGGTAACCGGATCGTGGCCGCGACCTGTTATCTGCCCCTTTCAGATAATATGGAACTGAGCAAACAGCTTGGAACCCGTCATAGAGCCGGTGTAGGAATCAGTGAAGTGAGTGATTCCCTGACGATCATTGTTTCAGAAGAGACGGGACAGGTTTCTGTGGCCCAGAATGGAAAACTCAGCAGAGGACTTACCAGTGCAGAACTCAGATCTGCGCTGATCAAGGCACAGAATAAGAAGATTGTAAATAATAGTAAACTGCGTCATCTGTTGAAAGGGAGAATGAGACATGAAGAAGACAAAACTGACTAGGAATTTCACCTTGAAGATCATGTCTGTTTTCATCGGATTTCTGATCTGGTTTATTGTGGTAAATGTAGATAATCCGGTTTCAAGTAAAAGCATTACAATACCGGGAGATAAGGTGGAACTGCAGAATACGGCCTATGTGGACAGCGCAAACATGATGTGTATGCAGGATGATGATCCGGATCCTATCAGGGTTACGGTCACAGGGGAAAGAAGACTGCTTATGAAGGTCAGTCAGGCCAATATAACACTGACTGCAGATCTTCAGCAGGCTGGAAGTCTGGATACAGATCCTGTTATGGTGCCCATTACAGCGTCATGTCCTGGAATCAGTCCTGAGAATATTAAGGTGACCCCGCAGTATCTCAGTGTGAGGCTGGAAGAAAAGGTAACCCAGGAATTTCTGGTCAACGTGAATTATGGCTCCAGCCAGCCGGGAAAGGGCTATGAAGTTGGTTCCCAGACTGCCAGTCCGGAGAAAGTGAAGATTACAGGACCGAAGTCGCTGGTGAATAAAATTGACAAAGTAAATGCTACAGTTGATGTTGACGGCAAGACAAAAGATTTTTCCGAGGAAGCTGAACTGAATATAATCGATAAGAATCAGGACAGCCTGGCGGGCAGGATGGCTTATCTTACAATTGACAATACTAAGGTTGTAGTCACTACCAAATTCTGGAAGATCCGTACAGGAGTGAATATTGGTGCTAACTATGTGGGGGTACCTGCTGATGGCTACCAGGTAGAGAGTGTTACGACAGTTCCGGATACCATAAGTGTTGCAGGAACGGATGAAGCACTGGATAATCTGAAACAGAATGACAATACGATCTGGATTGGCGGCACCGATATTGATATTACAGGAGAGACCGCAGATATTGAGAAAAAAGTAAGTCTCAAGGACGTTCTTCCAGATGATCTGCAGCTGACAAGTGGAACCAGTGAAGATGTCTGGGTAAAAGTAAGCATTCTTCCTATTGGAAGTCATTCTTACGGTTTACTATCAAATCAGATCACAGTGAATCATCTTGACAGCAATCTTCTGGTAACATTTGGAACGGATAAGATTGAAATCCGTGTGAAAGCTACAGATGGAAATCTGGATGACTTTGATCTTGATAAAGTGAAAGCATCTGTTGATCTTGCAGATATGGGAGTTGGAAGCTATCAGATTCCGGTTTCCGTGAAACTGCCAGATGGTTTTGAACTTCTGGAAGATGTGACTGCAGATGTGACCATATCTGAGGTTTCAAATTCAGATTCAAATTCAAATAACGGATAAACAGATAAGGAAGTGAAGACATGGTAAGTGAGAAAGTACGGGTAAACAATCCATCAGGACTTCATTTACGTCCGGCGGGGATCCTCTGTAAGGAGGCGATGAAATATAAATCTCTTATTACATTTCAGTATGGTGGAGGCACAGCCAATGCCAAAAGTGTTCTCAGTGTCCTGGGAGCCTGTGTGAAATGCGGAGATGAGATCATTATATTTTGTGAAGGCGACGATGAGGAAGAAGCTCTGAGAAATCTTGTAACTGCTATTAACAATGGACTAGGTGAATAAGTTTTATAAACGGGAGGCATAAAAGTGAAAAAGAGAGTTGCAGCTGCATTTTTAGGGGTTATGTTAAGCGTGTCTATGGGGCTTGAAGTTCCTGCAGCAGCGTTAGATGCCGGATTTGAATCTGGTTTTACATCTGAGGAGGGCAGCGATGGGCAAGATGCTGGAAATACAGCAGAAGTGCAGCCATCTGACGATGGGAATAGTACAGTTGAGACTCCTGCTTCTGAGGGACAGCAGTCTCAGGAAGAAGTAAGTGATGGAAGCTTAACGGATAACGATATTGATGAAGGCGGGTTCACTTCTGGAGGGACTGTAACAGAAAGTGGAGAGACAGAACAGACTCAGGAATTTGAAAGTAATATCCAGAGTACTCCAGTTGATGTCGGGAATAATCCAGTGGATACAGCAACAGTTTCAACAACTGCTTCGGATAGCGTGTTTAACTGGGACGAATGGGAGCAGACGAGTGGTGGATTCAGACTCCGTAAGAAAATTGCTACAGTAGTTACAACTTCTGCAGAAGTGCAGGGTTCTACTACCCAGGATGCTGAAGCTGTAGTGACCGAGAGTGATTTTGCGGATGCTCAGACGGATGTGGATACACAATCCGAAGAAAATACCGGGGATGCAACGGGAAATACAGAGAGTGCTCAGACAGCAGATACAGCTAATGCCCAAGCAGCACCGCTTAGTTTTCAGGATCAGTATTATACTGCTGCTGACGGAATTGTAGAAATCACAACAAGATCTGAGACAGGTGCTACACACACTGGCTCTTATCTGTTTGATGAAAATGGAATTCTTGTTACAGGAATTAAGGTACTTACTGGAAATGAGAGTACCAATGGAAAAACAGGTGAATTTTACTTTACCGCAGCTGATAATGCGGAAGCATATCAGGAATTCACAGGTAAAGGAGCTGCTTTAGTTCCCTGGAAAACTAACGTTGGCCAGATGAAGAAGGACTACTGGCTGTGGAGTAAAACAGAAAACAAATTCCATTATTATGGAGCTGACGGAAAGGCTATGACGGTTGCCCAGCTGGATCAGGCAGCCAAAGCAAATAATACGTACACAGGATATTATAAGATCAATGATGAATATTACTGTCTGGATGCAAATGGGAAGCCACGCACAGGAGCAATCACTCTGACTGCGAAAGGAGCAAGTGCACAGTACTACTTTGTACCAGCAACAAATGCCGGGGAAATTCCAGGAAAAATGTTCCGCGATGGTTGGAAACTTTTCAAGAATGGTTCTAAGGAACAGTGGAAATATTATGATTCCGGTGAGCTGAACAGTGCAAAAATGGGACAGCTTCTGGTACATGGAATCATGGTTACAGATCTGGATGGACGTAAAGATGCCCAGAAATCTTATCTGCTGGATGCCAATGGATATCTTCTTAAGAGTGCTATGAAGAAAGCCGCTGATGGCAATTATTATATTACAGATAAGTATGGCAGCGTCTACAAGAACAGACTTGTTACATATAAGAAGAAACAGTACTATGTAAATGGAAATGGTGTACGTGCGAACTGGAAGAAGGGCTGGCACCGCTGTCCGGGAGCTGGTAACAGAATGTACTATTTTGGCTCAACAGCTGGTGTTATTGTTAAGAAGACCGGTTGGCAGAAGGTAACTACAACGAAGGGTAAATTCTATGGCTGGTTCTATTTTGACAAAAAAGGAAATCACTACACAAGTAAACTGAAGGGTGGATATTACTTCAAAGCCGATGGAAGACTTGCAAGCGGCATCACCGTGATCAATGGAAAGAGCTACTTCTTCAAACCATCTACCTCCAAGACAAGAAATGGTAAGATGGTAAAGAACCAGATGTTTGTCTACAAGAAGAAAACTTATTTTGCTGCGTCCAATGGTGTGCTTCGCAAGAGCGGATGGCAGAAGATTGACGGGAACTGGTATTATTTTAAAAACTTGAATGTTGTAAAAAATACATTCATTAAAAAAGGAAAAAAATACGGCTATGTAGATGCGACCGGTAAATATACCACAGGATGGGTTATTGTAGATAATTCCAAGAATCTGGTGAAATATATTAACCCGGATAAAAAAGGATTTGTAACGAATACATCTAAGAAAATTGATGGTAAATTATATTACTTCGACAAAAACGGTTACAGAATCAATGATCTGACCAATATTTATACGGGACCATATACGGTAGAAGTTGACCGTGTGAATGGTGTTATGACCGTTTATGCTGATTCTGCCCGCACGATTCCGGTTAAATCAATCCGTGTGTCTGTTGGAAATCCTGGAACACCAACACCTACAGGCAGATATACACTGACAAGCTATAGCAGATGGCAGCCTCTTATGGGACCATCCTGGGGACAGTATGGTACTCATGTAAATGGCGCTGGTCAGGGTGGAATTTTTGTTCACTCTATTGCATGTAGTTATGCTAACAGCTATAATCTTCCGGTAGGTGCATATTACAAGCTTGGAAGCCCTGCCTCACATGGATGTATCCGTACCTGTGTAGGAGATGCAAAATGGGTATACAATAATTGCAATGGTTCTACCATTTATATTTTCGATGGTAAATATAAGTCAGATGAAGTATTTAAGGGACCGCTTGGACGTCGTGCAATTGTACCGCTTAAGGGAACCAAGAATGGCGGATACTATGATCCAACTGATCCTGCCGCATAAGAAAAATATTATGATGTGTAATATTTTTTGAGAGTATCAGACATAAAAATGAGAAAAAGGCGCTTTAAAATTATCAGGTTTGATGATTTTGGGGCGCCTTTCTACTGTTTTGGAGAATAACGTTGAAATTTGAAATGGGAAACTGTATAATAACAAAGTAACACATTTTTAATATCTTAAATATAAACTACGCTAGAGCCTGTTTGAAAAAGGCTTTTTCTGGTTTGGCAATAAAATTGAAGGCGCTAGGAGGAGAAATGAATAAATGGAAAAAATGGCTGGTAGCGAGTTTGTTGACAGCTATGCTTGGAACAGCTGGAATTGCAGGGGGAGCAGTGAATGTTCGTGCAAACGCAGGAAAAAGCCCCTCTTCTGGAATCGGGAGTCTTTCGCCAGATGAGCAGGTGCCAAGTGTTGGTTCTTCATCAGCAAAGAAAGCAAATGCCAATGCATGGAAGAAAATCAATGGAGTCTGCTATAACGGAAGCGGTAAAAAAATTGAGAATGCCATTACAAGAGGAATTGATGTTTCAGAATGGCAGGGCAAGATAGACTGGAATGCTGCTAAAAATGATCTGGATTTTGCTTTTGTCCGTATTTCGTATGGAACAAGTCATCTGGACACTTATTATGATTATAATATGACACAGGCGGAAGCAGCAGGAGTACCAGTTGGTACTTATATATATAGTCTTGCAAGGAATAATAAAGAAGCATTGGCTGAGGCTCAGCTGGTGATCCGGCAGATGCAGGGGCATAAGGTATCCTATCCTGTAGTATTTGATCTGGAAGACGAGAAGACATTGGGAACGCTGACCAAGAAGGAAGTTTCCCAGGTTGCGCTTACCTTCTGTGATGAGATCCGTAAAGCAGGATATACACCTATGCTTTATATGAATTTGAACTGGTATAATAATTTTGTGGATTGGAGTGTGCTGGAAGGTTCCGGAATTGATGTGTGGATCGCAAGCTATGGGGATACGATTCTTGCACCCAATACGAATAATTACAGATATACGATCTGGCAGAGTACCGCTGGTGATGAAGTACCGAGTATGATTTCCACGAAACAATTGATCAGTGGGGTTCCGAAAGAGAATAATGTAGATGTAGATTTCGGTTTTGTAGATTATACGACCAGAATTATCCCAAGATGGAATGCCCAGGAGGGATATACACCGGCAGCTGAGCCATTGTTTGCGGATCCCAAGATCTACATGAATGGCTGGAAAACTGTAAGTGGCAAGAAGTATTACTATGAAAATGATATAAAAGCAACTGGCTGGAGAGAAATTGGCGGTAAATATTATTATTTCAGCCCGAAGGATGGCCATTTATGTAAGAGCACTGTTATCAAAACGGATTCCACAGCTTATTATGTAGATAAGAATGGTGTAAGGGTAAAAAATAAGGTTGTAACCAAATCTGGAAAGACCTATTATTTTGGTCCTGCCGGCAAAGCGTTAACAGGCATGCGAAAAATAAATAAAAAATATTATTGCTTCAGTCCGGTATCTTTTACAATGCAGAAGAATTATAAGTATGTGACACCTGGTGGAGCTATCTACTATTTTGACAGTAAGGGTGTCCGGGTAAAAAGAAAGTTTCTCACCATAACTGAAAATGGTAAGAAAAACACCTACTATTTTGGGGCAAACGGAAAAGCTTATAAGGGCTGGCATACAATAAATGGTAAAAAGTATTATTTTTATCGTGGTACAGGAGCCAAAGCGGGTGTGCGCGCACAGAGTGTCCGTCTGACAAGCAGTGATGGCGTTGTATCTGTATTTAATAAAAATGGCGTATGCAAGAAACAATATAAAGCTAAAAAGTAAAAATATGAAAGTGCCAGCTGCAGACCAATAAAAGTATGCAGAACACTTTTGAGTAGATATACCAATAAGAATGATAAGGAGAAATCAAAATGGGAAAAATTAAAGTAACAAACTGCGATGATATTGAAGGATTAAAGGTAATTGAGCCAACCGTATTTGGGGATTCCAGAGGCTATTTCATGGAGACCTATAACTATAATGACTTTAAAGAAGCTGGAATTGATGTAGAATTTGTACAGGACAACCAGTCCAGCTCACGTTACGGAGTTCTCCGTGGTCTTCATTTCCAGCTGAACTATCCGCAGGATAAGCTTGTCCGTGTAGTAAATGGAGAGGTATTTGACGTAGCGGTAGATTTAAGAAAGGGTTCCAAGACCTATGGAAAATGGTACGGTGTTGTTCTTTCTGCTGAGAATAAGAAGCAGTTCTTTATTCCGAAAGGATTTGCCCACGGATTCCTGGTTCTTTCTGAGAACGCAGAGTTTACCTACAAATGCTCTGATTTTTATCATCCAAACGATGAAGGCGGCCTTATCTGGAACGATCCGGACATCAATGTCCAGTGGCCGATTCCGGAAGGCATGGAGCTGATCTTCTCTGACAAAGACCAGAAATGGGGAAGCTTCAAGGAATTAAACAGATAGGAGACAGCAGATGCTTAAGTCTATTTTATCTTTGCCGGCGGATTTATACAAAAACCGCCGGCTGGTTATGAAACTGGCCAAAAACGATTTTAAGACCAGATATGCAGGTTCTTATTTCGGAACCTTCTGGGCATTCGTTCAGCCTGTGGTGACAATTCTGGTATATTGGTTTGTATTTTCAGTGGGGTTCCGGTCCAATACAGATGAGCTGGGAGTCCCTTTTGTGCTTTATCTGGTAGCTGGTATCGTGCCCTGGTTTTTCTTTTCCGATGCGCTTTCCGGAGGATCTAATGCACTTCTGGAATACGATTACCTTGTAAAAAAGGTAGTGTTTAATATCAGTGTCCTCCCGGTTGTAAAGATTCTTTCAGCTGCATTTGTACATGGATTTTTTATCATTCTGGCAATTGTACTCTATATGTTTAACGGAAGATTTCCTGACTGGTATTATCTTCAGATCTTTTATTACAGCTTCTGTGTTTTTGCGCTAGTTCTTGGCTTGTGCTATGCGACCAGCGCGGTTGTGGTACTTTTCCGTGACCTTAAACAGGTAATCAATATTGCATTACAGGTAGGCGTATGGCTGACTCCTATCATGTGGGTGGCAGAAAGCATGATCGGTACCACAAGCATCCTGTATAAAATACTTCAGCTGAATCCCATGTTTTACATTGTATCCGGATACAGAGACGCATTCATTATGAAACGCTGGTTTTTCGAAAGACCATTGTGGACTTTATATTTCTGGGGATTTGCATTTGGCTGCTTCCTGCTCGGAAACTGGGTATTTAAGCGCCTTCGTGTTCATTTTGCGGATGTTCTGTAAAACATAAATAGAAGTAACCGTTCAGCGTCTGCTTCCCAGATGTATAGCGCAGAACCGTTACAAATAGAAAGGAAATAACGTGGAAAGTAAGAATGCCATTGAAATAAGAAATCTGTCGAAAATGTATAAGCTGTACAATAAACCGCTGGACCGTCTGGTGGATTCTCTTGGGCTTACCAGGAAGAAGCTGTATAAAGAGCATTATGCATTGCGAGACATTAATTTTGATATAGGTGTTGGCGAATGTGTGGGAATTATCGGAACCAATGGCTCCGGTAAATCCACTATTCTGAAAATCATTACAGGTGTCCTTTCCCCCACAGGCGGAAGCATCACTGTAAATGGAAGAATTTCTGCACTTCTTGAACTGGGTGCAGGATTTAACCCGGAATATTCCGGCCTGGAGAATATATATCTGAATGGTACCATGATGGGATTTACGGAAGAAGAAATTGATGCCAGACTGGATGATATTCTCAATTTCGCAGACATCGGGGAATTTGTCCACCAGCCTGTGAAGACATATTCAAGTGGTATGTTTGTGCGTCTGGCATTTGCTGTTGCAATCAATATCGATCCGGAAATTCTTGTGGTCGATGAAGCTCTTTCTGTTGGAGATGTATTTTTCCAGTCGAAATGCTACCGTAAGTTTGAAGAGTTCAAAAAGCAGGGGAAAACAATCTTATTTGTAAGCCACGATCTGGGAAGTATTTCCAAATACTGCGATCGTGTTATCCTTTTAAACCAGGGAGAAATGCTGGATCAGGGAACCCCTAAGGCAATGGTTGATATGTACAAGCAGCTTCTTGTACGCCAGAATCCTGTGAAACAGGCCCAGATGAAGGAAGCTTTGCGGGAAAGCCAGAAAAAAGGCTTCCAGATGAATCCGAATACACTGGAATATGGGGAAAAACAGGCGGAGATCGTGGATTTTGTGGTGATCGATTCCAAAGGACGCCAGAGCAACACCATCGAAAAAGGAACCAGCTTCCAGATCAAAATGAGAATCCATTTTAACGAAAATATTTTACAGCCGATCATGGCTTTCACGTTCAAAAATATCCAGGGAACGGAGATTACAGGAACCAATACCATGTATGAGGGCGTGAACGTGGAAAATACGGAGCCTGGAAGTGAATGTGTGGTAACTTTCGAGCAGAAAATGGATCTCCAGGGTGGGGAATACCTTCTTTCCTTTGGGTGTACAGGCTACCAGAATGGAGAATTTACCGTATTCCACCGTTTATATGATGCATGCAACATAACAGTAGTTTCTGTGAAGAACACAGTAGGATTTTACGATATGAATTCCAAAGTGCAGATAGAGGAACAATAAATATGCAGGAAAAAATCGGAAACGTAACATTAGACTATGAGTTTTACCCAGGCAGGGATCTGTATAGTGACGGACCTGTGGAAGAGGAGCTTCTGGAAATTGCGAAGAATTATAGAGAAGAAGAGATGAACCAGGTAATTGCCAGCAGAAACAGCTGGCCGGTTCTTTACCATTTTTCCCATATCCGCCAGAACATACTGGAGTGGCTTCCAATCACAAAACAGGATAAGGTATTGGAAATTGGTTCCGGGTGTGGCCCTATTACCGGCGTGCTTGCGAAAAAGGCCGGAAGCGTGACCTGTATCGACCTGTCGAAAATGCGCAGTACCATTAATGCCTACCGGAACCGTGAATGTGACAATGTAAAAATCATGGTCGGCAACTTTCAGGATGTGGAGAGCAGTCTTACGGAAAAATATGACTATATAACGCTGATCGGTGTTTTCGAATACTCCCAGGGATATATAGGTACAGAGGAGCCGTATGTGGAAATGCTCCGCCGCATTGCCCGTCATCTGGCACCAGGAGGCAGGCTTGTAATTGCCATTGAGAATCGTCTGGGCTTAAAATATTGGGCTGGCTGTACAGAGGATCATGTGGGAAAATATTTCGAAGGTCTGGAAAATTACCCGGATACAAAAGGGGTAAGGACTTTTTCACGGAAAGAGCTGTCTGATATTATTGCGCAGGCGGGTGAGTTTAAGACTACTTTCTATTATCCATATCCGGATTATAAATTTCCGATGGTAATTTATTCAGATAAGCGTTTGCCGAAAAAAGGGGAACTGAAGGACGATTTCTGCAACTTCGACAGAGCCAGATTACATTTATTTGATGAGGGAAAAGTATATGATTCCTTGACGGATGCTGCGCTTTTCCAGGAATTTTCCAACTCATTTCTGGTTCTTGTGGAAAGGAGGGAGAGCTGATGAGTGAGATCATTTTCAGCAAATACTCCAATGAAAGAGACCGCCGTTTCGCTATCCGGACAGATATCCTGGAGGAGAATGGCAGAAGATGGCTTCAGAAAACGCCTTTATATCCGGAAGGAAAGGAGCATATAAAGAATATGCTCCTGTGGAACCAGAAATTAGATGCTTTATATAAGACTGCTCCTTTTGTAAGCAATAAATGTGAAGCTGGGGAGAATTTTATTAAACTGGAATATCTGGAAGAGGGAAACCTGGCGGAATATCTGGACGATCTTCTGGAAAAGGGCAGGGAAGAAGAGACGAAAAAAGTGCTGATGGATTATCTGGAAAAAGTGCAGAAAATCCACAGTCAGAAGCCATTTTCCATGACAGAAGATTTTAAAAAGGTATTCGGAAATGTAAATCTGCCAGAGAATCTGACCTGTGCAGATGTGACGAATATAGACTTGATCTGTGACAATGTACTGCTCACCAGCCCATATACCATTCTGGATTATGAGTGGACTTTTGAATTTCCGGTACCCTGCGAATTTGTTCTTTATCGGATCATCCATTATTATATCCAGACACATAGTGTGAGAAAAGCACTGGATGAAGCTGCTTTATATGAGCAATTTGGGATAACCGGGGAAATGCAGGAGTGCTTTTTCCAGATGGAAAAGGGCTTTCAGGCATATATTACAGGAAAGCATGTGCCCATGAGGGAAATGTATGCAGATATGACGCCGGGAGTAAATTATGTATCCAAAACAAGTTCCGGTGCAATGCAGGTATTTTTCGGGGAACAAAGAGGCTGTTACCAGGAAAAAAATTCTGTAAAACGTTATATGATCGCTGGAAATGCAAGATGCGAGCTGGAACTGCCAGTAAATTGCAGATTTATCAGACTGGATCCGGGAGATGTGCCTTGTTCGGTACGTCTTGATGAGATTTCCTTTGATGGAAAGCCAGCTTCCTTAAAAGGCGTGGAAACTCCTGACGGTGCGATTTTTGGCTACTGGGCATTTCTGGCACGCCTGGATCCGTGTATTGCAGATATTGCTGTTCCGGAAGGGGCGAAAACCCTTACTGTAAAGCTGGAAATTTATGAAGAGAATGTGGATATGCTCAACCATGTCCGTGTTCTTGAGCATAAGAATCACAGTATCCTGCAGAAAGTGGGAAACAGGGCGAAAAAAGCAGTCCGCCGCATAAAAAATGCTTCGGAAGGCTCGAAAAAGAAAGGAAATTAGAATGAGTCAAATGGTAATGCTTGTAGAAAAAGAGCGGTTTCTTTTGAATGATGACAGCAAATACATGATTACCGGGAAAATTCCGAAAGAAGCAGAAATAGAGTGCTATATGGATGGCACCCGTCTGACAGCAGAAATCAATACAGCGCCGGTAATGTCTGTGGTTATGCGCGCTGTTGAAGTCCAGAATCCAGGAGGAAAATGGGCAGAAGTGCTGATTACACTGCCAGAAAACCTTGAAAATTATAAAAAACTGGAAGCATATGCGGTAGTTGGAGGCCAGCGTACACTCTGGTACAAAGTAAAGACAGCAGAGCTTCTGAAAAAAAGAGGAAAACCGCAGTTTTTTGTTGACCGTGAAACGGTTCACGAAGAGCAGAAAATGATCGTAGTCACGGGATGGGCAGCAGGTAAGACACAGTTGCAGCTGAAGGTATACGATGAAAACAAAAATCCATTGAAGACCACTGTAAAGTGGACAACAAGAATGGATGTTGCGGAAATGTTCCGGGAGTGTGAAGTGGGAAAAGATTGTGGATTTCACCTCCGTGCAGAAAATATTTCCGGTAAAAAATTATACCTTGTAGTCCAGGATGAAGAAAAAAAGAAAGCGGTTTACAGGATTGGCCTGTCAAAGGTGGAACGTCTTAAAGCAAAGGCTGATATATATAGTAAAAAAGCGGTATCTGTTTTCCGCGTTAACGGAATTTCCTCTGTGTTGCAGAAGTCGGTAAATAAGATCCGGAAAATGAGACAGGGAGACGGGCTTTATCATACCTGGCTGAAAGAGAATCCGCTTACCAAGCAGGAGCTGAAAAGACAGAGACAAGCTGTTTTTAAAGAGGACGTGAAATTCAGTCTTGTAGTTCCCCTGTATAAAACAGAAAAGCATCTTCTGAAAGCCCTGATCGAATCTGTACAGGCGCAGACATACAGCAACTGGGAACTCTGCCTCTCGGATGGAAGCGGAGCTGACTCCCCGATCAGGAAGACGCTGGAGGAATATCAGAAAAAGGACCCAAGGATAAAAGTTGTTTTTAACGACAGACAGCTGCAGATTTCAGAGAATACCAATGCTGCAATCAGAATCGCCACAGGAAATTACATTGCGTTTGCAGATCATGACGATACACTGTCCGAAGAAGCTTTTTACCAGATGGCAATGGAGATTGCATCCCATCCGGAAGCAGAACTTCTTTATTCCGATGAAGATATTATTGACATAAAAGGCCGCCGTTTATATCCGCATTTTAAGTCAGACTATAACCCGGAGCTTCTTTGCTGTGTAAACTATATCTGTCATCTGGTTGTGGTAAAGAAGGACCTTCTGGACAGAACAGGGCTTTTGAGACCTGAGTATAACGGTTCCCAGGACTATGATTTCCTGCTCCGGTGTACAGAGCATACCAAAAGTGAAAACATCCGCCATATTCCGAAAATTCTCTATCATTGGAGAAGTCATGAGGGATCTACAGCGGGAAATCCGGATGATAAGCCATATGCAGTCATTGCCGGTGAAAAGGCTCTGGCAAGACATTATGAGCGGCTTGGAATCAAGGCTTCTGTGGAATATACCGGCTGTCCGGTGGTTTTCAGAACCCATTTTGAAATTCAGGGAGAACCCAAAGTTTCCATTCTGATTCCAAACAAAGATCATACAGAGGATCTGGATAAATGTGTGACCTCCATTATGGAGAAGAGCACCTGGAAAAATATTCAGATCGTGGTCATAGAGAACAACAGTGAAAAGGAAGAGACCTTCCAGTACTATGAAGAGTTGGAAAAGCGCTATCCAAATGTTAAGGTGGTAAAATGGGAAGGACCGTTCAATTATTCTGCAATCAATAATTTTGGCGCGAAATATGCGGATGGAGATTATTTCCTTCTGCTGAACAATGATACAGAGGTGATCACTCCTGACTGGCTGGAGAGTATGTTGGGATATTGCCAGAGAGAAGAGGTAGGGATTGTTGGTGCGAAGCTTCTCTATCCGGACAATACCGTCCAGCATGCCGGAGTTGTGGTTGGAATTGCAGGCTTTGCAGGACATATCCTTACCGGTTATGACCGGAATGCAGTAGGCTATCTGTGGAGGCTTATTACAACCCAGGACGAAAGTGCTGTCACAGGAGCCTGCCTGATGGTAAAAAGAAGTGTTTTTGAAGAATTACGTGGTCTGGACGAGAGCTTTGCCGTGGCATTGAATGACATTGATTTCTGTCTTCGTGCAGGTGCTCTTGGGAAAAAGGTTGTCTTTACGCCGGATGCCTGCCTGTACCACTATGAATCCAAATCCAGGGGACTTGAGAATACACCGGAGAAAAAAGAGCGCTTCCAGAAGGAAGTGGATCATTTCAGGGAGCGTCATGCAGAATTTCTGAAAGCAGGAGATCCTTATTACAATCCGAACCTGAGTATTGTGCGAGGCGATTGTGCTTTTCGGATGGCTTCGGAGAAGAAGGATGAGGTAATCTGAAATAAAATCATTGTTCCAGTAGAAAGACTGGATAATAAAAAACAGACTGGTTTCGAGTAAATTTCGAAATTCAGTCTGTTTTTTTGCTTGAAAACCATTTATGCAATGAAAAACAATTTCTGCAATCTGTATGCTTCGTTTTGCAGTATATTTTGCAGAAAGTATTTTTAATACACTTTAAGACTTAACTACTTTCACGATTCTCCAGATCAGAAGAATCAGCAGAAGTAAAAATAAGCCTGCAATCACAAAATAAGGAATCTGGGTATGGTTATCAGAGTAATCCTTTGCTGCCTGCATGTTCTGCTCGCCTGTCTGGACAGAAGCGGTATCTTCGGCCTGTGCGACCTCCAGGGTTGCAGTGCCCACGGCAGTACCATTAAAAAAATAGGTCCGGCTGATCTCATCGCCATTCTGTGTATCTTCTGTGGTAAGGCTGTCAGCACTGGTTCCAGCAGGAACCACCACATTGCCGCCGGAGATAATGCTGAAATCACTGTCTCCAAGTGAAAGTGTCTGGAACTGGTCGAAACCGTAATTCAAAATAGAAGCTGCGTCAGGTGCAGTCTGTCCGGAGGCACCTTTGAGAACTACACTGATCAGTGTCATGCCACTTCGCTGGGCTGCGCATACCAGTGTACTGCCAGAGGCTTCTGTATAACCCTCTTTGCCGCCGATGCATCCTTCATAGAATCCGGTGCTTCCCGTATCGGTCATGGTGAATTTGCTAGTAAGATTGCGGGCAGCTGCTTTATTCGTAGCTGGTATGGTGTAGCTGGTAGCTGCGGCAATGGTCCGGAAGGATTCATTCTGGATCGCTGCCTGCATGATCAGAGCCATATCGTGTGCTGTGGTGTGCTGATTTTCATCCGGAAGCCCTGTGGGGTTGGTGAAAACGGTATTGGTACAGCCAAGCTCCTGTGCCCGGCTGTTCATCTGCTGTACAAATCCATCAACAGAACCGCCTACATGTTCCGCAATCTGTAAGGCAATATCATTGGCAGAGGCAACCATAATGGCGTAGAGACACTGCTCTACAGTGAAAACCTCGTCAACCTGGGAAGAAATACTGGCTCCTCCGTCTGTGACACCGGAGACTCCGGTAGCGGTCATGGTGACCTGATCGGCAAGCTGGGTATTCTCAAGAGCCAGAAGGCAGGTCATGATCTTAACTGTACTTCCGGGGAAAAGTACCTCATCTGCATTCTTGGAATAAAGAATGGTATTGGTGGAATTTTCCATGACCACGGCTGCTTCAGAAGAAATATCAGAAGCCTGTGGCCATCCGGAAATGGAATTGGTGGATATGGTGCTGACTGCTTCAGCCGCTGTCTGGTCTGCTTCTTCCGCAGATACGGGAATCTGGAAAAGAAGAGAAGCAGAAAGTCCAAATGCCAGTAGGGCTGAAAATATCTTTCGCTTTTTCATAGTATCGTGAACTCCTGTATGAAATTATTATAATTATGAAGGATTGTGGGAGCAGCGCAGCTGCGGAACAATCCGTGGTATCGAGTTCGTGTCAAAAGACCTTTTGACACGAACATCATAATTATAACATATAAGATAGTTTCTCTGTAAAACTAAAAAGTATGATACAGATATCATGATATCCTAAAAATAGATACAATTCAACCTTTCTTTTACACCTTCCTTGCAAAAATGTTTCTCCAATGTTAAAATAGAACATCATAAATGCAAAGGATTTTAATATGAGCGATAAAAACGGATCAGAGGGACGGATCCAGTGGTCTCGTTTCTTCAAAAAATTATCTCCTTATATGATCCAGAAAGGGCTGTTATATCTGAAGCATTATGGCCCGAAAGAATTCTGGATACGGCTTCATGAGCGCTTTGAACCGGAGGAGATTCCTTATGGTCCCTGGTATGCGGCCTATGTGCCAGACCAGACGGTCCTTGACAAACAAAGAAAGAAAAGATTTGCCTATTCACCTCTTATCAGTGTGGTAGTTCCGGCTTACCGTACCCCGGAATTATTTTTAAGACAGATGATCGATTCCCTTGTAGCGCAGACCTATGGGAACTGGGAACTGTGCATTGCCAATGGAAGTCCGGAAGATCAGTCTATGAGAAAGGTGCTGGAAGAATACAGCACGAAAGATAAGAGAATCCGCTGGCAGGAGCTGACAGAGAATAAGGGAATCGCAGAGAATACCAATGCTGCATTTGCTATGGCTAAGGGCGCATTTGTTGGTCTTCTGGATCATGACGACCTTCTTGCACCAAATGCCCTTTATGAGGTGGTAAACGCATTGAACCAGCATGAAGATGCAGATGTGGTCTATACAGATGAGGATAAAGTAACTGCAGAGTTAGATGAGCATTTTCAGCCGCATCTGAAGCCGGATTTCAATATTGACCTGCTTCGTTCCAATAACTATATCTGTCACTTTTTCGTAGCCAGACGTGAGCTGGTGGAAGAAGTGGGAGGATTTCGCAGAGAGTTTGACGGAGCCCAGGACTATGACTTTATTTTCCGCTGTGTGGAAAAAGCCAGGGAAGTGGTGCACGTACCGGAGATTTTGTACCACTGGCGTACCCACAAGGCATCCACGGCAGACAATCCGGCAAGTAAGATGTACGCATTCGAGGCTGGCAAACGCGCCATCGAGGCCCACCTTGAAAGAACAGGGGTAAAGGGCACAGTAAGCCATACACCGGATCTTGGATTTTACAGAGTGAAATATCCGGTGCAGGGACATCCTCTGGTTTCCATTATCATTCCCAATAAGGATGAAAAGGAGACCCTTGAAAAATGTCTGGAATCCATTAAGAAGAATACCTTATATGATAATTATGAAATTATTATTGTGGAAAATAACAGCACCACAGATGAGATCTTTGACTATTACAAAAAGATTTCGACAGATCCCAGAATTCATCTGATCTGTTGGAAAAAGGAATTTAACTATTCTGCTATCAATAACTTTGGCGTGAAAAATGCCCGTGGAGAGTATCTTCTTTTCCTTAATAATGATGTGACAATCATTACCGAAGACTGGATGGGCGAGATGCTGGGCGTATGCCAGAGGAAAGAAGTTGGCGCTGTTGGTGTGAAACTGATCTATCCGGACAATACCATCCAGCATGCAGGCTGCGTGATCGGAATTGGCGGAATTGCAGGCCACATGTTTGTGGACATGCCAGCTGACCGTACCGGATATCTTCACAAAGCGTCGATTTTACAGGATATGAGTGCAGTGACTGCGGCCTGTATGATGATGAAGCGCAGCGCATTTGATAAGGTTGGCGGTTTTACAGAAGAACTGGCTGTTGCATTCAATGATGTGGATCTTTGTCTGAAGACCACGAAAGCAGGATATCTGGTGGTATATGATCCTTATGCGAAATTATACCATATGGAATCCAAGACCCGCGGTGCAGAGAATAACGACGCAAAGGTAAGACGGTTCCAGCGGGAAATCGAATATATGAGAAGTAACTGGATCGACATTCTGAAAAAAGGTGATCCGAATTATAATAAGAATTTGTCCCTGACGAAATGGAATTATTCTTTGAGACCACTTCCGGGCATGACCGGCAAAAATGAGAAGAAAGACTAAGGAGACATTATGCAGGAAGTATCAGTCATTATTCCGAATTATAATGGAGTGGCATATCTGGAAGGCGTACTTTCCAGCCTGGAGCAGCAGGATTTCCAGAATTTCGAGACGATTCTTGTGGATAACGGATCCACAGATGGAAGTGTTGCTTTTGTAATGGGGAATTTTCCATGGGTACACATTGTGGAATTGCCGGATAATTTTGGCTTTTCCAGGGCTGTGAACGAGGGAATCTACGCATCGAGGGCACCTTATGTGCTTCTTTTAAATAATGATACAGAGATAGAAAAAAGCTTTGTAAGGGAAATGCTTGCCTCCATAAAACGGCACAAAAAAGCTTTCTCCTGCAGCGCCAGAATGATACGTTACCATGAGCGGGAGAAGCTGGATGATGCAGGAAATTATTATTGTGCTCTTGGCTGGGCTTTTGCCAGAGGAAAAGGGAAAGATATCCATACTTACGAAAAGGAAGAGCGGATCTTTACCTCATGTGCAGGCGCTGCCATTTACCGTAAGAAAATTTTTGAGCGAATCGGTTATTTTGATGAAGAGCACTTTGCATATCTGGAGGATATTGATGTAGGATACCGTGCCAGAATCTTTGGCTATGAGAACTGGTATGCCCCAAAAGCCCTGGTATATCACGTAGGAAGCGGCACAAGTGGTTCCAGGTACAATCAGTTTAAAACCAGGTATTCTTCCAGAAATAATATTTATCTGATCTACAAAAACATGCCAACACTTCAGATCATTCTGAACCTTCCTTTCCTGATCCTGGGATTTGGGATGAAGATTTTGTTTTTTGCCCAGAAGGGAATGGGAAGAGAGTATGTGGCTGGAATCAAAAATGGTATTCAGATCAGCAGGAAACATAAAAAAGTCAGATTCCATCTTGGAAATCTGGGAAGATATGCCAGAATCCAGCTGGAACTGTGGTGGAATATGTTTTACAGGTTTTTTGCCTGATAAAATTTATTAATTTTTCACATTTGATGTATGAATAATTGGTTGCAATTCTGTTTTATCTATTATAAGATAGAGAAAGTCACAGAATGAATGGCTGCTATTCATGATAAATGGATGGAAGCTATGGGTTACAGGGCGAAATTCTGTCCGTAACAGCTGTGAAGAAGGCAGAGGTGGCAGAGATTGATTAGAGACAATCAGAAGAATTTCAGTCGGCTCCATGTTGTTGTAGATGCCTGTGTAATTACAATATCTTATTTCTTTGCCTGGGCACTGAGGTTTATCGGACCGTTTGCGGCAAGCGCAGTGCGTGCGAGAAGTTTTGAGCAGTATATGTCTGCGCTGGTTTTTATTTTGCCGGCATATATTTTGCTGTATCATGCGTTTTCCTTGTATGAGCCTATGCGGATGCAGGGAAGACGTCTTGTATTGTCCAATATTGTCAAGGCGAATTCCCTTGGCATTCTGATCACTACATTTATTTTATATACCATTGAAGAGGGCGATATTTCCCGTTCTGTGCTGTATATGTTCTATGGTATCTGCATTGTTGCAAGCTGGGGAGCCAGAATGCTTATTTTCTATGGCCTCCGTAAGATGCGGAAGAAGGGATTGAATCAGAAACAGGTAGTTCTGGTGGGATACAGCCGTGCGGCAGAAGAATACATCGACCGCATTCTGCAGAATCCCCAGTGGGGATATGTGGTGAGAGGAATTCTGGATGACAATGTTGCTTCTGGTACTATGTACAAAGGAATCAAAGTGATCGGAAGAATTGCCAATCTGAACGTAATCCTGCCTGAGAGCAGACTGGATGAGATTGCGATTACACTGGGCTTAAGTGAGTATTACCGACTGGAAGAGATCGTAGCACTTTGTGAGAAATCAGGAGTGCATACAAAGTTTATTCCAGATTATAATAAAATTATTCCGACGAAACCATATACAGAAGATATTCTGGGACTTCCGGTGATCAATATACGCTATGTCCCGTTAAGTAATACTTTTAATTTTATGGTAAAAAGAGTGATGGATATTTTGGGTTCTATCATCGGGATCATAGTGGCATCTCCGGTTATGCTGGTGATGTGTATCCTGATCAAGCTGACTTCCCCGGGGCCGCTGATCTATCGTCAGGAGCGTGTGGGACTGCATAACCAGACTTTCTGGATGTATAAGTTCCGTTCTATGGAGATCCAGCCGGAAGCAGAAGAGAAGAAAGCATGGACTGTGAAGAATGACCCCAGAGTTACCGGAATCGGGAAATTTATGCGGCGGACAAGTATTGATGAGCTTCCGCAGTTGTTTAACATCCTAAAGGGAGATATGAGCCTGGTAGGCCCAAGACCGGAGCGCCCGTTTTTTGTGGAAAAATTCCGCGAGGAGATTCCAAGATATATGGTAAAGCATCAGGTGCGTCCTGGTCTGACCGGATGGGCACAGGTAAACGGATACCGAGGTGATACCTCCATCCGTAAGAGAATCGAATATGATCTCTATTATATTGAAAACTGGAGTGTGGGACTGGATATAAAGATCATGTTTATGACAATCTTTAAAGGATTTGTAAACAAGAATGCGTATTGAGAAAGGAAAGAAAAATGGCAAGACCTGGTAGAAAAAAGAGGACTGCTTTGTTTATTCTGGAAATTATCTGTCTGCTGGTATTTATCGGCGGTCTGTATGTATATGGACAGATAGATTCCAGACTGAACAAGATTGAGACACCACAGTTGGATGAAAGTAAGATCGTTACAAATGTAACTGCTCCGCAGATGTCTGGATACACCACTTATGCACTGTTTGCGATAGACCAGCGTTCTAAGAATGCTGCGCTTGATGCCCAGAACAGTGATACCATTATTATTGCAAGTATTAATAATGATACCAAAGAAGTGAAGCTGGCTTCTATTTACAGAGATACTTTGCTTGATATTGGAAATGACACCTATACCAAAGCAAATGCAGCTTATGCTTATGGCGGCCCGGAGCAGGCAATTTCTATGCTGAATACGATGCTGGATCTGAATATTACAGATTATGTAACAGTTAACTTTAATGCGATGGTGTCAGCAGTGGATGCTCTTGGTGGACTTGACCTGCCTCTTTCTTATGCAGAAATGGTATTTATGAATGATTATTGTATAGAGACTTCAGAAGAAACCGGTAAGAGCTATACACCTGTAACACTTCCAGATCCGAAACCTGCAAATGAAGAAGAGACACTTGGAGAGTATCATCTGAACGGAGTACAGGTCGTATCCTACTGCCGTATCCGTTACACTGCAAGTATGGATATGGGACGTACAGAGCGTCAGCGCCGGGTTATCGGCCTGATGGTAGACAAGGCGAAATCAGCCGGGCTGACTACGATCTTTAATATTATGGACGAGGTATTCCCGATGATTTCCACATCTGTCAGCAAGACAGAGCTTCTCAACCTGATTCCGAATCTGATGGGGTATAATATCAGCGATACTACCGGTTTCCCATCCAAGTATAAATTTGCAGATGTTAAAAAAGCAAGTATGGTAGTTGCCGATACCCTTGAAGAGAATGTAAAAGAGCTTCACAAGTTCCTCTACGGCGCAGATGAGAATTACCAGCCGTCCCAGAACATTGTAGACGCAAATGCCAAGATCATTGAACTGGTAGGTGGTGCTGATACACTGGTAGATCAGGCTCCGCTGGCAAGTAATGAAGCTGGTTCCTCAGATGAGATCGTATGGCAGGGCGATGGAAGCGGAAATTACGATTATAATGACTATAGTGGAAGCAATTCTGGCAGTGATTATAGTGGCAATGATTACAGTGGTGGAAGTGACTACGACAGCGGAAATGATTATAATGGCGGAAACGATTATGACAGTGGTAATGACTACAACGATGGAAGCAATTCCGACAGTGGAAGCGATTATGATAGCGGTGCTGATTATGACAATGGCGGCTATGACGGAAGCGGGGATGATGGTTCATCAGATTCCGGTTTTGACGATGGAAGCGGATATGAATAAAATGGTAACTGTTCAGAACCGGGCGTTTTGAAGCTTGGTGATGAACGGTCGTATAAATGAAGGGGAACCATTCGAAAGGAAGCGGTTCCCCTTTTTAATCAATGATTGGCTGGAAAATGATTGGGTTTGAAATAGGAACCACACTTTGTAATAAGGGGCGATAGAATAGAATGGAAACTGTTGATATCATTATTCCCGCATATCATCCGGGAACAGAATTTGAAAAACTGCTGGAATCACTTTGCAGACAAAGCTATGAGGTGACAAAAATTCTTGTGATGAATACGGAAAAGAAATTCTGGAATCCAGAATGGGAGGCAAAATTTCCGAAAGTAGAGGTAACCCATCTTAGCAAAGCAGAATTTGACCACGGCGGTACAAGACGGGCTGGCGCAGAGCTGTCAGACGCCGATATTATGGTGTTTATGACACAGGATGCAGTTCCGGCAGACGAAAACCTGATCCGGAATCTGATCCGCCCATTACAGGAAGATCCCAAAGTGGGAGCTGCCTATGCCAGACAGCTGCCAAGAGAAGATTGTGCTTACCTGGAAAAGTACACCAGATCCTTTAATTATCCGGCACAGTCATCTGTAAAGTGGGAAAAAGATACAGGTGTATATGGAATCAAAACTTATTTCTGCTCGAATGTGTGCGCTGCATATAAAAAGAGCATTTATGAAGAAGTTGGTGGCTTTGTAAATAAGGCTATTTTTAACGAAGACATGATTTATGCGGGGACTATGGCAAAACAGGGATATGGAATCGCATATGCGGCAGATGCCTGTGTGATTCATTCCCACAATTATTCCTGCAGGCAGCAGTTTCACCGGAACTTTGACCTGGGAGTTTCCCAGGCAGACCATCCGGAAATTTTTCAGGGAATACCTTCAGAAGGGGAAGGACTGCGCCTTGTGAAGAAAAGCTTTGCCTATTTGTTAAAAACCGGGCATGTATGGCTGATCCCCAAACTGATCGGACAAAGCGGTTTTAAATATATAGGGTATTTTCTTGGAAAAAGATATCAGAAGCTTTCCAAAGGTATGATTCTATTTTGCACGATGAACCCGGAATACTGGAAAAAATAATCTTTTTTACGGCAGACAGGTTTCGAAATAAACGGTATCAGTGCGTCACCTTTTCTTAAAGAATCTATCACAATTTCAACACAATTGCTTGGTAAACTGATATCATACAAGAAAAGTAAATGAACAGTAAGGAAACAGAAGGGAGCCATAACATGAGTGATGAATGGAATTGGGGGCAGGATCCAAAGGAGACGGATGATGCAGCCCAGCAGTCAGCCCCCGAAGAGGATTTGAATGAGAATGTGACCTATCACTACAAATATACAAGCAGTAGGAATGGTGGGAATACCGGAAATCCAGATAATGGGAATTATTATGCTTCTGGCAGGAATTATCAGAATACATCGGGGAATACCACTGGAGATACAGCTGGAAGCAATATAGGAAATGAAGCTGGAGAACCATCTTCTGAACCTAAATATGCACATTACCAGGTGGATGAACAGGAGAAAAAACCAGAGGAAGAACCAAAACGCAGACATCACAGACACCAGACAGATGGGAAGCCAGAGTCAGGCTTTGGAAAAAAGGCAGGTAATACTATTACCCTGGCAGTACTTTTCGGACTGGTTGCAGGACTTGTATTCCAGGCCGTGAATGTAGTGTCAGATAAATATTTTAAGAAAGAGACGCCGGCTACAGTTGGGACTGCGGAGACGCTTACCTCTTCTGTTGCAGCTGGAGATACCGGGGAGAGCACTACAGATAGCAGTGCCAGTGACAGCACCAGTGCTGACGTAGTTGCGAATACGAAAGGGCCTGTAGCTGGTGTTGCCCAGGCGGCAATGCCCTCTGTTGTAGCGATTACTTCTGTAAGCATGCAGGAAATCCGCAGCTTTTTCGGATACGGAATGGAATATCCAAGCACAGGAAGTGGATCTGGCATCATTGTGGGTGAGAATGATGATGAGCTTTTGATCGCTACCAATAATCACGTAGTAGAAGGAGCCACTACTCTGAGCGTCTGCTTCATTGGAAGTGATGTAGTGAATGCGGAGCAGGAAACAGAAAATTATGTGAATGGAAATGGTGACCTGAACATTGACGGTGCCGTTTCTGCTAAGATAAAGGGAACAGATGAAGATACAGACCTTGCAGTGATCGCAGTTGAAAAGAGCGACATTCCACAGGAAACCATGGATCAGATCAAAATTGCCCAGCTTGGCAATTCTGATGATCTTGCAGTTGGGGAGCAGGTGGTTGCCATTGGAAATGCACTGGGCTATGGCCAGACCGTAACATCAGGATGGGTAAGTGCCCTTGAACGTACCGTCCAGTCTGATTCCAATACCTATGAAGACCTGATTCAGACAGATGCAGCGATTAACCCTGGAAACAGTGGCGGTGCACTTCTGAACATGCAGGGAGAACTGATCGGTATTAACTGTGCGAAAATTGCTTCAAGCAGTGTGGAAGGTACCGGATACGCGATTCCTATTTCCAAGGCACAGCCAATCCTGGAAGAGCTTATGAACCGGAAGACCAGGGATAAGGTTTCGGATGAATCACAGGTAGGATACCTGGGAATCAAATTTGCAGACCTTTCCAGAGAGGCCATTCAGATGTATAATATGCCGTCTGGTGCGTTTGTTATGTATGTGGCTCCAGGGGAAGCTGCTGATATAGCTGGAATCCGGAAAAGTGATATCATTACCAAGCTGGATGGGCAGAAGGTTTCCAGTAAGGCTGATATTAATGACAAGCTTCAGTATTATTCAGCAGGAGAAGAAATTGAGATTCAGGTTGCCCGTTTAAATGACGGAGAATATGAGGAAGAAACTGTAAATGTTACTTTAAGCGCAAGGCCAGATAGTAACCAGTGATAAAAGGGAGCGGATGCTCCCTTTTATGGTATTGGGAGGCTGATTCAGAACAATTACCTGTAATTTATAAAAAGTTAATTTCTAAATCAGCGAAAAGTATGTTACAATAAAAATGAATATTACTATTTTACGAGATTGGAAAGGAATAATTATGACAGATCATTTTAACGATGAAAAAGATGAGATCATCGATGGCGATATAACAGAGACACAGAACGAGGATCATGAGGATGACAGTGAATATGAGAAATTCTGTTTTCTGTGCCACCGTCCGGAGAGCCAGGCTGGTAAGATGATCGAGCTGCCTAATAATATACATATCTGTAACGACTGTATGCAGAAGAGCTTTGATACCATGACACATCAGATGAATAACGGCCTGAATTTGAATGATCTTCTGAATATGCCCAATGTAAGCATGATCAATCTGGGCAGTCTTCAGGATGCGATTCCCCGCCCGAAGAAGGTAAAGAAGAAAAAAGAAGATGCCAAGCCGGAAATCGACCTTAAGAAGATTCCGGCCCCCCATAAGATCAAGGCCAGCCTTGACGAATATGTAATAGGCCAGGAACGGGCAAAGAAGGTTATGTCTGTTGCTGTTTACAATCATTATAAACGTGTGGCGACAGACACTATGGATGAGATTGAGATCGAGAAGTCCAATATGCTGATGATCGGACCTACAGGATGTGGCAAGACGTATCTGGTTAAGACACTTGCCAGACTTCTGGATGTGCCGCTGGCGATTGCAGATGCCACATCCCTTACAGAGGCTGGTTATATCGGTGATGATATTGAGAGCGTTATCTCCAAGCTTCTTGCAGCTGCAGACAATGATGTGGAGAAGGCAGAGCATGGTATTGTCTTTATTGATGAGATAGACAAGCTGGCTAAGAAGAAAAATACCAATCAGCGTGATGTAAGCGGTGAAGCTGTGCAGCAGGGACTTCTGAAGCTTCTGGAGGGAAGCGAGGTTGAGGTGCCGGTGGGAGCGAACAGCAAGAATGCTATGGTTCCTATGGTTACTGTAAATACTAAGAATATTCTGTTTATCTGTGGTGGTGCTTTTCCGGATCTGGAAAACATTATCAAAGAAAGACTGAATAAGCAGGCTTCCATTGGCTTCTATGCAGATCTGAAGGATAAATATGACAATGATCCGCACATTCTGGAGAAGGTTACTGTAGATGATATTCGCGCATTTGGCATGATCCCGGAATTTATCGGACGTCTGCCAATCATATATACTCTGGATGGCCTGAATGAGGATATGCTGGTCCAGATCCTGAAAGAGCCTAAGAATGCCATTCTGAAGCAGTACCAGAAGTTACTTGCCCTGGATGAGGTGAAGCTGGATTATGAAGAGGATGCGCTTCATGCCATTGCAGCTAAAGCATTGGAAAAGCACACCGGAGCCAGAGGACTTCGTGCAATCCTGGAAGAGTATATGCTGGATATCATGTATGAGATTCCAAAGGATGACAGCATTGGCCAGGTGATCATCACCAGAGAATATATTGAAGGAACAGGTGGACCGAGAATCCTGCTCAGGGGCCAGGAGGTTCCGCTGATCGGAGCTGCGCAGTAATTAACTTTGAGGCTTTATAACTATTTTATAAGTAAAGGAGACGGTATTATGGCACGTGATTTTTTTGATGAGTTAAGTGACACGATTACAAGGACGACCAAGGATCTTGGCAAAAAAGCCGGCCAGCTGTACGAGACACAGAAAATCAAAAGTAAGATTTCCAGCGAGGAGCAGATGGTACGGAAACTGCAGGCAGACATTGGAAATGTGATCTTTGAGAAATACAAAGAAGGAGCTGAAGTGGAGGAAGGGCTTCTGGGGCTTTGTGAGGAAATTCAGCAGCATATGGATATTATTGCCGGATACCAGGACATGGCAGCGCGCTTAAAAGGACAGAAAATATGTCCTGCATGTGGCAAGTCTGTTGACCGGAGCGTGGCATTTTGTCCATTCTGTGGGGCTGTATGCCCGACTCCGGAGCCAGAGAAGGCAGAAGGTGACGTAGTTGAGGATGCCCCAGCAGAAGAGGAGAAGGCGGATGCTGAGACAGTACAGGAAACTGAGGCTGTAGAGGCAGAGGAAAACACAGCTGAAAGCGTGGAGGAAGCAGGAGACGTAAAAGAGACCGAACACCTAGAAGGCACTGAAAACGAAGAGACTGTTGAAACACCGGAAAAATCTGAAAACACAGCAGAATAAGGAATAATTTTGCAAAAATCATTCTGTGGCAGTAAACGATGATGTATGCTTATGCAGACATCTTTATAAATGAAAGGAGGCAGCAGTCATATTATCTCTGACAATTGCCAGCGGCATTTTCCTGCTGGATTATAAAATAAAAGAATATATTGACAGTACACGTCTGCAGGGAAGCAGAGAAGAAGTGCTTGGAGGAAAGCTGATCCTTCGTAACTGCCATAATAAGGATAGGATTCTGGGAAAGGTAAAAATCGGACGTCAGAACTGTCTGGAACTGGCAGCTGCCGGGCTTGGCTGTGTAGCTGGAGAATACTGGCATCAGCTGCTTCATGGAGGAAATAAGCTTAGTAAAGCTGGCCTTGCCATGATCCTGGGCGGTGGAATGTCTAATTATGTGGATCGCCGGAATAAAGGCTATGTCACAGATTATGTAAGCCTGAACGTCAAGAAGAAAGAAATCCGTAAGATCGCTTTCAACCTGTCAGATGCATGCATTGCAGCAGGTGCTGTTCTGTGGTCGGTTGGGAACCTGATGCCGGACCAGAAAAGAGAAAGCAAAAACAGAAAGTAAAAACAAAAAGACACCATACCAGCGTAAGGTGTCTTTTTGTTTTCTGAGCTGTGCTTCATGACAGCTGGAGGTAATAATGCTTTCAGATCATAATAATGCTTTCAGATCAGGCCAGCTGTTATGCCAGGCAATCTCAGTCCTTTGGGGAGAGCCGGGGAGCAGGATACGGGCGCTTCACGTCAGTACGCTCCAGCAGATAGTCTACGCTTACTTTATAGAAATCTGCAATCAGGCATAAGGAATCCAGAGGGATATTTCGTTCTCCGGTTTCATACCGCGAATAGGTACGCTGGCTTACATTGAGATAGTGAGCCAGATAGCCCTGCTTCAAATCATGGTCTTCCCGCAGCTCTCTGATTCTTTTGTACGTCATATTTCATTTCTCTGGTGTAAAAGTATGATATAAATAGTATCAAGGTTCATTATAAATTGCGGCTTTCTGCGAATTACCAAAAAGACCAAAATGGACTAAGAATAAATATTTAAAATTTTTCAAATTTTTTTGAAAATTAGTGTTGACATTTGGATGAATGTGTTGTATTATAATCAAGCAGTCGCGAGAGAGCGGCTGGAACATAAGAAATGCAGGAGTGGCGGAATTGGCAGACGCGCAGGCTTCAGGTGCCTGTGGTCGCAAGATCGTGTGGGTTCAAGTCCCATCTCCTGCATTATTTTTTTCCTTTGTTACGAATACAAGAGCTTGATTTTGTATGCTCTGATCCAGTAGCTTTTTTCTGCTGTGCAAATATTTTTTTGCCTGGCAGAATTTTTTTTTGCTCAGATTTTGTTGAAAAAAGAACTTTGCTGTGATACAATCTTGAAGATTTAGGATAAATTAAGGTGACTGTTTGGAACCAACCACCAAAATGCGACTGGCTCTGAACCGTTACAAATTAAGACAGAAAAAGACAACAGAAAGGGAGATTGTATGAAAGCATTTCTGATATTAGAAGATGGCCATGTATTTACAGGAACCAGCATTGGTGCTGCAAGGGAAGTCATCAGTGAGATCGTTTTTAATACTTCCATGACAGGTTATCTGGAAGTAATGACTGATCCGTCTTACGCAGGACAGGCAGTATGCATGACTTATCCATTAATAGGAAACTACGGAATCTGTTATGAAGACCAGGAATCCACAAGACCCTGGATCGACGCATTTATCGTACGTGAATTATCCCGCGTTCCAAGCAATTTCAGAAGCGTTGACACCATTCAGCATTTCTTGACCAAACATGATATTCCTGGAATCGCAGGAATTGATACACGTGCACTTACCAAGATCCTTCGTGAGAAGGGTACTATGAACGGTATGATCACGGTAGATGAAAATTATGATTTAGACACAATTCTCCCTAAGTTAAAAGCATATACAACTGGTAAAGTAGTAGAAAAAGTAACCTGCCGTGAGAAGGAGATTCTCCCAGGAGACGGTCCGAAGGTTGCACTTATGGATTTTGGTGCGAAGCGCAATATTGCCCGCTCCCTGAATAAACGTGGATGTCAGGTGACGATTTACCCGGCACTTACACCGGCAGAAGAGATCCTTGCAGACAATCCGGACGGAATCATGCTCAGCAACGGCCCTGGAGACCCGAAGGAATGTACTTCTATAATTAAAGAAGTAAAGAAGCTTTACGATTCAGATGTTCCGATCTTTGCAATCTGCCTTGGACATCAGCTGATGGCTCTTGCAACTGGCGGAGACACTTATAAGATGAAATATGGCCACCGTGGTGGAAACCATCCGGTAAAAGACCTTGCCACAGGCAGAGTTTACATCTCTTCCCAGAACCACGGCTATGTAGTAGATGCCAAGGATCTTGAGGAGAAAAACATTGCCCATCCGGCATTTGTAAATGTAAACGATGGTACAAACGAAGGAATGGCTTACGTTGGCAAGAATATTTTCACCGTACAGTTCCATCCGGAGGCATGCCCGGGACCACAGGATTCCGGTTACCTGTTTGACAGATTTATGGATATGATGGGAGGAAATAAATAATGCCAAGAAATAAAGACATTAAAAAAGTACTTGTTATTGGTTCTGGTCCGATCATCATCGGCCAGGCAGCCGAGTTCGATTACGCAGGAACACAGGCCTGCCGTTCCCTGAAGGAAGAAGGCATGGAGGTTGTTCTTCTGAACTCCAACCCGGCTACCATTATGACAGATAAAGACATTGCAGACCGTGTCTATATTGAGCCTCTTACTGTAGAAGTAGTAGAGCAGCTGATCCTGAAGGAGAAGCCAGACAGTGTTCTTCCTACCCTTGGTGGACAGGCTGGCCTGAACCTTGCCATGGAGCTGGATGAAAAAGGCTTCCTGAAAGAGCATAATGTAAGACTGATCGGTACCACAGCCCAGACAATCAAGAAAGCTGAGGACCGTCAGGAATTTAAAGATACCATGGAGAAAATCGGTGAGCCGGTTGCAGCTTCCAAGGTTGTTACCACAGTAGAAGATGGTCTTGCATTTACAAACACCATCGGTTATCCGGTTGTTCTTCGTCCTGCTTACACACTTGGTGGAAGCGGCGGCGGTATTGCTCACAATGAGTACGAGCTTCGTGAGATCCTGGAGAACGGTCTTCGTCTTTCCCGTGTAGGAGAGGTACTGGTAGAGCGTTGTATCGCAGGCTGGAAAGAAATCGAGTACGAGGTAATGCGTGACAGTGCAGGAAACTGCATTACTGTCTGCAACATGGAGAACATTGACCCGGTTGGTGTCCATACAGGAGACTCTATCGTAGTTGCTCCTTCCCAGACACTTGGGGACAAAGAATACCAGATGCTTCGTACATCAGCTCTTAATATTATCACAGAGCTTGGAATCACAGGTGGATGTAACGTTCAGTACGCTCTGAAGCCAGACAGCTTCGAGTACTGCGTAATCGAGGTTAACCCGCGTGTAAGCCGTTCCTCTGCACTTGCAAGTAAGGCTACCGGTTATCCGATCGCGAAGGTTGCAGCTAAGATCGCACTTGGCTATACCCTGGATGAGATTCCAAATGCCATTACCGGAAAAACATATGCAAGCTTCGAGCCAATGCTTGACTATTGTGTAGTTAAGATCCCGAGACTTCCATTTGATAAATTTATCACAGCTAAGAGAACCCTTACCACCCAGATGAAAGCTACCGGTGAGGTTATGAGTATCTGCCATAACTTCGAGGGCGCTCTTATGAAAGCTATCCGTTCCTTGGAGCAGCATGTAGACAGCCTTATGTCTTATGATTTTACCCAGCTTACAGATGAGGAGCTTCTCGCAGAGCTGGAGATTGTAGATGACCGCAGAATCTGGAAGATCGCAGAAGCAATCCGTCGTGGAATGCCGCAGTCCATGCTTCATGATATTACCCAGATCGATATCTGGTTCATTGATAAGATCGCAATCCTTGTAGGAATGGAAAATGCGCTGAAGAACAGAAAGCTTACCAAAGAGCTTCTTCTGGAAGCAAAACGCATGGAATTCCCGGACTACATCATTGCCCGTCTGACAGGTAAAACAGAAGAAGAGATCAAAGATCTCCGTGCAGAGTATGGCATCAAAGCTGCTTACAAGATGGTTGATACCTGTGCAGCTGAGTTTGCTGCTGCAACTCCATATTACTATTCTGTATATGGAGATGAAGGTACAGAGAATGAGGCTATTGCCACACCAGATAAGAAGAAAATCCTGGTACTTGGCTCCGGTCCGATCCGTATCGGACAGGGAATTGAATTTGACTTCTGTTCCGTACATTGTACCTGGGCTTTTGCAAAAGAAGGCTATGAGACGATTATTATCAACAACAATCCTGAGACAGTAAGTACTGACTTTGATATTGCGGATAAGCTGTATTTTGAGCCGCTTACACCGGAGGATGTTGAGAACATTGTAAATATTGAGAAACCGGACGGAGCTGTTGTACAGTTCGGTGGACAGACAGCCATCAAGCTTACAGAAGCACTTACCAAGATGGGTGTGAAGATCCTGGGAACATCTGCTGAGAATGTAGATGCTGCTGAGGATCGTGAGCTGTTTGATGAGATCCTTGAGAAATGCCAGATCCCGAGACCGAAGGGACACACTGTATTCACCGCAGAAGAGGCGAAAAAGGCAGCAAATGAGCTGGGTTATCCGGTTCTGGTTCGTCCTTCCTATGTACTTGGTGGTCAGGGCATGAGAATCGCTGTAAGCGATGAGGATGTAGAAGAGTATATTGGTGTGATCAACCAGATCGCACAGGAGCATCCGATCCTTGTTGATAAATACCTGATGGGAAAAGAAATCGAGGTTGACGCAGTGTGCGACGGCGAAGATATTCTGATCCCTGGTATCATGGAGCATATCGAGCGTGCCGGAATCCATTCTGGTGACAGTATTTCCGTATACCCTGCAAGAACCATCAGTGCGAAGGCAAAAGAGACCATTGCGGAATACACCAAGCGTCTTGCAAGAGCACTTCACGTAGTTGGTATGATCAACATCCAGTTCATCGTGCTGGGTGATGATGTATATGTAATTGAGGTGAACCCACGTTCCAGCCGTACCGTGCCTTACATCAGCAAGGTTACCGGTATTCCGATCGTACCGCTGGCAACTAAGGTAATCCTTGGATACAAGCTGAAAGATATGGGCTATGAGCCAGGTCTTCAGCCAGAGGCAAAACACATTGCCATCAAGATGCCGGTATTCTCTTTCGAGAAGATCCGCGGTGCTGATATCAGCCTTGGACCGGAGATGAAGTCTACTGGTGAGTGCCTTGGCATTGCAGAGACCTTCAATGAAGCTTTGTATAAAGCATTCCTTGGAGCTGGAATCCGTCTGCCGAAGTACAAGAACATGATCATGACAGTAAGACCTGAGGAGCAGGAGGATGCTGTTCCGATCGCTAAGAGATTCGAAGCACTTGGATACCGTATCTATGCTACAAGAGGAACTGCCAATACTCTGAAAGAGCATGGTGTTAAGGTAATCCGTACCAACAAGCTGGAGCAGCCGGCACCGAACCTTATGGACCTGATCCTTGGCCATAAGATCGATGTGGTTATCGACATCCCATCCCAGGGTGTTGAGCATCAGAAGGACGGATTTGTGATCAGACGTAATGCCATCGAGACTGGTGTAAATGTTCTTACCAGCCTTGATACTGCAGAAGCACTGGTAACCAGCCTTGAGAATACAGACGCTAATAAGCTGAGCCTGATTGATATTGCGACAATCGCCAGAAGATAAATAGTAAGTTGTTAAACAAAAGGTTACTGTTCACTCCGTTCACAGCAACACGCTTCGCGATGCACAGAAATCATGCTTTCGCATGATTTCGCGCCGCAAGTCTCGGGTTTTCTGTGACCTTTGGTCACAAAAAACACCTCGCGGAATGCGATCAGTGAACAGTAATAAACAAAAACTAAATTTTGCGAAAAAAGCAAAATACAAGTTTACGAAAGATATTTTGTGTAATATACTAAAGAGGACGGAGAAGTTCAAGTCTCCGTCCTCATTTTGTTAAAGTGAAGAAAGGGGTAGAAATGGATATTATCGAACTTTTAAAGGTAATTCTCCTTGGTATTGTTGAGGGAATTACAGAATGGCTCCCCATCAGCAGTACGGGACATATGATCCTGGTCGATGAGTTTATTCATCTGAATGTGTCACAGGATTTTATGGACGTATTTCTGGTTGTGATCCAGCTTGGAGCCATACTTGCAGTTGTTGTTTTGTACTGGAATAAGCTGTGGCCTTTTTACATAAAGAAGCTTCCGAAACGAACCCAGATGGCAATTGCGAAGAAACCGAAATGGGCACAGGTGATCTTGAATTTTGTGGAGCGCTATTGTGATAAGGATAAGTGGGTGCTGTGGTTCAAAATTGTGGTAGCATGTCTGCCCACCATTATTATTGCACTTCCATTTAATGATTTCATTGAAGCACATTTTAACAATTATGTAGTTGTTGCTATTGCGCTGATTGTCTACGGTGTTCTGTTTATTATTGTGGAAAACTATAACAAAGGCAGAGAGCCGCAGTGCACAAGTCTGGAAGATCTGTCCTTTAAGACAGCTTTCCTGATCGGCTGTTTCCAGGTACTCTCTGTCATTCCTGGAACATCCAGATCTGGTTCTACCATCATCGGAGGAATCCTGGTGGGCACTTCCCGTACAGTTGCGGCTGAATTCACCTTCTTCCTTGGCATTCCGGTTATGTTCGGAGCCAGCCTTCTGAAGATTCTGAAATTTGGCTTTGGTTTTACTGGTACAGAGGTACTGATCCTGGTAATCGGTATGGTGGTTGCATTTGTAGTTTCCATCCTTGCAATCAAGTTCCTGATGGGATATATCAAGAAGCATGATTTCAAGGCGTTTGGATGGTACCGAATCGTACTTGGTGCACTGGTACTGGTTTATTTTGTAGGTAAGACTTTACTGGCATAAAATTTTATAAGAGAAAATGGGGCGTCGACATTCGGAGAAAATTGGATGGAGGCGCTTTTTCTTGCATATAGAGAAAAAAAGGAAAATTGCTATTTAATGTGCTGGGCGTCGTTTCCCGGACGCAGTCTGGCAATGTATATTCACCGCCGTGCGGAGCAACGTTCCGGCAAGCTAATGACTAACTACGACTAAGACGCTCAGGAGAGCCTTCGCGCCAAGTCTCCGTAAGTCATGGATCTCGCCTCCACTAAAACCGCTCCTGAAATGCACGGCTACGTGAATATACATTGCCAAACCGCTGGTTATCGACAACTGGTTAGAACCGCATTTCCCCAGCACATTAAATAGCAATTAATTATGGTGTTTTCATGTCGTCATAAATGAGATATAATAGAGAAAATAATAAGGCGAAAACACAAAAAGAGGTGCACTATGGGAAAATATATAATGGCGCTGGATCAGGGGACGACCAGTTCAAGATGTATTTTATTTGACAAGAAAGGCAACATGTGCAGCGTTGCCCAGAAAGAATACAGACAGTATTATCCGAAACCAGGATGGGTGGAGCATGACCCGAAGGAAATCTGGTCTTCCCAGATTTCCGTGGCTACAGAGGCCATGAGTAAGATAGGAGTAGATGCTGAGGATATTCATGCAATTGGAATCACCAATCAGCGCGAGACTACAATCGTATGGGATAAGAAGACCGGAGAACCGGTTTATCCAGCCATTGTATGGCAATGTCGCAGAACAGCAGATATGATCGAGAAGATAGAAAAAGACGGGATGTCTGAACTGGTGCGAAAGAAAACCGGTCTGATTCCGGACGCCTATTTTTCCGGAACCAAGCTGAAATGGATTCTGGATCATGTGGAAGGTGCAAGGGATCGTGCTGAGAATGGAGAACTGCTTTTCGGAACAGTAGATACCTGGCTGATCTGGAAATTGACAAAAGGTCAGGTTCATGTGACAGATTATACAAATGCTTCCAGAACGATGCTTTTTGATATTCATGAGAAAAAATGGGATAAAGAGATTTTGGAATATCTGGATATTCCAGAGTGCATGCTGCCAGAGGTGAAGCCAAGCAGCTGCATTTACGGATATACCAACGAGAATCTGATCGGAGGCAGAATCCCTATCGCCGGGGCAGCAGGAGACCAGCAGGCGGCTCTTTTCGGACAGTGCTGCTTTGAGTCCGGGGATGTGAAAAATACATATGGTACAGGCTGTTTTATGCTCATGCATACAGGAGATACAGCAGTAGAATCAAAGAATGGACTTCTTACCACCATTGCTGTGAAAGCCGATGGAACGCCGGGATATGCCCTTGAGGGAAGTGTTTTCGTAGCAGGCGCAGCAATCCAGTGGCTGAGAGATGAGGTAGGGATTCTGGAGAGTTCTCCGGATTCTGAGAAATATTGTCTTTCTGTGCCGGATACGAATGGTGTTTATGTAGTACCTGCGTTTACAGGACTTGGTGCTCCATACTGGGACCAGTACGCAAGAGGTGCCATTCTGGGACTTACCAGAGGCGCAGGAAAAGCGCATCTGATTCGTGCTACTGTAGAATCCCTGGCTTATCAGGTACATGATGTCCTGGAAGCTATGGAGAAAGATTCGGGGCTGGATTTAAGTGCTCTGCGTGTGGACGGCGGTGCAAGTGCCAATAATTTCCTGATGCAGTTCCAGGCTGATCTTCTGGATACCCAGGTAGTGCGCCCAAGCTGCATTGAAACTACCGCACTTGGTGCTTCCTATCTGGCCGGACTTGCAACAGGGTTCTGGAAAGATGCCTCCGAAGTGAAGAGCAACTGGCAGATTGGCCAGCAGTTTGCTCCGCATATGACAGAAGAAGAGCGTCAGAAGAAGCTGAAAGGCTGGAAAAAGGCTGTGAAATGTACCTTTGAATGGGCGAAAGAGGAAATGTAATATAAAAAGGTGTGTGAAGAATGGAAACTCATTTTTCACACACCTTTTTCGTCTGGGATTATTATTTCTGCTCAGTCTCAAATTCCTTGGCTACATCTTCCAGCAGGTCTCTGATCGGCAGATGCTGCGGGCAGGCTTTTTCGCATTTACCACATTTGATACAATCGGAAGCTTTTCCATTATGTACAGTGTGGACGTTGCTGTAATAGTAGTTTGCATTCCAGTCATTGAAAACCTTCTTTGCGTTCATGCAGGCAAAAAGATCCGGAATGGAAATCTGCTTCGGGCATCCGGCTGTACAGTAACGGCAGGCTGTACATGGGATGGCATGTTTCTGATGGAAAATGTCTGCAACTTTGTGAACGGCTTCCATTTCTTTTTCTGTAAGAGGCTGGAAATCCTTCATAAAGCTGATATTATCCTCCATCTGCTCCATATTGCTCATACCGGAGAGAACCATGAGAACGCCATCAAATCCAGCTGCGAAGCGAAGGGCATAGCTTGCCGGGCTTCCACCGTGCAGGTCGTCAAGAACCTGTTTCGCATCCTCTGGAAGGTTTACCAGGTTGCCACCCTTTACAGGCTCCATGATCAGTACTGGCTTGTTGTGCTTGCGACAGACTTCGTAGCACTTGCGGCTCTGTACAGCCGGATTCTCATAGTCAAGATAGTTGAATTGAATCTGGACAACTTCAATCTGTGGGTATTCTGTGAGAATCTGGTCCAGAGCTTCTGCTTTGTCATGGAAGGAAATTCCGAAATGACGGATCTTGCCTTCTTCTTTCAGCTGGAGAGCTATCTCGTAAGCATGGCGTTGTTTGAAGTATTTGAAGATTTCCTCGTTCTGTGCATGCATAAGGTAGAAATCGAAATAGTCTACACCGCAGGCTTTCAGCTGACTTTCAAAAAACGGACGGATCTCTTCCTCAGATTTGAAATAGAAATTAGTAAGCTTGTTGGTAAGAATATATTCGTTGCGGTTGTGGCGGCTGGTCAGGCAGTCTCGAAGGGCAAGCTCGCTTTTCCCATCCAGGTATCCGTGAGCGGTATCAAAGTAGTTGAAGCCCTGCTCCAGGAAAGTATCTACCATTTTACACATCTGTTCCTTGTCTACTTCGCCATCCTTCATAGGAAGACGCATACAGCCAAAACCGAAGTTTTTTTTGATTTTATCCATGATGAAATACTCCTTTCTTGAAAGACAGGCCATAGAGCAAAGGGGATACGCAGAATCCTGAAATTGCTCTATGGCCAAATCTGTTTTCTTTATTATACATGTTAAAGTGTACTTTAAGTCAAGAAAAAATTGATTGTTGATTGATTGTTACTGTTTAGTGGTTGCATTCCACGAGGTGCTTTTTTGACGAAAGGTCACAGCAATATTTTACTCGGACTTTTTGTATTTGATGTAATTTACCACCATCATCGCCAGCTTGAAGGTGAGTGCGTCTTCAAAGGTCCGGATATCAAGCCCGAATTTTTTCTGTAATTTTTCAAAACGATATACCAGAGTATTTCTGTGTACATAAAGCTGTCTGGAAGTTTCGGAAAGGTTCAGGTTGTTTTCAAAGAAGGTACGGATGGTGGTGAGAGTTTCATCATCAATGGAATCCAGGGTTTCTTCTTTGAAAAATTCATCAATAAACATTTCACAGATATCCACAGGAAGCTGATAAATTAAACGCCCGATTCCCAGACGGTTGTATCCGAAAACGTTTTTACCAGTGTAAAAAATCTTACCGACTTCCAGAGCCGTGCGTGCTTCTCGATAGGCATCTGGAAGCTGCTTGAGATCATCGGCAATATTGCTGTAGGAAACCCAGGCAGAAGTCATGGCCTCGGTATTCAGCATATCCACAAGCATATGGGCAATGTCGTCCAGGTCAGAGTAATCTTCAGATGGCTGCAGCTCGCGGAGGACGATAATGCCGGAATCATCAATGGCAGTAATAAAGTCACGGGTTTTGGCCGAGAATATATTGCGAATGGTAGCAAGGGCATTTTCATCTTTGCTCTGCTTGGTTTCCACAAGGAAAACAGCCCGTCTGACAGTGGTGGCAATATGAAGCTTCTTGGCACGGTTAAAGGCATCTACTTCAGAGTAGGAGCCTAGGAGAAGATTCTGCATGAATACATTTTTATCACTTTTTTCAGTATAAGCAGTAAGAAGGCTTTCAATCTGGCACACAGCCAGTTCTCCGATGGTGGAAGCGGCTTCTGTATTTCCCCATACAATGAGGATATATTGGAGTTGATGACTTTCAGTAACTTTGTAAAGGCGGCAGTTCATATTGGAAATGCACAGGGCATCGTCCTCTTTAAATTCTTCCAGCTTTTCTTCGGAGGGGAGGGCTCTGTCGCAGGTGCTGATATAGATGGTGTTGTCTAAATTTACAAGGCAGAAGTCCAGATGACTGATGGATTGCCAGTCTTCCAGGCATTTCTGGAGAATTTGAAGTAATTTCATGTGAGGTCTCCTTTGGGTGAAAAATAATAAAGTTTGCGCTTGCAAGTGGTTCAAGTCGGGCTCATAGTACACCTGGTCACTAAATTCGCTCTGCGCCTGCCGGTTTGCGCTCATTAAGTGTCCAGGTGTGCATTCGCACTAAATTCGCCCGGCGCCTGCCGGCTTGTGCTCATTAAGTACTCATAGTATACCACAAAAAAGCCCCAGGGGAGAACCCCCTGAGGCTTAAATTCATGCTTCTTAAATATTAGTTGCAGATAACAAGCTCTGTCTCTTTATCAAAGAAGTGAGATTTCTCCATATCGAATGCGAATTTGATTGTATCGCCTGTCTTGGAGTTTGTACGAGGATCAACTCGTGCTGTAACCTGAGTTCCGTTTACATCGAAGTACAGGAATACTTCAGCACCAAGAAGCTCATATACTTTAACAGTAGATGTCATTGGAGCGCTTGGAGAAGCCTCGATGAACATCTGGGAATCATGGATATCCTCTGGACGGATACCAAGAACAACTGTCTTGCCAACATAGCCGCCGTCTTTAAGAGCTTTTGCTTTCGCTGCTGGAACAACAACCTCATACTCACCAATCTTAGCAACAAGGTCACTGCCTTTTTCTGCGATCTGTGCATCCAGGAAGTTCATCTGCGGGGATCCCATGAATCCTGCAACGAACAGGTTGCCTGGCTGCTCATAAAGGTGCTGTGGTGTATCAACCTGCTGAACAACACCATCTTTCATAACAACGATTCTGGTACCAAGGGTCATAGCCTCTGTCTGGTCATGTGTTACATAGATGATAGTTGCGCCCAGTCTCTGGTGAATCTTGGAAATCTCGATACGCATCTGTACACGAAGTTTAGCATCCAGGTTGGAAAGAGGCTCATCCATAAGGAATACCTTAGGATTACGAACGATAGCACGTCCCATAGCAACACGCTGTCTCTGTCCACCGGAAAGAGCCTTCGGTTTACGATCAAGAAGTTTCTCAAGGTCAAGGATTCTGGCAGCTTCTCTAACTGCTTTGTCAATCTGGTCCTTCGGAACTTTACGAAGTTTCAGACCAAATGCCATGTTATCATATACTGTCATATGAGGATACAGAGCGTAGTTCTGGAATACCATTGCGATATCACGGTCCTTCGGCTCTACATCGTTCATAACTTTGTCACCGATCTTTAATGTACCACCGCTGATCTCCTCAAGACCTGCGATCATACGAAGTGTAGTAGATTTTCCACATCCGGATGGTCCAACGAAGATGATGAACTCTTTGTCTTCGATTTCAAGGTTGAAATCTTTAACTGCCTGGAAACCATTCGGGTAGGTTTTGTTAATGTGCTGTAATGATAAGCTTGCCATGATTTTTCCTCCAAAATACTCAATTAATTAATATGTTCGAAATTCGTTCGATGCTTTTTTCATCTGTTGTTAGTATAGCGAAAATGGCTTTGGAGGGCTAGGGCAGAATCGTACAAACTTTTGGACGGTTTCTTGTCAATCTGACGAAAAAGCAGTTTCTCTTGGTGCTCTTCTTTCATTTATAAACATTCCCTGAAGCGGTTTTGCATGAAAAAGCTTCTGAAACCAGTCACATTTGCACAAAAACAGGTAGTAGATGTTCAGGCCGCAGCCGTGCATGGTTTCATAATTCCCCTGTCCTTTGGCTAAAATCACATCTGCGTTTTGTAAAAGCTCCTGTGTGTGGGTGCTGATTCCGTGAAACCAGGTTCCGCCCACATCGCTGCCGTTTCCAAGAACCGGGACGATATCTGTAAGCCCGCAAAATTCGGCGTCCTCCATGGTAGCGTCATTTCCAGCAGGGAGACCGCGTACCAGTGCTGTGACACGTATATTTGGAAACGTTTTTTTCAGAACATGGATGGCAATCTTATCCAGAACAATTTCGCCGCAATTGTCGGTAATATACACAACATTTGATGCCTCTTTCATATCCTGGCAAAAGTTCTTATATTCCTGTTCATCCAGTGTATCCTTGTTTTCGCTCTTTATAAGGAAAAGTGCAGTCTCCTTACTGACCTCGGGAAGTGCTGCAAAATCAATGTAATTGCCGGTACGGGCATAAATCAGTGCAGCTTTCAACGGATCTTCGGAATAGCGGATGGTAGAATGAAGGTCATCTTCCAGATCCAGCATAAGCTGGTCATATTCCTGGTTGATTTGGGCAAAATCTTCCATGGGAACGCCCCAGAAGGAGCAGTAGAATTTCTTCAGCTCTGTGGAAATGCTGGGAACACAGTCGCCCTCTCTGGGATTCTCAAAACGACGACGGATTTCTTCCATATATTGTTTCTTCCTGTCTTCATCGTCAAAGTGACGAATCTTTGCCTCCTGCTTGCGGAGCTGACAGGCCATACAGTTTGAATTTAATTTCATTAGTACCTCCTGAAATTACGTTGCTGGGCAGTTTATGCACAGTAATGAAAATACAACATTAAGTAAAGGGAAAAATACCTTTTGCCTCTTGCGTCTTAAAAAAATTATAATTAAACATATTATACCAGAAATTGTCTGACAAAACCAGAGGATAACAAAGAAAAATAGAAAATAAGAAAATTGGAGAAAACGTCTGCTGGGAAAATTTCACAAAGTGTTTATTGATACCAAATGGAATAGAAAAGCCAAGAATCCATATATAAGATCATGCTAATATGTGAAAAAACGTTTAATTTCACTGAAAATATAGTAATAATCCATAAAAAACAAGCATATTATCTATAATAATAGCTGAAAAAAATAATAGGTATTTACAAAATACATTTGGCGTGGTACTATCAGTTCAAAGATAAGTAAAACGATTAATAAGAAACGAGTAAAACAAAAGAAAAACATGGTATCAATCCTGTTTTTTATTTTTTACAAAGGAAATTAAACGATTAATCAAAATCGGCAAAGGCAGGTACAAATATGAAAAAACACTTGAAACAATTGGATCTGAAAAGAATCCGGATTACGGACAGCTTGTTTGGGGAATATGTGAACAAAGTAAGCGAAAAAATCATTCCCCATCAGTGGAAGATTCTCAATGATCAGTTGGAAGACTCAGAGCCTACCTATTGTATCCATAATTTCCGCATTGCAGCAGGAGAAGAAAAGGGAGAGAGAAAAGGAGTTGTTTTCCAGGACACAGATCTTTATAAATGGCTGGAATCGGTTGCTTACACCATAGCAGGCGGCCGTGGGAGTCATCTGGAAAAGCTTGCGGATGAGGTTATCGACCTGATCGGGAAAGCGCAGGAACCAGACGGATACCTGAACACTTATTTTTCCGTAAATGCACCTGCGAAGAAATGGACGAACCTGGTGGAAGGCCATGAATTGTACACAGCAGGACATATGATCGAAGCAGCAGTTGCTTATCATCAGGCAACAGGCAAAGAGAAATTCCTTGCTATTGCGAAGAAGAATGCAGATCTTATATGCCGGGTATTTGGTACAGGGGAAGGCCAGAAGCGGGGCTATCCGGGACACCAGGAAATCGAGCTTGCCCTGGTGAAGCTTTACCGGGAGACTGGTGAGAAGCTTTATCTTCAGCAGGCGAGGTATTTCATCCAGGAGCGGGGGAAAAATCCCAATTATCTGCAGGCGGAGATTGAGGGAAGAGGACATCCGGAATTTTTTCCGGAGTTCGAGAGATACGATCTGGAATATTCACAGGCTCATAAGCCTCCGGTAGAGCAGGATGAGGCGGTTGGACATGCAGTAAGGGAAATGTATATGTGTTCTGCAATGGCAGATCTGGCAGGGGAGGATGAGAATCCGGAACTTATGGAGGCCTGCACTAGAATCTGGAACAATATGACAGAACGACGGATGTACATTACAGGAGGAATCGGAAGCAGCGGTTTCCGTGAGCGCTTTACTACGGATTATGACCTTCCAAACAGTACCAATTATTCAGAAACCTGTGCCTCTATCGGAGTGATGATGTTCGGCCAGAGGATGGCTGCCATCACAGGAGATGCTTCTTATTATGATTATGTGGAGAAAGCACTGTACAATACCGTACTTGCAGGAATCAATATTGCAGGAGACCGGTATTTTTATGTAAATCCTCTTGAGGTGGTGCCGGAATTCTGCACAGAGCACACTTATATGGAGCATGTGAAACCGATAAGGCAAAAATGGTTTGGAGTTGCCTGTTGTCCTCCAAACGTGGGAAGGACACTTGCTTCCCTTGGACAGTACATATATGCGGCAGATGAAGAAGCTGTTTATATTAATCAGTTTATCTCCTCTACAGCAGATGCAGAAATCAGAGAAAGCAGGATGAAGATAAAAATGGATTCCACACTTTTGCAGGATGGAAAGGTTCTGATCGAGGTGCAGTCGTCAGGACCAGGAGACCTGAATATCCGCATTCCATGGTATAGTGAGAACTGTGAATGTGTACAGAATGGAATTTCCATAGAGATACATCCGGATAAAGGCTATCAGAGACTTAGCATTTCACCAGGGGATACTCATATCAGTCTGAATTTCCATGTGCATCCAAGATGGATGGGAGCAAACGACCAGGTAAGAGCTGATGCAGGAAAAGCAGCTTTGATGAAAGGACCTCTTGTATATTGTCTGGAGGAAAAAGAAAACGGCAGATTTCTTTCTGAGATTTTTATAGAAGAGAACACTTCTATAGAAGAAACAGACCCGGCAGAGGGACTGGTAGGAAATGTTCCTACACTTTCTTATAAAGGAATCCGGGTGAAGAATAAAGGTGCAGCAGAAGAAAAACAGCTATACGGAAGTGTGAAACTGGAAAAAGAAGAAGTTTCCCTGCAGGCGGTTCCCTATTGTATGTGGAATAACCGGGGACAGGGGGAAATGCTGGTATGGCACAAGTTAAGAGTTTGATGTGACAGTAAATGTTTACAGCGGCCAGGCAAAGCCGTTATAATAAGATTAAGAAAAGGAGAAGTAGTATGAAGAAAAAACAGTTATTGGGGATTTTACTTGCGGGAACAATGATGGTTGGAGCAGCAGTTCCGGTTTTTGCAGCAGATGGTGACAGAGTAAAGATCACATATGCACAGTGGGGAAATGAAACTGAGACAGCAGCTACACAGGCAGTTGCTGATAAGTTCAACAGCGAGCAGGACAAAATTGAAGTAGAAGTAGTTAAGATTGACCACGATACCTACGTTACCAAGCTGAATGCCATGGCTACAGCTGGCGAACTTCCGGATACCGGTATTATGAGTGAGGCCGGCGTGCTGAAATTCGCAGAGAACGGACTTCTTGCAGACATCAGCTCCATGTATGGAGACGGTGATGCGAAGCCGCTTGACTGTCTTACATTCCGCTATGACGGTACACCGGTTGCATATTCTGCAGCAAACGAAGTTCTGAACCTTTGGTACAACAACGATCTTCTGAAAGAGGTTTGTGAGAAGCAGGGAATCGATCCCGCAGAGGTGACTCCGCCGGCAGATGCTGAGAATGCATGGGATTGGGATACATTTGTCCAGACAGCACAGAAACTGACTCTGGATATCAATGGAAAGAATGCTTTGGATCCTGATTTTGATGCGGACAACGTAGATATTTACGGCTGTACCATTAACACATTGCCATGGCAGCTGGAAGTATGGGCAAAATCCAATGGCGGCGGATATTACAGTGAAGATGGCTCCGAGTGTACCATCGATTCTCCGGAGACGGTAGAAGCACTCCAGAAAATTGCAGATCTGTCAGATGTTTACCACTGTGCACCTCCTGTAACAAGTGCTGCAAATGCTCTTGAATCCTCCCTTGGAAGCAAGAAAGTAGTTATGGCAACAGATGGTGCATGGAATGTGGGCACCTTCCTTGGGCCAAGCGCTGATTTCGATTATGGTGTAGGTGTTCTGCCTTATATGAAAG
The DNA here is from genome assembly GCF_052122375.1 of Blautia sp. HCP3S3_H10_2. Lineage (NCBI taxonomy): Bacteria > Bacillati > Bacillota > Clostridia > Lachnospirales > Lachnospiraceae > Blautia > Blautia sp. HCP3S3_H10_2. The sequence continues at coordinate 197,828 of NZ_JBQKCL010000001.1, forward strand.
AAAAGGTTACCATCTGTACTGGCGGACCAAACGTTGTATTCTCCACAACAGAGCATCCGGAAGAAGCTATGGAATGGCTGAAATGGTACTATCAGGAAGAGAATTCCTGGTCACTGATCGAGGCTGGAACATGGATGCCGATCCTGGATTCCTGGTACACCGATCCGGAGAAAACAGACAAATGGATCAGCAATCCGAATTATCCGGATAAAGATATGTACAAGAGTGCAGTAGTGGATTATGCTATGAACAACGCCCAGTCTACCTCCTGGTATTATGTAAATGGAACAGAAGAATTTAATGCTACACTTGATTCTGTATTCTCCAGTGTATGGGCTGGTGAGGAAACTATGGAAGAAGCAATCAATGAAAACCTGGAAGAGCTTCAGGATATCTTTGCTGAGAACAATGACTGATCGGAGCCGTTCATACAGACTCTAGTGCTGGTTATTTTATAGCAAAATAGTGAACGAAACAGTTACTGCTAATAGGTAACATGAAGCAGCAGTGAAAATCTGCTGGATAATTAGGAAAAGCAACTGGACTGACCGGTTACTGTCCAAGGATATTATTTCATATTACTGACAGATACCGGTCAGCTCCCTTTTAAGAGGTGCGGGCATGAAAGCAAATAAGAAAAACAAAATGAAAGTGACATCAAGAGCCGGTAGAAAAGAAGAAAGGACCGCTTATCTCTGTCTGATACCGGCATTCCTTGGAGTAAGTCTGATTAGTTATCTGCCGACACTGGCAGTATTTGTTTTAAGTCTATTTAAGTGGAATGGTCTTTCCTCACCGGAATTTGTGGGAATGGACAACTTCAAACGTATTTTTACAAAAGATATTTATTTTGCTGACTCTATAAAAGCGACGATTCTGTACGCTCTTCTTGCTGTGGTAGGTGCTATTATTTATTCACTTCTGGTAGCCCTGCTCCTGAATATGAAAATATGGGGACGGACATTATTCCGTTCTATTTTCTTCATTCCATACCTTTTGCCTGCAATCGGCGTTTACAAGGGATGGCAATGGTTATATGAAGGCAACTTCGGACTTTTTAACTTTGTCCTTCGAATGGTGGGACTAAAGCCCCAGCGTTTTCTGGACAGTCCCAGCCAGGTAGTACCTTCCCTGGTGGTAATCGCAATCTGGACCAGTGGTAACCTGATCGTGGTTTTCCTTGCCGGACTTCAGAATGTACCAAGGGTTTACCTGGAAGCAGCTGAAATTGACGGTGCAAATGCATGGCAGCGTTTCTGGAATGTTACCATTCCAAGCATTTCCCCGATTATTTTTTACAACGTGCTGACTGCCCTGATCACACATCTCCAGGTTATCAACCCGGCACTGGCTCTTACAGACGGTGGTCCTGGCAAAAAGTCCATGTTTATGTCTTATGTTATTTATCTTTATGCATTTAAGAAAAACAAACTGGGATATGCAGCTGCTTATTCTGTTATTTTCTTTGTCCTGGTTGGAATTTTCACAGCAGTACTCTTTAAGACACAGAAAGAGCAGATCTTCGGAGAGGGGGAATGAGAAATGGCTGGAAAAATGGCAAGCAGAAAACGAAAAGAAAAAGCCTTTAACATTCTGGCATTTTTCATTGTACTGATTCTGGCGGCATTGGTACTTCTTCCAATCTGGTGGATTTTCCGATCTTCTTTGATGAGCACGGCGGCATTGAATGAGTATCCGCCTTCCTTTATTCCTCATGAGTGGCTTTGGTCAAACTATTCCAAAGCGCTGGAGACTTTTGAGTACTGGACTTATTTTAAGAATACTTTCACTATTATCATTCCGGCAGTTACCTTTGGTACTATTACAGCAATCTTCTGCGGATATGCCTTTGCAAGACTTCGGTTCCGTGGGAAAAAGCTGATCTTCAACATCTGTGTTGGCACGATTCTTCTTCCTGGAATGGTAACCCTGATTCCTCTGTATATTTTCTGGACAAAGGGAATGGGACTGGGTGATACATATTGGCCGCTGATCTTGCCGTTCTTAACAGGTGGTGGTTTTTTCAACATTTTCCTGATCCGGCAGTTTCTGATGACGATTCCAAAGGAACTTGATGAGGCAGCTTCCATTGACGGGGCTGGAAGAATGAGAATCCTATGGACCATTCTTGTTCCTTCGATCAAACCGGCGGTAGTTGTAGTTGGAATGATGCTGTTCATCCAGATCTGGAACGACCTGCTTCAGCAGATCATTTACATTAACAGCATGAGCAAATTTACCTTTGCCATTGCGCTGACCAACTTTACCGGCTCCTTCGGAACTAACTGGTCGGTGGCACTGGCAGCCACGTTTATGACAATCCTTCCTGGTATTGTGATCTATATCTTCGGGCAGAAGAGCTTTGTGGAAGGAATTGTGCTGACAGGTATGAAAAATTAAATTATAACAATATTAACATTTATATTCTCAGGCAGGGCGGTGGCTCTGCCTGTAAGAGGTTAAAAATGCATTTGCAAAAGTCATTTTTGGAGAGGCAGATTCTAGAGACTGTTCGCAAATGATGTTTTGTGGAGTGTATAGAGCTGCTGTAATCAGGCTGCAATTTTGAGGAGAAGCATATGAGACTGACAAAGAGATTTATGGACTGGTACCAGGGAAACAACGATAAGGAGAGAGAAACGCCAAAAGGCGGTGTAAAAAGAGTTGGGTATGTACTCTGGAATTATGCCGGCAGACTGGTTGTGGTAAATGTTCTGTTTCTTTTATGCTGTATTCCAATTGTAACGATTCCGGCTGCATTGTCAGCACTGAACCGTTATCTTTCAGCAATTTACCGGGTAGGATATGGTTTTTCCCTGGAGGATTACTGGAAAGAATTTAAGTCTGATATTCTGAAAAATCTTCCAGCTGGAGTGCTCACCGGCGCTCTTGGATTTTATTCCTATTATTTACTCAGTCTCGCAGGAAATTTCGGAAAGGGAACTACTCATGATGTGCTGATCGGATGTGGAATCGGTGTAATGATCTTTGCCGTACTTATCGGGGGATACTATTTTGCAATGTCCGCTATGTTGGAGCTTGGTGTGTGGGCATTATTGAAAAATACGTTTCTCATTATGGCATTGGAATGGAAAATGAGTATGGTAATTGTGCTGACTGCGGGAATTGCAGGCGGAGTTTTGCTGACTCTGGCACCATATTCTCTGTTTCTGCTGCTTACGATCGGCGTTTCTTTTCCCCAGATGGTGATATATGCATGTGTGGATAGGGCCGTGGAGCGAAGAGTGCTGCAGCCCTTTGAAAAATTACAAAGCGGAAGAAGTGGCAATTGTAGCTGTGAATAAAATATGATAAGATTGTGATAGAAAGAATTGATAAAAATGAGAGATATCCATAAGCTTCCCATGCTGGTATGGGGAGTTTAAAGCCCTGGATATTTATCGTAATCAGATAAGAAAACCGGAGGGAGAAGTTCCATGCCGACCATAAAAGAAATTGCAAAAGCCTGTAACGTATCAGTTGCGACTGTTTCCAATATTATAAATCATAAAGGCAGCGTTGGTGACGCCACCAGGGAGCGTGTAGAGAAGGTGATTCGCGAGATGAATTATACGCCTAATTATGTTGCCAAAAATCTGAAAACCAAAAACACCAGGAGTATCGGTGTTATTGCTGAAGATATGACAGTTTTTGCTCTTCCTGATATTATCGACGGCATTACGGAATACTGTGAGGAAGCTGATTACCAGATCCTTCTTGTAAATCTCCGTCTTTATAAGAAATTCCAGGATAATTATTACCGTGATAACCGTCACAAGGAAATTGTACGTCAGGAGTTCCAGAAGCTTCTGGCAAAGCAGGTCGAAGGAATTATTTATGTGGCTGCCCATGAGCGCCTGATCGATATTATCCCAGAGGATCTGCCCATTCCAACGGTAGTTGCTTATGGTTTTACTGGCAGTGGGAAAATTCCATCTGTAGTGGTGAAGGATATCAAAGGTGCCCATGATCTGGTCAGTTATATTGTTTCCAGAGGACACAGGAAAATTGGTGTTATTGCAGGGAAGAAGGAGAGTATTCATACCCAGTCCCGTCTGGAGGGCTACCAGAAGGCTTTGTTCGAAGGAGGGATTCTCTATGATCCGGATATGGTCACTTATGGTGACTGGGACCGGCAGAGTGGTTATGAGAACACAGATATCCTTTTGGAAAAAGGTGCTACGGCTATTTTTTGTATGAATGACTTTATGGCTGGCGGGACCTATGACCGTCTGGATGAACTGGGACTTCATGCGGGGAAGGATGTGGCTGTGGCTGGCTATGATAACCGTGAAATGGCATGTTATGAAAAGCCGCCGCTTACTACCATGGCTCTTCCGCTCCACGATATCGGCTATAAAGCCTGTCAGATCATTATCGGGATTCTGACAAAAGAAGAGGTGGAACTGGATGATGGGAATTGTTTTGTTGAATGTATTCCGTGTATTCGTGAGTCAGTGAATGCGGTGGAGGCATAGAGAACGGTATTTGCTATTTAATGTGCTGGGTGTCGATTCCCCAGCACATTAAATAGTAACTTTTTTAAGAAATCGCAGCTTCAGCGAATGCAGTTGTAACCAGGTTTTCATAATCTGCCCTGTCAGACAATTCTCCTGCACTCTCCAGAATATCCTGTAAAAGTTCAAAACTATCCTTTTCGAATACCAGATTCTCTTTCCAGGTATCCTGCTCATAATAACGGGTAACGATGGTAGTAAGTGTATCCAGATCTGTCTCCGGGAACTGTGGTGCAATCACTTGGGCAATTTCCTCAGGAGAATGACTCTGTACATAATCCATTCCCTTTTGAAGGGCATTGGTAAAACTCTGGATGATCTGAGGATTTTCATTCAGGAAACTGGTTTTGGCACTGTAGGAAGTATAAGGAACATATCCAGAATCTACACCTAAGGAAGCTACTACATAACCAGCCCCTTCTTTTTCCAGTGCAGTTGCAGAAGGCTCGAATTCAACCGTAAAAGCCGCCGACATGTCACTGGTAAAAGCGGCAGCAGTGGAACCAAAATCAATGCTCTGGTCAATCTCAAGATCCGTAGCTGGATCGATTCCGTGATTTTTCAAAATATATTCAAATACCATTTCTGGCATGCCACCCTTTCGACCGCCAAGAACTTTTTGCCCTTTCAGATCTTCCCATTTAAAATCAGGCATTTCCTCTCTGGCGACCAGGAAGTTTCCGGCTCGCTGGGTCAACTGGGCGAAGTTTATGGCAGGATCCGTTGCACCTTCCTGATAAGCATAAATCGAAGCCTCTGCTCCCATGAAGCCAATATCAGCCTCTCCGGAAATAAGTGCAGTCATGGTTTTATCTGCGCCGAATCCTGTAACAAGTGTCAGATCCAGCCCTTCTTCCTGGAAATATCCATTTTCAATCGCTACATACTGAGGCGCATAAAAAATGGAATGAGCCACTTCATTCAGAGTAACTTCCGTAAGCTTTTTCTCTTCGGTGCTGTCCTTAGTTTCAGCAAATACTGTCATTGGAAGTGCAGTTGCTGTAAGAACCACAGCTGCCGCTAGCGAGAGCCATTTTCTATTTTTCATGTGGAAACTCCTTTTTTGACCTTCTGATTTTAGAATATGCATAAGGTTCTGAAAAAGTTTCCCATCAGTTAAAATATCTGAAAGATAATTAACAACAATTCAATTGTGCTATATCCTGAATGCTGTTATGATTTAGTCACAAAAGCTTTTGGAATTTCTGTTAGGAGAGAATTTAAATGGATATTGGAAGTGTGATAAAAAAATACCGAAAAGAAGCCGGATATACACAGGAAGAGATGGCAAACAGACTGGGAGTTACTACCCCGGCAGTAAACAAATGGGAAAATGGAAACTCCAAGCCAGATATTGAATTGTTGGCACCTATTGCAAGGCTGCTGCATATTTCTCTTGATACCCTGTTGTCTTTTCAGGAAAAATTGACAGATTTTGAAATCGGAGAACTTATTCAGAAGATGGACAAAATGTTTTTTGAGGAAGGTTACGAAAAAACATATCAGTGGGCCGTAGATACTATAAAAAAATACCCAAACTGCAACATGCTGATCTGGCAGATTGCAGTAATGCTCGATTCCCGAAGACTTATTGGTGAATGTGATAATCCGGATAAGTACGATGAACAAATTAATGCCTGGTATGAAATAGCTTTGAATGACGAAGAGGAAAAGATCCAGCACCATGCAGCAGATTCCCTGTTTGGCTTTTATTTAAGGAAAAAGAATTATGCTATGGCAGAAAAATATCTACGTTATTTTTCCGATTATGACCCTGTGAAAAAAGTAAAAATGGGACAGTTATATATGGAACAGGGAAAAACAGAAGATGCATATGAAAAACTCGAAGATGTAATCTTTACAACATATACTACATTAAATCTGGCTTTTGGCATCATGATCACCAAGGCTCTTGAGGAAAGCAAACATGAATATGCAAGATTTCTGGCTGAAAAAATGAGTGTTTTAGCCAATGCATTTGATATGGGAAAATATCATGAATGTGCAGCAATGTTAAATGTTGTAGTTGCCGAAAAAGATGTGGAAGGCACTTTGCAGGTAGCAAAGCAGCTATTGGAGAACGTAGATACCATGGGTGATTTCCGAGAATCAAAATTATATCAACACATGAAATTCCGGGATACTGAAAATTCGTATGCCAAAGAAATGAAAGAAGAATTGATGGAAGGATTCAGAAATGAAGAAGATTTTTCTTACATGAAGGGATATAAACCGTGGGAAAAATTTATTCATAGACAGAAGACAGTAGAGTCCCTTTGATACATAAATACACAGTTTCATTGCAAAAAAAGCCTTATCCATCGGGAACAGAGCATTTATAGATGAAAGAGATTATTTGGCAGGCGTCGCGGCTCCTGCATCTCTTTTAACCCATAGGGTGTGTGGTTGCAACGAAATTTACCACCGCAAATAATCTCTTTACTATCTCCTAATTTCCATCAAGATATAACCTTGCATATTCTAATGGTTCATCAATTGCAAGAGACGTCAAAGCACAATCTGATCCGGGTGTGGTTCTTAAATTCTTTTCTGCTTCCCAACAGTCAATGCGAATCATATAGCCTGCACTGGTAGAAACATCAATGCTGTTGCACTGTGGATTGTATTCTGCAAATATTGTTCTCATCGTATCTTATCACCTTATTGCTCAATCATCAGTTTCAAAAATCAGAAGCATTTCAATCAGTTCACCATGTCACTTTTATTTTGTGTTATACTGTTTTATATAATTTTTTTGCCTTTGTATTTTCCCTTACCAGAGTTCGTAAACTTACATGGGAAGATATAACACAAGGGAAACAATAAGGGAAAGCTCACCTGCGACAAATCCAGTGTTTTCAAGGGTTTACAGAGAATTTAATAACAAAATATAACAGTTATTAAGTCTCTTAAAACAGGTGAAATCTCAATCGAAATTTACGGAGATGATGAAATGATAAGACAATACGTTGATGGTGATATAGATGCAGTGATGCAAATATGGCTGAATACGAATATTCAGGCACACAGTTTTATATCTCCCGATTATTGGCAGAGCAACTTTGATATGGTAAAAGAAATGCTGCCCCTTGCAGAAATATATGTACATGAAGTTGACAGTACAAATCAGATAGATGGATTTATCGGATTAAATAACGACTACATTGAGGGAATCTTTGTAAAAGAGGCAGCACAGTCAAAGGGAATTGGGAAACAGCTATTGGACTATATGAAGAAAGTTAAGTCCAATCTAAGATTGAACGTTTATAAAAAAAATGAGCGAGCAATTCAATTTTATCTACGAGAGGAATTTAGTATCCAATCTGAAAATGTAGATGATAATACGGGAGAAAAGGAATTTATAATGGTGTGGAATCATTAAACTCCAGTTTATTTAGTTGAATAAGAAAATATACAAAATAGCTGTGCTTTTTCGATGAACAGCTATTTTATTGCGAAATTTTTCAAGGTAAGTTAGATGTACTACTTGTATGCCAAAGATGTAGTACATCAGATGCTTTCAGTATTCGTTGGATGTGATTAACAGGATTTAGGTCTGTTTTCTTCACCCCAAACACATAGCAGATCCAGCACTTCCATTAATGAGTTTCCTCTGTCTGTTAAGCTATATTCAACCTTCGGTGGAACTTGTGGATATTCGTGACGGACAATCAAATGATCTGCCTCAAGTTCCTTGAGATTTGTGCTGAGGGTTTTGTCAGATATAGTTTTTAAGTATCTTTTTAATTCGTTAAAACGAACTGTCTTAAATTCCATCAGACAGAAAAGAATAATCATTTTGTATTTGCCGGATATAAGCGACAAAGTATAGCTGAACCCGGTTTCTTCAAAATTGGCTTTTTCGATATAATTACTAATCATAATGCTTTCCTCCAAGATAGTACCTATCATAAATGATAGTACTTGAAATTATTTATAGTATGAATATAATTATACGAAGTTGCATCAATTGTTGTCAATATAAAGATAAAAGTACGGAGGTTATTATAGAATGAAAGTATTAGCAATTAATGGAAGTCCGAGAATGAATGGCAATACAAGCATTGCATTGAATGAAATGAAAAAAGTATTTGATGAAGAAGGCATTGAAGTTGAAATTGTTCAGATAGGCAATAAAAATGTGCGTGGTTGTATTGATTGCGGTTAGTGTGCCAAAAAAGGAAAGTGTGTATTTGACGATGTAGTAAATGAACTGTCGTCTAAATTTGAAACAGCAGATGGTTTGGTGGTAGCAAGTCCGGTGTATTATGCGTCTGCAAATGCTACACTTATTGCGTGTCTTGACCGTTTGTTTTTAAGTACTCCTTTTGATAAAACAATGAAGGTAGGTGCGAGTGTTGTTTGTGCAAGCCGAGGTGGATGTTCCTCTACTTTTGATGAACTGAATAAATTTTTCACAATTTCTGGTATGCCGATCGCATCCAGTCAATATTGGAACAGTATTCATGGACTTAATCGTGGAGAAGCAGAAAAAGATGAGGAGGGCAGACAGGTGATGCGTACGTTGGCAAGAAATATGAGCTTTTTGATGAAGAGTATCGCGCTTGGTAAGGAAATGTATGGTTTACAAGAAAAAGAGGAACCTGTTGAGACGAATTTTATTTAAATAAACTTACAGGGGGAGATGAAGTTGATAATAAGGATTTAAACAACTTCCTGTTTGTTGAAAGCATCTTTATCTTTTTTATTGCGTTTGGAGCATGCAAGGTTATCAAACTGCCTTTTAATATTGCAGCTCCTGCGGGCATGATAGGGGCATCGAATTTCTTTGAACTGGCAGTTGCGGTAGCAATCGCTTTGTTTGGCACAACAAGTCCGGCGGCACTTGCAACAACAGTCGGAGTACTGACAGAGGTCCCAGTAATGCTCACCCTTGTAAAAATAGCCAATCATATGAAGGGAGGATTTCATGAATAAGAAAAAAGTAGCATTTGTATGTGTCCACAATTCATGCAGAAGCCAGATCGCAGAAGCATTGGGAAACCATCTCGCGGGAGATGTGTCGGAGTGCTATTCTGCAGGAACTGAGACGAAGCCGCAGATCAATCAGGATGCAGTAAGGCTTATGAAGAAACTATATAATATAGACATGGAGAAAACACAGTATAGTAAGACATATGATAAAATCCCAACACCGGACATAGCCATTTCTATGGGATGTGATGTTGGATGTCCATATATTGACAGGGATTTCGATGATAATTGGGGATTGCCAGATCCGACAGGTTGTAGTGATGATGCGTTCATGGAAGTAATATCGGAGATTGAAAAAAATATTTTGAGATTAAAAGAAAGATTCAGCTTCAATTCAGCCTTAGAGTATATAACACTGCCCTAATAATGCAAATGAATTGACTTAGCAGTATTTCTCTGCTATTCTAACCATAACAGAACAACAGTACAAATAAAATAGGAGGGATCATATATGTCAAGCACGATTCAAATTCGAGTAGATGATGAATTAAAATCAAAATCAGATGAATTATTTAAAGCTTTAGGTACAGATACAACAACTGCAATCCGCATGTTTTTAACACAGGCTTTGGCTGTGAATGGATTTCCATTTGAAATTAAAAGAGCACGCACGAATCCATATGAGGCATTATCGGAAGCAGAGCTATTGGATAAGTTAGAAAAATCCCGTCAGAATGCAGCGCAGGGAAAATATCGTGATGCTTCAGCGGTTTCTCATGATATGAGGGCCAAATATGGATTATAAGATTGTAGTGACAAAAGATGCAGAAGAAGATTTGGAAAGATTCATCCAATATCTGATTTTTGAGAAAAAGAGTATGCAGGCAGCGCAAAATGTTTTAGACGATTATGATGCAACTATGGAATGTTTGAAACATGTAGCAGACAGTTTAAAGCTGTGTGAGAATCCAAGGCTTCAAATGCAGGAATACCGCCGCATCAATTTCTTGAATCACAGATATTTTATCATGTATCGCATTGTAGACAATATCGTATTTGTTGATAATATTTTTCATGAATTACAGGATTATGAAAATAAAATGCGTTAGTGCTCTTTCGGAATTCAACGGAGGTCTGCTATGAACGAGCTAAATGAAAAGATTGAATTACTAAAAGAAATTGCACAGCGGTTTAATACTACTGGTATTACGTGGGCTTTAGGTGCATCAATGTTACTCTACTTTAAAGGAATTACATCAACGTTTCATGATATTGATTTGATGATAGCTGATGAGAATGTTGAAGCTGTACGGGAGATTTTATCTGAAATGGGTGAGCTTCAACCGCCAAATCCGAATCCCCAATATAAAACCAAAGCATTTATGGAGTTCGTCATAAATTCTATAGATGTGGATGTCATGGCAGGTTTTTCTATTGTAAAGGATGGAAAAACTTATGATTGCTCTTTGGATAAAGCGCAAATAGTAGAATGGCTGATTTGGGGGAATACGGAAATTCCACTTCAATCTCCGTTATTGTGGTGTAAGTATTATAAATTGATGGGACGGAAAGAAAAAGTTGATATGATTGAAAGTGCTTTGCTAAATGATTAGATACCAGTTGTGCGCATTTTGACCATTATTTAATGGCAATTATGGTATGTGTTTGCGGACACATACTTTGAGGAGTTGGAGAGATCTGGCTCCTTTTTTATGGCAAAAAATCATCCATAAGAATGAAACTATGAAAATCCGAGGGGAGCAGACTGTGCGATGATTGGGCTTTTTGGAGATGATCCCAATGATTATATGGCAAAATGCGGCGCAAAATGGCTGCATAGAAATGGCGTTAATGTGCTCTGCATTTCTCCGGGAAAACACAATTATAGCCATGTGAATTGTCCCCTTGAAAGAATCGAGACAGCAATTCAGTGGTTGATGACGCATGGAAACAGAAAAGTCGGTATTATGGGAATGAGCACAGCTGGAATGGAGGCACTTGTCGCAGCATCTTATTTCCCGGATATAACGCTGACATTTGGGATGACAGCCAGCGATTTTGTATGGCAGGGATTTGAGCAGGGGAAAAGGGACGGCTGCAAGGAATGGCCTGTGCCGGAAACATCTACGCTTTCCTATCATGGACAGCCACTTGCGTATATGCCGTTTGTTTATGAACATCCAACATACTGGAAGAAGGTTGAAGAGGAAACGAAAGGCTCAGGGGATATAGAACGTTCCATCTGTCTTTTTATAGATTCCGAAAAAAATCGGAAGCATACAGAAGCGGAAATGATAAAAATTGAAAAGATTAGGGGAAAGTTAATACTACTTGGGGCAGATGATGATAGCTTCTGGGAGGCTGGGAAGTATGTCAGACGTATGGAGAAGAGACTGGAGAAACGCCCACATGAGTGCGAGTATGAAGCTGTTGCGTATCAGTATGGAACACATTTCGTATTACCAGAATCCATGCTTAGAATCGCACTGCCGGTGGGGCTGAAATTTGTTATGCGTTTTATATTCCGTTCCGCCAAAGAGCATCCAGATGAATGTGAAGCTACAAGAAAAGATGTGGACAGGAGACTTTCATCAGCTTTGCGTGAATGGGTTTTATGATATTCTATTGCTGCCTTTTATTCCGGTTCACTGGTAGCATTCCGCGAAGCGTGTTGCTGTGAAGGGTGTGAATAGTGACGCTGAAGAAAAATATGGTATTATGAGAGCAATAATTTGAAATTGACCGAGTTCTTGGTGCTACGGGGCTGTTTTACCGCAGTCTCACTCATTGGCTGCACAGAGCGCTGTTACATTGGAACCGACGGAAATATCATTTCTGGTATTTCCGCCACTTCTCAAATCTGTAAATTTCCATCAAGATATAACCTTGCTTATTCGAATGGCTCATCTACTGTGCGAGCCCCATCTATGATCTTAAATTCAGGCGATTTACTTAATTCATGCCGCAAAATACGAAGAAATGTCTGTTCAAATCGTATTTCCCGATTGATTTTTTTTACATAATAAATGATTCGGTCAGAAGGTGGTGCGTCTAATTGATGCGATGAGACGTAAGGCAGCTTGCTGATTGGGGCGGCAACCGAAAATGGAGCAATCGCCCAGGTATTTTTCCAGGATAGAAAATATTCCAACAGATTCATCTGATCCATAAAAGCGTGGTATTGAACAGGGAATCCGAACCAATAATCATGCCATATCTGGAACTCTGGATTCCATGGAAGAAAAATTTCGTTATGTGGATCCAGAGATTCGGGAGAAACAATGTCTGGATAGGATTGGGAGGTGTTGGTTAAAAGAATCATTGGTTCCTGGAATAATGGAATCGTTTCAAGATTAGGATAATAGCGTTCATCAGAAATCAAAGCAAGATTAACGCTCCCTTCAGCAACATAATCATAAGCCTCAAAAGAATGACAATGCTGAAACCGGATTCGGATATTTTGGGGCTCATGTGAAAGGCTTCGGAATATTTCCGGAAGAATATAACTGCTGACACTGTTAATAGCTGATATTTTCAGAAGGTCTGAATGATCCATTTCCTTGATATCTTTTGCTTCCTGCCAGAGATCCTGCAATCTGTGTGCAACAGATATAAAAGCTTTCCCTTTTTCAGTTAATTCGATTCTTTTCTGTCCTTTCTTCCTGTTAAACAGGGGATACCCAAGTTCTGTTTCCAATGTCTGAATCCGGCGGGTCAGAGCTGGCTGTGTTATAAACAGATTGTCGGCAGCGGCAGAGATGGATCCCCATTTTATTATTTCAAAAAAAGCTTCAATTTCAGAATTCGTCATGATTTTTCTCCTTAAATGGACATGTCTGCTTACGCAGATATCACCATGAATGAAAGTCAATTGTTCTGCGTTATTGGCGCTGTCACAATCACTTTCTGATTACTTATAGAAAGACACAAATATAATGGTCTAATGCCTTTTTTGGTTGGCGTCCATAGAACTGTAGCTTGACATCCTAACACCATTAGGATACATTAAAACTAATGATGTTAGGATTGGAGATGATGACATGTTTCACAAAGGTTTGAACAAAGAAATTATAATTGAGTCAGCGAAAGAAATGATTGAAAAGGATGGCATACAGCAGTTTTCTATGCGTAAATTAGCAGAAAAGCTTGGGGTAAAAACGGCGTCTCTATACACACATATCGAGAGTATGGAGATGCTTTTTACACAGATTGGTCTGAATGCATTGAATGATCAGAAGAATTGTTTAATGGATGCAATCGGAGAAAAACATGGTGATCCTGCTATTGAGGCAGTTGCAGAAGGTTACCGGAGATTTGCAGCAGAGCATATGGAACTTTATCGATTTATCATGCAGATGCCATCTGGAAATAATGAAGTTTTGAAAGAAGCAGCGGCAGTGACTGCAGAGCCATTTATGAAAGTTCTGGACGATTATTGTATTTCAGACAGTCGGAAAATGCACTGGCAGAGAATAATACGTGGATTGCTTCATGGTTTTATATCGGAAGAGCAGTCAGGATATTTTTCTCATTTTCCGGTGCCCGTTAAGGAAAGTTACGACATAGCAATCGGTTGTGTTATAGCCGGACTTCATAAAGAGGAGTGTGAGAACAGTGAGCAATGATAAAAACACACTTTTTACAGACACTCCTGTGAAAAAAGCTGTGCTGACTCTTGCTATTCCGACAGTTATCAGCCAGCTTATTACAGTAGTATATAATATGGCTGATACATTTTTTATTGGACAGTTGAATGACCCGTTACAGGTTGCTGCCGCGACGATTGCCATGCCTTGTTTTATGTTTCTGACCGCATTTGCCAATCTGTTTGGAATGGGTGGCTCGAGTCTGATTTCACGTTGTCTTGGTTCGGGAGACAGGGAAAAAGCCAGACATACTGCAGCGTTTTGTATCTGGTCTGGAATTGTAGTTTCGTTACTATAAGGAATTATGATCATGTTGATGGAACCGCTGCTGTTTCCAGTCTTGGGCGCAAAAGCAGAAACGTGGGAATATCTGAAAAAATACGTTTTCTGGACAATTGGCGTAGGGGCTGTGCCTACTGTTATGAATACAGAATTTGCACATTTGATACGTTCGGAAGGATATTCCAAGCCTGCTGGTTTTGGTGTGGCATTTGGAGGCATTTTAAATATTGCGCTTGATCCGCTTTTTATATTTGGGTTACGGTTAAATATTATGGGTGCAGCCATTGCTACAATGTTATCAAATCTGATTGCAATGTTGTATTTCGTTGGATTTCTGCTTTATATCCGTAGGAAAACGGTTATAACACTGAATCCGGCACAATGTTCTTTCAAACAGAATATTCCATTGGAAGTAATCACGGTTGGACTTCCTGGATTTGTTATGACAATGATGTCAACGATTTCCAACACAGCACTGAATCATATTGTGGCAAATTATTCCAATACAGCAATCGCAGGTATGGGCATTGCCCAAAAAGTAGATTTGTTAGCTTATGCGATTGCACAGGGAATGACACAGGGAATGACACAGGGAACACTTCCACTGATTGGCTATAATTTTAGTTCCGGAAATATAAAAAGAATGAAAGAATCCATAAAAGCTGTATTTTTATATAGTTTAATCGTGGCTGCTTGTGGAACCGTATTTTTATATTTCTTTGCAGCTCCGGTTGTGAGAGGATTTATATCTGATTCAGAAACCGTTCGGTATGGACAGAAGTTTTTGAAAATTATTTGTCTTGCGTGTCCTACGACTGCGATAAACTTTATGGTTATCACAATCTTTCAGGCAATCGGTAAAAAGGTGCAGCCACTTTTTTGTCACTACTTCGCAAGGGCAGTCTGGATATAGTATTTATGTTAGTGCTTGATCATACAATGGAAATATCGGGTATTGCATGGGCGACACCGTTTGCAGACTGGATTGCATTTGTGATATCACTTACACTGATCATACCGTGTTTGATAAAACTCAGGAGAGAAAGTGAATGAACTGGAGAAGATAGATAATTTCTGGCTGGAGCATATGTAAGCGAGTAAGAAATAAAGAGAAGGACGAACGGCGGGAATATCATTACTGGTATTTCCGCTACTCTTTTTGGGGATTTATGGTCCCCCGAAACTTCCTGGGTGTGGTATTGTAATACATATGAAAAAGCTCACAAAAGTAGCTGGTATTTGAAAATCCACAGGCATAAGCTATTTCAGTGACAGACATTGTAGTATTTCGAAGCAGAGAAATAGACTTTTCCAGACGATAACGATTCAGATATAATATAGGGGAAGTTGCTAAATATTTTTGAAAAAGTGAGGTACATTTGGTTTTACAGCAATTTCCGGCAGAAGAAATATCTTTAAGCAGGATTTTGTTGGAATGATTTTTTTGTACATATCCGATCATTGCTGTCAGAGCCAGAATGTCCTCCGTGTTTTTGTCATGATCCGGAAAGAAATTCATATTTTCAGAAAGCAGACGAAAAATATGAGCGAATTTTTCAAGAATAATAAACGGCTGTATCTGATTTACGTTGTATTCATATAGTATTTCAAGATCGCGAAGAATGGAATTCTGCCATTGAATAGATGGATTCAGCTTCAGATAAGGAAAATGAATATTCTTTATCAATGGATTTAAATGATTTTCTATGGAATAAGTATTCACAGAAAGCAGCTGTGGGGAAAGCAGGATACAGATAAAGCGGCATTCGTTATGCAGATCAGAATAGCCATAATGAAAACAGCGGCTGTTTACGAAAATTCCTTCACCAGTCTGTAAGGAAATTTTCTCTCCATTAACATCGTAATACATCTGCCCCTTTAAAATCAGAATAAATTCAAGATCATCATGCCAGTGGCTGACCGCACGAAAATCAGGATAGCTTGAAAGCTGTTCTTTTTTTATATATGCAGGAAAGCCGGGCTCATTATAAGCAACATTTTCGGATGCATCTGAATTTAAAATAGTGTTTGGACATACTTCCATTTATATGTGCCTCCTGTGCGAACGATTGTTATATTATTATGGCTGATTCTGGTATAAAAATCAATGGAGAAAGTTTATTTTCATATTGTGCACAGAAAGGAAATAAACTATAGATGGAAAAGAAATTCAGAGCTAAAATTCTGAATCTTGCTTTACCAATCGCGGCACAGCAATTTATGCTTGCAGTTGTAAGTGCATGTGATGCTTTTATGCTGGGTGGCTTAAATCAAAATTCTCTGTCAGCAGTTTCTCTGGCTTCACAGATTACTTTTGTTTTTAACCTGATTTTGACAGCACTTACAATCGGGGAGAATATGTTTGTTGCGCAATATTATGGAAAGAAAGATTTTGAAGGATTACGGACATCGGCAGGACTTGTATTAAGATATGTATTATTGGTATCTGTCTTTTTCTTGTTTGCAACATTATTTGTCCCCAGGAATCTTATGCAGTTGTTTACGAATGATACCACATTGATTGATTATGGTATAAGATATCTGAAGCTGATAGGATTTTCCTATGTGTTTTCTGGAATTCTGCAGGTTTTACAGGGAATACTAAAAAATTGTGGCTATGTGGGAAAATGTACTATGGTTAGCGCAATAGTGGTTTGTTCTAATATCATACTGAATGCCATTTTTATTTATGGGTACCTTGGAACTCCAAGGATGGAGATTGCAGGTGCAGCACTGGCGACTGTTATCGCAAATGGGATTGGGCTGGTTATTACGATCTGTATTCTCTATCCGAAAAAGGAACTTTGGATCGGAATAGTAGATATAGGAAATAAGAAAGTTAGCATGACAAAAAAATTCTGGAAACATGTTTATCCAGTGCTTCTTAATGAACTTGTCTGGGGTGGCGGTTTTACTATGTATTCTGTTATACTGGGGCATCTTGGATCGGATGCAGTAGCTGCCAACTCCATTGCAAATATAACGAAAAATATGTTAATCTGTGTATGTACCGGTTTTGGATATGGCGGGAGCATTATTCTTGGAAATCTGCTTGGTGAAGGGAACTTATCAGAAGCAAGAAAAAGTGGAAATCTTTTATGTAAAATTGCGGTAGTTTCGGGTTGTTTGACAGGTGGCATGATTCTTCTTTTGACTCCTGTGATCCTACACTTTGCAAGTCTGACGGATACCGCAAACGGGTATCTAAAATATATGTTGTTTATGAGCAGTTATTATGTAATTGGAAAATCTATCAATTCTATGACTATAGGTGGTATTTTTCCAGCAGGAGGCGATACGGAATTCGGTTTAAAATGTGATGCGGTTACGATGTGGTGTTTTGCAGTTCCGCTTGGCTTCATAGCTGCATTTGTACTCAAATTGCCGGTTTTACTTGTTTATTTTGTATTAAATCTTGATGAACTGGTAAAGCTTCCATCTGTATATAAGCATTACAGGAAATATAATTGGCTAAAAAATCTAACGGAAAAAGGAGAATGAAAAATGGACATGAAAAAAAGAAGAGATATGCAGGTTGCATATATTTCAGACCAGGCGGTTATGGAGGAACAGACAAAATGCAGAAAAATCCTTCAAAAGCTCAACTTTGTGGATCGTTCTGATTTTGATGAAATTGGGAAAATTGTGAAAGAGCTTCTGGGCAAATCAGAGAATGCATGGATCAATCCACCCTTTTACTGTGATTATGGTTCCCATATTGAGGTTGGGAAAAATTTCTTTGCAAACTATAACTGTACGATCATAGATGTGGCAAAGGTCAAAATCGGTGATAACTGCCAGATGGCTCCAAATGTAGCAATTTATACGGCAGGACACCCAATCTATCCGGATACACGTAATTCCGCTTTTGAATATGGAAAAGAAGTTACCATCGGGGATAATGTATGGATTGGTGGAAATACAGTAGTGTGTCCGGGCGTACATATTGGCGATAACGTAGTAATCGGTGCAGGAAGTGTGGTTACAAAAGATATTCCGGACTGGTCCATTGCTGCGGGAAATCCATGCCGCGTTATCAGGAAAATAACAGAAAAGGATAAAAGAAAATTATTTCATAAGGAAGAAATTGATGATGAGGCGTGGGAGATGATATGTGCACAGGAAGAAAAATTGCGTGACTAAGATAATAATCAGCTGCTTTTCTGACACAGCAGGCTGAGTGAGTAGGAGGAAATGATTTATGCATGCAGAATTATCCTGGCTGGAAAATCCGGAGGTCTTTCGCGTGAACCGTCTGGATGCCCATTCTGATCACCATTTTTATGAACGGGAAGAAGACATGAAGGCGGAGCGGGAAACACTTTACCAGTCCCTTAACGGTATCTGGAAGTTTTGCTGGAGTGAAAGACCGGCAGACCGCCCGGTGGATTTTTACCGGGAAGACGCAGATCTTGCTGGATTTGGGGAAATCAGTGTTCCTGGACATATAGAACTATCAGGATACGATAAGATCCATTATATTAATACAATGTATCCGTGGGAAGGCCATATTTTTTTACGTCCGCCACATATTGACTGGGAGCACGACCCTGTTGGAAGTTATGTTAAGGAGTTTGATCTGACTTCGGGACTGGCAGGTAAAAGAATCTGTATTTCCTTTCAGGGCGTAGAAGAGGCTATGTACCTCTGGCTGAACGGACAGTTTGTGGGATATGCGGAAGACAGTTTTACTCCGTCAGAGTTTGACCTGACACCCTTTATAAAAGAAAAAGGAAACCGTCTCTGTGTGGAGGTTTATAAAAGGAGCAGTGCCGCATGGATCGAGGATCAGGATTTTTTCCGTTTTTCCGGAATTTTCCGTGATGTTTATCTTTATGGAAAACCACTGGCACATGTGGAAGACCTGTGGGCGAAAACAGGGCTCGCCGATGATTATCGTACCGGAACGATGGAGCTGGAAGTGAAAATTTCCGGAACACCGTCTCTGGTACAGTGGGAACTGCTGGATCCGGAGGAAAATCTGGTGTGCAGTGGAGCACTTACACAGACAAAGGAAATGGTTAAAAAGACAAGGGAAACGGTTCCCCCTGCAGAAGAAAGGGGCGGAGCGGGTACACTTTGGAAAACAGTGGAAATCACCATTGACAACGTTCTGAAATGGGATGTGTACCAGTCAAAGCTATACAAACTTCTGCTTCGCCTGTCTGATGAGAGTGGAAGGCTGATCGAGATCGTGCCGTACAAGGTGGGCTTCAGGCGGTTTGAAATCAAAGATAAGCTTATGCTGTTAAATGGAAAGCGGCTTATTATTAATGGTGTGAACCGCCATGAGTGGAATCCACATCGTGGGCGTTCCATCACAGAAGAAGATATGAGAAAGGATATTGAGGTCTTTAAGAAAAATAAAATCAATGCAGTGCGTACCTGTCATTATCCGAACCAGAGCCTTTGGTATAGACTTTGTGACGAGGCGGGAATCTGTGTCATGGATGAGACAAATCTGGAAAGTCACGGCTCCTGGCAGAAGACAGGGCTGTGTGAGCCATCCTGGAATGTGCCAGGTTCAGACACGGCCTGGGAAGCCTGCGTGACAGACCGTGCGGTATCCATGCTGGAACGTGACAAAAACCATCCATCTATTCTTTGGTGGTCTTGCGGAAATGAATCCTACGCAGGAACCTGTATTCAGGCTATGAGCAGATATTTCCATGAAAAGGATCCGTCCAGGAGAGTGCATTATGAAGGTGTTTTCTGGAAACATGATTTCCGTGAAATCAGCGATGTGGAAAGCCGGATGTATGCGTCTCCACAGGAGGTAAGGGAATATCTGGAAAACGATCCGGATAAGCCTTTCCTTCTCTGTGAATACATGCATGATATGGGAAATTCCATCGGTGGAATGGAAAGCTATATCCGTCTGCTGGATGAGTATCCTATGTATCAGGGCGGTTTTATCTGGGACTATATAGATCAGGCTGTTTATTATGAAGATCAGAAGGGCAGGAAGGTGCTGGGCTATGGAGGAGATTTTCTGGATCGCCCCACAGATTATGCATTTAGCGGAAATGGAATCGTGTTTGCCGACCGGACAGAGAAACCAGCCATGCAGGAGGTTCGCTACTGGTACAGTACACCAGAAGAGCGGGCTTTGCAGGATGAAAAGAATACTGCCGGATATGCCGAATCGAAAAAATGGATAAAGAAAGAGCTGGAAGAGAAAAAACAGGCTGCAAAGAAGGAGAAAAAGGGGCAGGAAAGTGCTTTCAGGGTGGTTCATGGTGATCTGATGCTCGGAATCCATGGTAACGGCTTTGATATGCTCTTCGGCTATGGAGAAGGCGGTCCGGTGTCATTGGTCTATAACGGAAAAGAATGCCTGTATCGTGCTCCGAAGCCGGCATTCTGGAGAGCCTCCACCGAGAACGACAAGGGCTGTGGCTTTCCGGTAAAGAGCGCCCAGTGGATGGCTGCGGATCTGTTTACCGCATGTACAGACTGTCAGATAACAGAGTATGCAGATGGACAGGCATATCCGTTTGCTGTAAAAGATTTTGCAGGACGGCGTCCGGCTCTGGAAAATCTGGATAAAGTAGAAATTGTATATACATTTGCTACTGCAACAGCTCCAAAGACAACGGTGGACATGGTCTATACAGTGTATATGTCTGGGCTATTGCACGTAAAAATGCGCTATCACGGAGAAAAAGGACTTCCACAGCTGCCCGAATTCGGACTTCGCCTGATCCTGCCTGAGCGGATAGAGAAATATACCTGGATGGGTCTGTCTGGGGAAACTTATCCGGATCGTATAAAAGGCGGCATTTTCGGAAGTTTCGAAGAAGAATGTGTGGTTTCCGATTACCTTGTTCCACAGGAATGCAGGAACCATATGGGCACTTGTGCAGCTTCTGTGGGAGCGCTTAAAATTCTTATGGACAAAGACTGCTTCGCGTTTTCAGCAATCCCGTACACGCCACAGGAACTGGAAAACGCACTGCACAAGGAAGAGCTTCATGCATCCTGCCGCACGGTTGTGAGTATACTGGGAAAAATGCGCGGCGTGGGTGGAATCAACAGCTGGGGAGCAGATGTAGAAGCTGCATATCATATTTCAGGAGAAGAAGATACGGAACTGGAATTTTATCTTTGCGGGAAATGAAAAGTAGAGAACTTAGAATAGATATGCTGGCTGAGTAAAAAAAAGAGTCCGATAAATATGCCCTTGTAATGTGTCATTGTCAGGCTGGCAATGACGCATTAACAAGGGCATATTATTGGGACCTTTTTAGATGTTACCTAGCCTTTCCCTGCTTGGTCAGCTGCTTATCTGCATACATTTTCAGATCTGCTTCATTTAACAGATCCAGCAGCCCGGCACCGGGATAATCTTCAGAAAAAGCGAAACCGCATGCATAGTTGATCTGGAATTCGCCTCGTAATCCATTGAATTTCAAGATCATTTCTTTGATATTCCGGACCAGCTGTTCTGCTTCTTCTTTTCCGGAAATGCCCTCTGCGACTACAATGAATTCATCTCCGCCGAAGCGTCCTACAAAATACTGGAGAGGAACCACCTTTCTCAACAGCTTGGCGAAATTCAGGATCATAATATCACCCATTTAATGCCCCAGGGTGTCATTTACCTTTTTCAGATCATTGAGATCCAGCATAAAGCAGGCGGTAGGTTTGTTGATCACATAATGGGCAGACAGCAGTTCCTCGCATTTGTTTTTGTTTGGAAGACCAGTGGCAAGATCAATGTATGCTTTTTCGGAAAGCTCATCATTGTTCATGGAAAGGTTTTGGCCTTTCGTCTGGAAATAATGTAATAAATAAAGTCAGAATCAGCGCCAGGACAACTGCAAGAACCAGAATGACAAGAAGAACCATTCCTGGAATAAATCTACCTGGACACTGCCTTTGTTGATTCCCACTCTTGCATTCTGTAAGGTGGAAAGATCAGTGGCAGTAATGTCTGTACGGTCTTCACGCACAAAGAGATAATAATATTCTCTTCCCTGCTCCTCGTTTGCAAAATCAATATACTGTGCACGTTCGTCTGTATAGGAGAGGTCTCCCATAATGTCGATGTCGCCGTTTTTGAGCATTTCAAGAAGCTGGCTGAAGGTGCCGTTTACATATTCGTATTCCCAGCCAGCATAGTAAGCGATCTGCTGCAGGTATTCATAGCCGTAGCCTGATTTCGGGGAATCACCTTCCCCTTCCTGGTAGCCGGAATAGATCAGATAGCCAGCCCGGACTTTTCTTAAGGACTGACTGGGAGGATTTGCACTGGCTGCACTGGAAGCATATATTATTACTATTGTATAATATAGAACATGTCCACGTTAACAGTTTAAAGAAATAAAGCACATTGGATACGCCGCAATGAAATTTCTACGGAATATCATTTTCAAAATCCCTTTCAGGTGCTATAATAGAAGCTATAGATAAAAATATTACAGAGCGAGGTATAAAAATGTCAGCATTAACAGTCAGCTCGGAAGATGAAAAAAGAGTAAAAGGAATGGGCTTCCTGAATAACAGAGGCACAGATCTGTTTTCCGCACGAGTTCTTACCACAAATGGAAAGGTAACCGCCGCACAGCACCGCTGTATGGCAGATGCAGCAGAGAAGTTTGGAAATGGCAATCTTTTGTACACCACCAGACTTTCCGTGGAAATCCAGGGAATCCCTTATGATAAGATCGAAGAATTTCAGAAATTTATTGCAAAGGAAGGTCTGGTGACTGGCGGAACCGGAGCGAAGGTACGTCCTGTGGTATCCTGCAAGGGAACTACCTGCCAGTATGGACTTCTGGATTCTTACGCAATCTCAGAGGAAATTTACAAACGTTTCTATGAAGGTTATAGAAACGTTGCACTTCCACACAAATTTAAAATCGCAGTAGGCGGCTGTCCCAACAACTGTGTGAAACCGAATCTGAATGATGTGGGCATTATCGGCCAGAGAATTCCGGAAGTGAATACAGAGGTATGTAAGGGCTGCAAGAAATGTGCTATCGAAGCTGCCTGTCCAAACAAAGTAGCGAAGGTTGTGGATGGAAAGATCCAGATTGATGAAGAAGCGTGCAGACATTGTGGACGCTGTGTAGGCAAATGTCCATTTCATACCATCGAAGACGGCGTTTACGGCTATAAGATCTACATAGGAGGCCGTTGGGGCAAAAAAGTATCCAAAGGAAAAGCTCTTGGCAAGATTTTTACATCCAAAGAAGAAGCCCTGGATGTGATCGAAAAAGCAATCTGCTTCTTCCGTGACAACGGCATTCAGGGAGAGCGATTCGCTGAGACCATAGAGCGGATTGGATTTGAGAATGTAGAGAAGCAGTTGCTTGGCAACAAATAAAATTCGGAGGAAACGAGAAATTATGAATACAAAAGAACAGATTCACGCATTAACCGATGAAATGCTTGAAAACCTTGGAAAATTAGTGGCAATTGATTCCCAGCGCAGCACTCCTTCAGAGGGCAAACCATTCGGGGAAGGTCCGGCAAAAGCACTGGAAGCCGGTCTTAAGATCGCAGAAGAACTTGGCTTCAAAACCGTAAATCTTGACAATTACTGTGGCTATGCGGAGATGGGAGAAGGCAAGGAAATTGTAGGCATTGCCGGACATCTGGATATTGTGCCGGTTGGCGGCGACTGGACCTATGATCCATTTAAGCTGACAAGGGAAGGTGACCATGTATACGGACGTGGAACGACAGATGACAAGGGACCTGTGATTGAGGCACTTTATGCCATGAAGCTTCTGAAGGATTCCGGCGTGAAGCTGAACAAAAGAGTCCGTCTGATCATGGGCTGCAATGAGGAGACTGGTTCCAAATGTATGGAACATTATAATAAAGTAGAAGAAGAGCTTTCCTGTGGATTTACCCCGGATGCCAATTTCCCATGTATCCATGGAGAAAAAGGATATATGTCCATGATGGCATATTCCAAAAACACCAGAATCATTTCCATGAACGGCGGCTTCGTTTCCAATGCGGTATGTGATAATTGTACCACAGTGATTCCGGCAGAGGATGGCTTTAGGGAAAAATTGGAGAAGGCTTTTTCAGAAAGCAAGCTGCAGGAGTATAAAGTGACGGAAGCAGAAAATCAGATCACCATTTATGCAAAGGGCGTACCGGCTCATGCCAGCACTCCGACTCTTGGAGTAAACGCAGCAGGTGTAACCATGGAATGCCTTGAAAAAGCAGGCTTTGAGGATGATTTTGTGAAATTCTATAACCAGCATATCGGCACGGCATGCGATGGCTCTGGAGTCGGTCTGAAAATCTCTGATGAGTTTGGCGAGCTGTCCTTCTGTAACGGAATCGTAAAAACAGAAGATGGCGTGATTTCCTGCACCATCGATATCCGTGTACCGGTAACCTTCACAAAAGATGATGTGCTGAAATTTGTAGAAGGTAATCTGGAAGATGAGAACGGAAGGATTGAAGTGGGAGAAATCGGCAATCCTCTGTTTTTCCCAAGGGAGTCCCCGCTTGTAAATGCCCTGTATAAGGCTTATGTGGACGTAACCGGAGATACAAAGAACCAGCCTATGGTAATCGGCGGTGGTACCTATGCCAAATCCCTGAAGAATATTATCGCATTTGGACCGGAGAAACTGGGAATGGACTACCACATTCACGGTGCTGACGAGTTTATCCTGGTATCCGAAATGGAAGAGGCTGTCCAGGTGTACATGGAGGCAATTAAGAATCTGCTGGCAATATAAAAGGCGTAAATGAAATGCCTCTGATCTTTGCCATTGTTTCAATCTCTATTTCAAGCAAAAACAGGATTGAAAAGTAGCTGCTTTAATGTTATAATCCATCCAGATTGTTATAGTGAACAAGAAAAATCCAATATCGGGCAAAGCAGTCCAAAGGCCGTGACGCAAAGCTATAGGACCTGTAAAATGGCAGCCAGTTGCAAGAGTTACCATTTTCAGGTGATGAAATCAAATCAGAATGCAAGGGGAATACTATAGAAATTTATGGTGTTCCTCTTTTTTATTTATGAAAAAGAAAATATAAGCCGTTGTTTATAAAAAAATAGTCCGGTTTTTGGAAAATACCCAGAAAACCTGGAAAACCGCTACATTTAAGATACATAGCAGGAGAAAGAGCGTATATGTGGGAGAAAGATATTCATTTAGGAGAATCGGAACAGGGAGACCTGTTCTTTGACGAAAAACTGTTTAAATCCGTTTTTCGTGCACTTGGAAAAGATTATGTAAATATTTGTCTGCTTGATACAACGGACAGGACTGTGAGAATCTTAAAGGGCAGAAATGAAAATAGGAAGGGCAGGAAACTATCAGACGGAGTCTGCTGTCACTACGAAAATGTATGTCAAAATGCCGTTTTGAGCAATGTATTGCCGAAAGACCGGGACCGGATATCACGGAAAATCAAGTTTGAAAGAGTAATGGAAATCCTTTCTTATAAACCAGAGTACAGTTTCACCTACGAAAATATGATATTTCCTGGAAAGAGGCTTTGTACAGTGTTACATGCGCTTATGCAGTACAGCATATCTCATATTGTGCATATCTGATCTTATTCAGACCGAAGCCGGGAACACCTGTTTACGCACCGGCATACATCATAAGTGCAGTAGTTTTTACGTTGCTGCTGTATTGGCTTATTGGAAGAAAATTGCCGGAAAAAGGGCATTATAATGTAGATTTGCGTTTTTCTCTGCTCTCCTTTTTTATAATCATTATGCTTGTATTAGGGCTTAGTATTGTGGCGGACAATATGTTTAATACGGAAAAATCTCAGCTTTACTACATATGTAAATTATATGATCTGATCTGCTGTCTGTTTGTATTATGGGAACAGGTAGATTATAAAAACAAGCTGGGTAAACAGAGAGAACAGGATATGGAAAAGCAGATCCGCCTGAAACAAAAGGAATTATTCCGTTTGAGACAGGATGATGTGGAGCGGATTAATCTGATCTGTCATGATCTGAAAAAACAGCTGGAACCATTGAAGCTTTTTGCGGATGAGGAACAGCAGAAAGCATATTATGAACAGGTATGTAAAACCATTCAGTCTTATGATTCCCAGGTGGAAACTGGAAGTAAAGTTCTGGACACCCTACTGTCCCAGAAAAGACTGGTATGTATGAAAAATAACATTGAATTAACCTGTGTGGAAGATGGAAAGAAAATGGATTTTATCCCTGCTGTGGATCTATATACCATTCTTGGAAATGTGATCGATAATGCCATTGAAAGTGTACTTCTGGTTTCGGATGAAGAGAAAAAAGTGATTTCGGTATCAATCTGGACAAAGGGAAATCTGCTCCTGATTCAGATTCAGAATTACATGGAAAACGATGAAATAAACTTTTCGGAAGGACTTCCGGAGACAACAAAAAATGCCCATGATGGCCATGGATATGGTCTGAAAAGCGTAAAGAAATGTGTGGAAAAATATAATGGCAGTATGGATATTACAGTGGAAAACCGTATGTTTAGCCTTACCATCATTATACCTGCTGCTCAAAATGCAAATTACGAAGTCTGATATGCCTGTTACGAAATTTTAGAATATCCTTCTTGGGAATGTGCTAAACTCCCAATCATGATGAACGCGCGGTCATGAAGAAAAAACAATAAAATCTTTTGTCCCTGACATGGTTTTATTGTGGAAAATAGGAGGAAACATATGAAAATCAAGAAGGAAATCACCCGTGGTCTGGGTGCTGTTTCAGCTTGTCTGCTTACAGTTGTGTCCATAGGAACTCCTGTGGCAGAGGCCTATGAGGGCAGACTGAATACCGTGCTTGGCATTGAAACCACAAAGACGGTTTCAGATGAAGGCTCAGATGTAGATACAAACTATTATAAA
Source organism: Blautia sp. HCP3S3_H10_2 (assembly GCF_052122375.1). Classification (NCBI taxonomy): domain Bacteria; kingdom Bacillati; phylum Bacillota; class Clostridia; order Lachnospirales; family Lachnospiraceae; genus Blautia; species Blautia sp. HCP3S3_H10_2. The sequence continues at coordinate 225,048 of NZ_JBQKCL010000001.1, forward strand.
AGTGATTATGGAACGGATATCTATGATGCCAACAAGCTTCAGCAGCTGGAGGATGATTCAGCTGCCCAGGCTATTGCAGAGCAGGAAGAAGGTTCCGTTCTTCTGAAAAATGATAACAATGCACTTCCGCTTGCAGCGGGCAGCAGCATTACTCTTTTTGGACAGAATTCTATAGAAAGCACGACTAAAACAAATGATGGGGGCGGCTTCGGTGGTTCCAAGGAGATTACTGGTCCGTTTTACAGCTATCATTCCACTGGAAACTCAACCCAGGAACTGGTTACCTATCTTGACGCAATGGAATCTGTTTACGATGTAAACCAGACTATGGTAAAGGCTTATCAGGAAAGTGGATATGCACGTGTGAAAGATGCCAGTGACCCGCAGATCGGAGAAGCACCTGCGGACTTTTATACAGATGATCTCAAGAACAGCTGGCAGGATCAGTACAATGATGCAGCAGTAGTTATGCTCACCAGACAGGCAAGTGAGGATTGTGACCTGGTTCTTGAAGATTCTGAGGGAATCAGCCAGCTGGCGCTCCATCAGGATGAGAAAGATCTTTTAAATATGCTGAAGGAACAGAAAGAGCAGGGGGTATTTAAAAAGATCATTCTTCTTGTAAACTCCAACTGGGCTATGGAGCTTGGTGATCTTGATGATTATGATGTAGATGCATGCCTGTGGATTGGTTCTCCTGGTATTGTGGGATTTACAGGTGTTGTAAATCTGCTTCAGGGAGAGGCAAACCCATCCGGAAAACTGGTGGATACCTATGCGAAAAATTCTCTGTCTGCTCCGGCAATTACTTATGCACAGATGAAAAATACACCAGAGTGGGCAAACCTGGATGAGGTTCTGGAGTATTGCTCTGACAGTGACCAGTATGTTTCCAATTATCTGATCTATGCAGAGGATATTTATGTAGGATATAAGTATTACGAAACCCGTTATGAAGATACCATACTTGGAAACGGAAATGCAGACAGTACAGTTGGTTCTTCCACTGGAAAAGCATGGGATTATAACGATGAAATCGCTTATCCATTTGGTTATGGACTTTCCTATACAACCTTTTCCCAGACACTTGACAGTGTAGAGTATGACGAAGAAAGTGATACCTACAATGTAAAAGTAACTGTGACAAATACTGGCGATACAGCTGGAAAATCTGTTGCAGAGATTTATGCACAGACACCATATGGGGACTATGAAAAAGAGAACAACGTAGAGAAATCAGCAGTTCAGGTTGTAGGCTTTGATAAGACAGATGTTCTGGAGCCAGGTGCTTCCCAGACACTGGAAATTCCGGTAGAAAGATATCTGCTTGCAAGCTATGATTACACCAACGCAAAAGGATATATTTTAAGTGAAGGCGATTACTATTTCGCAATTGGTGATGACGCCCACGATGCCCTGAATAATATTCTTGCGGCCAAAGGTGCAGAGGGAATGACAGATGTACTTGGCGAAAAAGTTTCCGGAGATGCGGACAAAGCATATTCCTGGAATAATGCAAAGCTGGATACAGAGTCTTATAAAATGTCCCGTTATTCTGATATGGAAGTCACAAAACAGTTTGATGACGCCAACTTAAACAACCTTGGAACAGATACTGTGACATATCTTTCCAGAAATGACTGGGAAGGAACTTATCCGGCAGAACAGGTTGCGGTAACTGCAACTGAGGATATGATGAATACCTTAAACGGTGATCTTTATACAGAGCCGGAAGATGCTCCGTCTGTAGATGATTTTACCCAGGGAAAAGATGCAGGGCTGAACTTCGTTGCAATGAAGGATGTTGATTATGACGATGAAGATACCTGGAATACCTTCCTGGATCAGCTTACCGTAGAGGAAATGGCTTCTATTCTTCCAGACCAGAATGGGTCCGTTTCAATTGAAAGTATTGCAATGCCATCTACCTACCGTGGAGATGATATGGATTGCCTGGAGCAGGTAACCTTCAAGCTTACCGGAAAATCTGGTATTGTATGGCCGTCTACAGTTGTTATGACCTGTACCTGGAATAAGGATGACGTGGCAAAACGAAGCAGCCTGACTGCAAACGAAGCATACTTTATGGGGGCAACTGAAATCTGGTCTGGCGGCCCGAACTGCCATCGTACACAGTTTAACGGACGTGCATCTGCTTACTATTCAGAAGATGGAAACATGGGATATCTGGTAGGAACTGTTGTAGCAGAAAACGTCCAGAAATATGGAATTATCCTTGGTTACAAACACATGGTTGTAAATGACCAGGAAGCACACCGTGAGAGTGCGGCAACGTTTACCAATGAGCAGGCTCTTCGTGAGCAGTATCTGCGTGCTTTTGAGGGGGCCTATACAAAAGGCGGCGCAATGGGATGTATGACAGCATTCAACAGAATTGGCACTACCTATTGTGGAAGCTCAGCTACACTTCTTACAACTGTTATGAGAGGAGAATGGGCATATAAAGGACATGTTACATCTGATGCAGTTGTAAATATGGATTACAAGAAACATTACACTTCTAATATTACAGCAGGACTTGATTATTGGTGCTGGGATATGGCAGGTTTCGGAGCTTCTGACGATTCTTCAGTAGTACTGAGCAAGGATATGGTTACAGAAGCGATTGAAAATGGCGATGGCTATATGCTCCAGACACTGCGTAATGCAACAAAACACAATGTTTATGCACAGGTTCATTCGATCCTGATCAATGGACTTGATGAAACTTCTCATGTAGTACACATTATTCCATGGTGGAAAACAGCTCTGAAGGCAGCACTGATCGGATTTGGAACACTTACTGTACTGTTTATCGTACTCTATTATCTGGAAGTACTTGTGTGGAGTAAAAAGAGAGGAGAAAATGCATAATGAATATCAAGGATAAGATATTAGGAAAAAGAATCAGCGGTATTTTTAATGCAGTCAATATTCTGCTCTGCCTGTTCTGCATTATTTATTACAGCATCAATGCAAACAGTGTAAAGGAGTTTAACAGTGCAGTGGATCTTTATCTTGTACTGTCAATCGTATGCTGCGGAATCTATGTATTTGCAGATCATGTGTTTGCTGATATTCTCAATCTGCTGGCAGTTGTGTTTATTACACTTTCCATTGGAAAAATGATCGTGGGAAGTATCAATACATTTGCAGATGCGCTTAACGGAATTTCCATGTTCGGTTCATCTGGTGTGATTGGTTATATTATCGTAACAGCAGTTGTCATGGTGATTATGCTGGTACTGGAAATTGTATCCTGCTTTATGAGCAGAGATAAAAAAGTTGGGATCAAGGTAGTGGCAGCTGGAAAGTAACACCTGTACTGTACAAAATAATGTAAACAAGATATTGTAAATAAAATATAAGGCGGAAGACGATTCCAATACAGCTACATTTTATGGAGAAAGTGTAACGGAAATGGAAAGGTCTTCCGCCTTTTGGGCAGGAAATATTTTATTTATTTATATTTGGAACCAGGCTGTGCCTGCAAATATACTGAAATACAACATAGAAGATGATTCCCTTCGAAACACTGGAAAGTGTCAGTGCCCACCAGATTCCATTAAGACCAAGTGCGGTGCCTGAAAGAATCAGTGCCAGTGGAATTCGCATAACAGTTAAGGTAATACTGATCACACTACAAAGCTGCGTCCGTCCAAGCCCGGAGAGAGCACCTACTGTCATCATTTCCACGCTGAGAAGAATTTCGGAAAATCCGATGATTCGCAGATAATCAATGGAAAGACGGACAACTTCCTCTTCATGGAAGAAAAGCACGGAAATCGGTCTTGGGAAAAAGACAAAGGCAATGGTGATCAGGGTGGTCCAACATACAAGAAGTTTTAGGGAAATATTGTATCCCTTTTTGATACGGTCTGTTTTTCCTGCGCCGTAATTCTGCCCCATGAAAGCATTTAAGGCAGAGCCGAAACCGTCCGCTGTGTTCCAGGAAAGGGACTCAATCTGTCCACCCACACGCTGTACTGCAATTGCTCCGGCACCAAATCCGGAAACCATTCTGGTGAGTACCATGGAAATGATGCAATAAATGCTTCCCTGCAGTGCAGTTGGAATTCCAATGCGAAATACCTGTTTTACATAAATGAAATCCGGTTTTGAAAGTAACCGGATTTTTCTGAGCACGTTGGATTCTCCGTGATCGTGGATGATACCGGTAACGAGAACCAAAAGAACGATGATCTGTGCCGTAACGGTGGCAACTGCGGCGCCTACAACTTCCAGCCGCGGGAAAGGTCCTACGCCCAGAACCAGAAGCGGGTCAAGGATCATATTCAGCACCAGGCCGAAAAAGTTTGCCTTCAGTGGTGTCTTGGAATCCCCCTGAGCGGTAAAAAGGCCTGTCAATACCTGGGAAAGGAAGGAAAAAAGGATCAGTCCGCAGGTGATGCGCATGTAAATTCTGGCGCTGTCATAGGTCTCCGGGTCAGTGAGCGTAAAAAACTGCAGTAAAGGATTGGTAAAGACCAGGCTGATCACAGTAACCAAAAGGGCAAAAAATATAGTCAGCTGCAGGGCTACCTGTGCAAATCCTGCGGCTGATTTACGGTCACCTTTACCAAGTGACTGAGCCATGTTTACCTGTCCTCCCATTCTTGCCAGGGAGGAAAATCCCTGGGAAAGCCACACATACATGCCTCCTACGCCTACACCGGCCACTGCCTTGGAACCAAGCATTCCAATCCACGCCATGTCTGTGATATTGTAAGCTGTGGACAAAAATGAGGAAGCCATGATTGGCAGTGCCAACTCAGCCAAAGTCCGTAAAATAGGACCGGAGGTGAGATTTAACTGTTTGTTTTTCATAATATTTTGGTTATCCTTTTTTGAGTAGTAAAGTATGATTATTATAGCATAGAAAAGAAGATAATGTGAAAAAAATATGAAATTATGTTCTTTATCTTGACTTATAAGAAAATGAATGTTATATTACAAATAGAACATAGAAATAAAAGCTGTTCCACGGTACTGTTTAATGGTGGACAGTACCATTCCCCGGAAGTGATTCCGGGGAATTTGTGTAGGTGGGAAAGTAAATGTAGTGATTTAGTAAGCAGTATATTTTGTAACTGTTTGGGGGTATACTGATGAAATGCGAATTATTTTTGAAGGTGGTTCTGAATAGTTATGAAATCTTGTAATTTGAGGAGTCAGAGGTGACCAGTATGGGAGCAAAGAGAGATTATTATGAAGTGCTGGGAATCAGCCGCAGCGCGGATAAAGATACAATAAAGAAAGCGTATCGTAAGATGGCAAAGAAATACCATCCGGATTCTAATGCAGGCAATCCGGATGCAGAAGAGAAGTTTAAGGAAGTCACAGAAGCCTATAATGTGTTAAGTGACCCTGAGAAAAAGAAACTATACGACCAGTTTGGTCATGCTGCCTTTGAAGAAGGCGCAGGCGGTGCTGGATATGGAGCAGGCGGATTTAATGGAAGTGGATTTGGTGGTTCAGGCTTTAATGGCTCTGGTTTTGGCGGTTTCGGAGGATTTGGAAATGGTCAGAGTGGTGCTTACAGAAGCCCGGATGGCAGCTACCAGGAATTCCATTTTGCAGGCGGAGACATGGACGATATTCTGAAGAACCTGTTCGGCGGAGGCTTCGGCGGTACTGGTGGTTCCGGAAATAGTTCGGGCAGAGCCGGCTCAGCACATGGATTCAAAGGACATGGATTCAGTAGCTATGGATTTGGAAAGAGCGATTCTTTTGGAGGCGGTTTTAGCGGAAATGCCGGTTTCGGAGAGGATTTTGGCACCAGTGGATTTGGTGGAAACGGATACGGAAATGGCTTTGGTGGCAATCATCAGCAGAAAGGCCAGGATCTGAACGCTGAGATTTCCATCACCTTCAATGAGGCCGCATTTGGCTGTGACAAGCTAATCAATCTTTCTGGTGCAGATGGCAATGGCAAACAGACGTTGAAAGTTCACATTCCAGCCGGAATTGATAATGGTAAGACTGTTCGTCTGAGAGGCAAGGGAAATCCTGGCTATGGTGGAGCCCCGGCAGGAGACCTTCTGCTGAAGGTTCAGGTTGGAGAACGCCCTGGCTTTGAGAGAAAGGGCACTGATGTTTATACTACTGTGAACGTGCCGTTTATTACAGCTGCACTTGGGGGTGAAGCGAGAGTCCAGACCTTGAACGGACAGGTAATGTGCCGCATTCCGGAAGGCACCCAGTCAGGCAGTAAGATCCGTCTGAAAGGAAAAGGAATCCAGCAGATGGGAAAAGCCGGTGTCTATGGAGACCTGTATGTGACCGTACAGGTTCAGGTACCGCGGAACTTAAGCGAGGAATCCAAGCGGAAACTCCGTGAGTTTGATACCAGCACCAGGATGTCAGGTGCAAGAGGCAGCAGAACTGCATAAAACTGCATGAATTTCACCGGTACATCATGAGTGATGCTGATGAACAAAAAAGTGTTTAATGAAAAAAAATCGAAAAAGAGATTCCCTCATAGATGAGATAAATAAAACCCTGGATAGCAGAATGAATCTGTTACTCCAGGGTTATTTTTTGTAGGATAGTCCATTAAATAAAATGTTAAATTGCTACTGGTTGCTTTTGAAACTAAATCGTTATACACTGTTAGATAAAAAAGGAAGTAATTGTTTAGAGCCTACCTTTAAAATATTTTGGGGTTCGATGATATGACTATAAGCAGTTATAAAAAAGTAAGATGGATAACTCTTTACTGACTGCGAGAGATATTAGCTATAAATATATGGTATTAGAAAGAGGAAAAAAGAAAATGAACGAAATTTTACAAAGCCTATACGATCGAAAATCAATGCGTGTGTATGAGGAAAAAACAATTCCACAGAACATGAAAAAAGCAATTCTGGAAGCTGCATTCCAGGCGCCTACGGCAGGATGCCAGCAATTATATACGATTTTGGATATTACCGACGAGAAGCTAAAAACAGCATTGTCAGAAAGCTGTGATCATCAGCCATTTATCGCAAAAGCACCTATGGTTCTGGTATTTTGTGCCGATTGTAAGAAATGGTATGATACCTATATGGAGGCTGGATGCAAGCCAAGAAAACCAGGAGTAGGAGACCTTATGCTTGCTGTGACTGATGCCGTGATTGCAGCCCAGAATGCAGTTGTAGCTGCTCAGAGTTTGGGAATCGGTTCCTGCTATATTGGAGATATTATGGAAAATTACGAAGAGCAAAGAAAGCTTTTAAATCTTCCGGAATATGTATTCCCGGCTGCAATGCTGGTATTTGGATGGCCAACGCAGCAGCAGAAAAAACGTCCCAAGCCCAAGAGAGCAGATGCAAAACATATTGTACATGAGAATACCTACCGCAGCATGGATGGAACAGAACTGCGGGAAATGTTTGCTTACCAGTGTGGCAAAAATACCTTCGAGGATTGGACAAAAGCGTTCTGTGAACGGAAATATAATTCTGATTTTTCCAGAGAGATGACACGTTCAGTGGGCAGGTATCTGACGCAGTATGAAACGGAATAGTCGGGATACTGTTCACAGGCAATATTCCGCAAGGCATGTTGGGGAAACTGTTCGAAGAAAATAGTGTGAAATCAGTAGATAATATCTGCACAGAATGATATAATCAATATACCTATAAATGCAGAAAGTTATAAGCAAATGGAAACATGAAAGGCATGAAAAAAGCAGGAGCGTGAACAGCCATGAACCAGGTAATCAGTATCGGAAAACAGGATTACGCGTCCCTAAGAGAGGAAAACTATTTTTTTATTGACAAAACAGATTTTATAAAAAAATGGTGGGAAGCAGGAGATGAAATTACATTAATTGCCAGACCAAGACGATTTGGCAAAACTCTGAACATGAGTATGCTCAATTGCTTTTTTTCCAATAAATATAAGCAAAGGGCAGATCTTTTTCAAGGTTTATCAATTTGGAAAGAAGAAAAATATCAGAAACTTCAGGGAACTCGTCCGGTAATTTTTCTCAGTTTTGCAGATGTGAAACAGACAAATTATCTGGATGCAGTAGGCAAAATAAAAAGAATAATCGCCACTGTTTTTCAACAATTTAAAGAGCTGTTCCAGACAGAACTTTTATCAGAACAACAGAAGGCGCAGTTTAAAAATGTGACTCCGGATATGGATGATGTGACTGCTCAGAGCGCTTTACAGGATCTTTCCTGCTATCTGTCTCTTTATTATGGAAAAAAGGTGATTATTCTTCTGGATGAATACGATACTCCTATGCAGGAAGCGTATGTAAATGGTTATTGGGAAGAGTTTACTGCATTTATCCGTGGACTTTTTAATTCCACATTTAAAACCAATCCCTATCTGGAAAGAGCAGTTATGACTGGAATTACCCGGGTATCTAAGGAGTCCATATTTTCCGATCTGAACAATCTGACAGTGATCACAACTACTTCTGAACGCTATTCAGATTGCTTTGGCTTTGCCGAAAAAGAAGTATTTCAGGCGCTGGACAATTTTGGAAAAGGCGACCAGAAGGAAAATGTTAAAAAATGGTATGACGGTTTTACCTTTGGAAAGCAAAAGGATATTTATAATCCGTGGTCTATTACGAATTTTTTGAAGGAAGGGTATTTACGCCCTTATTGGGCTTCTACCAGTTCCAATGGTCTTATAAATAAAATGCTTCAAAGTGCATCACCGGAGATCAAAACAGAAATGGAAGTATTGCTGTCAGGGGGAATGATTGAAGCAAATTTTGACGAACAGATCGTGTTTGAGCAATTGGAAAAAGATGAAAATGCAATCTGGAGTCTGCTTCTGGCAAGTGGCTATCTGAAGGTGGAAGAAATCGAATACAGGGGAGAGATGCTGGATCCGTGGTATCATCTGAGTATTACGAATCTGGAAACCATGAGCATGTTTTCTAATATGTTTAAAGGGTGGTTTAGTGGGAGTCTGTCTGAGTATAATGGATTCGTTAAGGCTTTATTAATAGGGGATGTGGAGGCTATGAACCATTATATGAATGAGGTTGCATTGGCTACTTTTAGTTATTTTGATACAGGGAAAAGTTATTCGGAAAAGGAAGCACCAGAGCGTTTTTATCATGGATTTTTATTAGGGCTTATGGTGGAGCAAAGGGAAAATTATATCATACATTCCAACCGAGAGAGCGGATTTGGACGTTACGATATTATGATGATCCCCCGCGAGGGAAAAAGCAGTAAACTGCCAGCTATTGTATTGGAGTTTAAGGTTCATAATAAGAACCGGGAAAAAAGTCTGGAAGATACAGTGGAAGCGGCATTGCAGCAGATCATAGACAAAGCTTATGACCGAGAGCTCATTGAGATGGGATTTGTGAAAGAGCAGATCCGTCACTATGGATTTGCATTTGAAGGAAAAAAAGTACTGATAGGATAGGGGCCGTAAAGGAAGAAAATTATATATCAGCGTTATATATTAGACACACTTGACAATAATCCGAAATCGGACTATACTAACGAAAGTCCGATTTCGGATTATTTTGCGTTGGATCGAAGATACAATATTATGAAAGCGAAAATGAGGTTGGTAATTTTACGCGATCTGAAAACGAAAACACAGAAATGAGGTGAAGAACATTATGAAAGAAAGAGAAAATCAGGAAGAAACTTCAGAAACAATGCGGGCTGAGAAAGAAATAGAACTTTCCGAAGAAATAACTTTTAAAGAATTCTTTAAAGAAGGAAACAATATCTACAAGAAAAACTGCGCGGTCTATTACAAACTGGCTTCCCATTATGGGCTTACAGAAACAATGTTCGATATTTTGTACTTTGTCCGGGAAAATAAAGCAGGCTATACTCAGGCACAGATTTGCGAGAATCTGTACTTAAGGAAACAGACTGTGAATTCAGCATTAAAGAAGCTGGAAAAAGAAGGCTATATTTACCTGGCCAAGGACGCCGGAAATGGGAAGAGCAAAACCATTCATTTTACGGAAAAAGGGGAAGAACTGGCCAGAAATACAATTGATCATGTTTACGAAGTAGAAAAAAGAGCATTTGAAAGACTGTCTCCAGAGGAAAGATGGGGAGTCCTTTATTATGGACTGAAGCAAATTGAGATATTGGAAGAAGAGACAGATCGCTTTATACAAGAAAGCTAAAACTTAAAAAAACGATAAGAAATTAAAGAAAGATAGAATCGAAAAGGAGCAAAAATATATTTATGCAGATCAGATTATCCGATCATTTTACTTATAAGCGCCTTCTGCGCTTCACCTTACCATCTGTGGTTACCATGATCATTGCATCTATTTACAGCGTGGTGGATGGACTGTTTGTATCCAACCTGGTAGGAGCAATGGCACTTTCTGCAATTAATATCGCGTTTCCGGTAACCATGATCATCGGAGCAGTGGGCTTCATGCTTGGAACTGGAGGCAGTGCCCTGGTGGCGAAAACCCTTGGCGAGGGTAAACGGGACCTGGCGAATCAGTATTTTTCCATGCTGATTTACAGCATTATCGGAATTGGTGCGATATTGACTGTTTTATCATTGATTTTTGTACGGCCGATTATGCGTCTGGCAGGGGCAAGCGACCTCCTTATGGAGGACTGTGTCATTTATGGGACTATTCTTCTGGCTGGCAGTGTCCCATTTATGTTACAGGTCAGCTTCCAGAATTTCTTTGTAGTAAATGAAAAACCAACTTTAGGTCTGGTGTTGTCAATTGCTTCTGGTGTTACCAATATGGCACTGGATTACATGTTTATCGCAGTTTTCAAAATGGGGGTAGCCGGAGCAGCACTGGCAACGGTTATGGGATATGTGGTAGGCGGTGCATTTCCGCTGCTCTATTTTGCAAAGCGACGTGAACATGGATTGCAGCTGACCAGAACAAAGTTTTATGGAAAACAGCTTTTGCAGGCCGCATCAAATGGTTCTTCCGAGTTATTAAGCAACATTTCCGCATCTCTGATCAGTATTCTCTATAATATTGAGCTGATGAAGGTAATCGGGGAAATGGGCGTTGCCGCATATTCTGTAATGATGTATGTGGATTTTGTTTTTCTGGCAGCATTCCTTGGATTTTCTTCTGGAAGTGCGCCGGTAGTCAGCTATCGGTATGGAGCCGGAAATCATAAAGAATTAAAAAGTGTCTTCAGAAAAAGCATAACGATCATCGGGATTACGTCAATTGCCATGGTGATTGTTTCCGAGGCGGTAAGCTATCCGCTTTCTGCTGTTTTTGTGGGCTATGATAAAGAGCTTCTGGATATGACAGTGCATGGGTTCCGTATTTTTGCACTTGGCTATCTGCTTAGCGGAATTAATATATATGCATCCTCCTTTTTCACCGCATTGTGTAACGGTGCGCTTTCGGCATTCCTTTCCTTTAGCAGAACCTTGATTTTCAGAGGTGGAATGGTACTTTTGCTTCCAATGATCCTGGGACTGGATGGTATTTGGGGCGCGATTGTAGTAGCAGAGGGGCTTGGACTGATCTGCTCGTTAACCTGCCTGGTGAAAAACAGGAAAAAATATCATTACTAGAGCCTGTTTGAAAAAGGCTCTAAGCCATCTGACTTTGAATAGACAGAAAATGTACTATGTTTCTTGAAAAAGTGATATTGAATTTACACCCTGGTCTGTGGCATCATACATTTATGTATGTTAAACTACGAGAAGTAGAACAATACAGGTTAGAGCCTGTTTTAGGATTTTTGATCAGGGAGGAAAATATGGGAAATCAGAGAGAATGCGGTGTGCTGCTTCCAATCAGCAGCCTGCCGTCCAAATATGGAATCGGTTGTTTTTCAAAAAGTGCCTATGAATTTGTAGACCAGTTAAAGGCAGCAGGGCAGGGCTGCTGGCAGATTCTGCCTCTTGGCCCCACCAGCTATGGGGATTCGCCTTATCAGTCTTTCTCAACTTTTGCAGGGAATCCTTATTTTATCAGTCTGGAGGATCTGATCGAAGAAGGCGTGCTTACGGAAAAAGAGTGTGACGCTGTAGATTTTGGCACCAGGGAAGACGACATTGATTATGAAAAAATTTACAAAGGACGTTATAAACTCCTTCGGAAAGCATATGAGAGAAGTGACATTTCAAAGAATCCGGAATTTGTTAAATTTCAGCAGGAGCAGGCTTACTGGCTGAAAGACTATGCTCTGTTTATGGCTGTAAAGGATCGTTTTGGCGGAATTCCGTGGACAAAGTGGGCTGAAGATATCCGCCTTCGCTGGAACAATGCGCTGGATTATTACAGAAAAGAATTGTATTTTGAAATTGAATTTCAGGAATACATGCAGTTTAAATTCTATGAGCAGTGGGCGAAGCTGAAAGCTTATGCAAACAGAAGAGGTATCCGTATTATTGGAGATATTCCCATCTATGTTGCAATGGACAGTGCAGATACCTGGGCAAATCCGGGGCTTTTCAAGCTGGATGAGAACAATGAGCCTACACAGGTGGCAGGATGCCCACCAGATGGTTTTTCCGCTACCGGCCAGCTGTGGGGCAATCCTCTGTACAGATGGGATGTGCACAAAAATACAGGCTTTGATTGGTGGATAAAGCGCCTGGCTCATTGCTTTAATATGTATGATGTTGTCCGTATCGACCATTTCCGCGGATTTGATGAGTATTATGCCATTCCATATGGCGATAAAGATGCGAAGCGTGGCTGGTGGGAAAAAGGACCTGGCATGGATCTTTTTTGCACAGTTTCCCAGAGACTGGGGCACAAAGATATTATTGCAGAAGACTTGGGCTTTATGACAGATTCTGTAAAGCGTCTTGTGGAGGAAAGCGGTTATCCGAATATGAAGGTAATCGAGTTTGCCTTTGATGAGCGTGATACGGGAAATGCCAGCGATTATCTGCCGCATAATTATACCAATAACTGTGTGGTTTATACAGGAACACATGATAATGAGACCTTGCTTGGCTGGTATGCAGATATCACTCCGGAAGAACGCCATATGGTCCGTGAATACCTGTGGAATTTCCATGATGATGAGAAGGGTATTTGCAGAAATATGATCCGTCTTGTAATGGGAAGTGTTGCGGGAAGATGTATCATTCCGATTCAGGATTATCTACAGCTGGACAATACAGCACGAATTAACCAGCCGTCTACTCTTGGAATCAACTGGAGATGGAGACTGAAAGAGGGACAGTTCAGTAAAGAACTGCAGAAAGAAATGCTGACACTGGCTACCAGATTCGGAAGAAGAAACTGGACTCCCGATCCTGTGGAGGAAGAAACGAAATAATTTAATATGTAAATTTAATATCAAATAGCAGTTGCGGAAAAAGCTGTGTGAGAGTAAAATTGAGGGCAAGGGTATTTGCCCTCAATTTCGTATATATGGAGGAAACAACGTGGAAATTGAGAGAAAGTTTCTTGTAAAAAAAGAAAATCTCCCGGAAAATCTGGAGCAGTATCCGTGTAAGGAGATTGAGCAGGGGTATTTGTGCACAGAGCCGGTAGTGCGGATCCGGAAATCAAATGATAAGTATTATCTGACTTATAAATCAAAAGGCTTGCTTGCAAGGGAAGAATACAATCTGTCGCTGACAAAAGAGGCTTATGAGCATTTAAAATCTAAGGCAGACGGGATCGTGATTTCAAAGGTGCGTTATGTGATTCCGGAGAAAGATGGGCTTTCTATTGAACTGGATGTGTTTAGAGCGCCTTATGAGGGACTTCTTCTTGCTGAGGTGGAATTTCCAACAGAGGAAGCTGCGTTGACTTATCAGCCTCCGCAGTGGTTCGGGGAAGATGTAACGTATTCTACTAAGTACCATAACAGTACTTTGAGCAAGGGCAAAAATGACATATTGTAAGTCACGTGAATGGATGAATTCCGTGATCATAAAGGATGTTGACGCAAAGATTGCGAACAGTAATGTTTGCTAGAAGAGTACGAGAGGAGCCGGAAATATGAAAATCGGATTTATCGGATGTGGAAATATGGGTTCTGCAATGATCGGTGGAATCCTGAAAAAAGGTATATTTGAGAAAAATGAGATTATTGTTTCAAATCTTACAGAAGAGGGAAGCCGAAGAAGCAAGGAAAAACTTGGCGTTGTTACTACTTTGGATAACTGTGAAGTCGTAAAAAATGCAAAGATTGTTATATTGGCAGTAAAACCTCAGTTCTATGAAGAAGTAATAGGTGAGATCAAAGAGTATCTGACCACAGAGCATATGATCGTAGGAATCGCTCCTGGCAAAACACTGGCATGGCTGGAAGAAAAATGTGGACAGCCACTGAAGGTAGTGCGTCTTATGCCAAACACACCTGCACAGGTAGGGGAAGGTATGACTGGCGCATGTGCCAATGAGCGTGTGACGAAAGAAGATATGGAACAGATACTGGCTATTACAAACAGCTTCGGACGCACTGAAGTAGTACCAGAGAGATTGTTGGATGCGGTGGGTGCAGTCAGTGGATGCTCCCCGGCTTATGTGTTTATGTTTATCGAGGCAATGGCAGACGCAGCAGTAGCTCAGGGAATGCCAAGAAAGCAGGCTTACCAGTTTGCTGCCCAGTCCGTACTTGGAAGTGCGAAAATGGTTCTGGAAACAGGCATGCACCCGGGCGAATTGAAGGATATGGTCTGCTCTCCGGCAGGAACTACCATCGAGGGCGTTCGAATTCTGGAGAAAAACGGATTCCGCAGTGCCGTATTTGAAGCACTACAGGGGGCTGCTGATAAAGGTAAAAGAATGTAAAATAAAAAGTTATTAAATTGCACTGAATTAATAAAAATACAGATATAAATGATAACTTTGTTATAAAATTGATGAATGACATAATAAGGAAGAAGTAAGTGCGTAAATGAAAAGTTAAGCAATATAAATAAGCTGCATAAATAAGAAGGAGTTACCATGAGCAAAAAAGTATACATTTTTCTCGCTGACGGTTTCGAGGATATCGAAGGCTTAACCGTCGTTGATCTTATGAGAAGAGCAGGAATCACGATTACCACAGTTTCCATTAAAAATACAAAACAGATCACTACATCCCACGGAATTACCATGCTGACAGATACCACTTTCCGTGAAACTGATTTTTCTGATGCAGATATGCTGGTTCTTCCTGGCGGACAGCCCGGAACTACTTATCTTGGGGACTTTGAACCACTTACAGATCTTATAAGAAACTTCTATAATAATGGTGGTAAAATCGCAGCCATTTGTGCTGCGCCTACCGTTTTTGCAAAAATAGGACTTTTACATGGAAAGAAAGCCACCGCATATCCATCCTGCATGGATGGTCTTGGAGATGCCCTTCGGTTTGAAGATAAGATAGTAATCGATGGAAACATCACAACAAGCCGTGGCCTTGGAACTGCAATTGACTTTGGCCTTTCCCTGATTTCCCAGCTTCTTGGACAGGAAAAAGCAGATCAGATCGCAGAATCCGTAGTATATTACTATGAAAGTCCTGTGCAGCAGCCATGAATCCAGCATGCTTGCATGTTGGATTTATGGATATTGCACAGGCTAGACTGTATGAGTAAGTAGGGCGATAGCCCGGATTACGAATACAGTCAGCGATTGTGGGAGCGCCATAGGCGCGGAGCAATCGACTTTCATTTATGGTGATGTCTGCGTAAGCAGACATGTCCGTTTAGTATGAAAGTCCTGTGCAGCAGCCATGAATCCAGCATGCTTGCATGTTGGATTTATGGATATTGCACAATTTAGTGGAAAATCCATTTGACAGATAGACCATACCAACGAAATGGGGCGCATTTTGGAGGTTGTCTCTGAACAGATACGCTTTTTAGGAATTACATGGAAAACAATAAAAAAACACTGGCGTTTTTTATTTGGTTGTGTTATACTTCTACAATGACTGTAATAATAGGGGGAAACCCTGCGCATTTACAACCGCAGGATAACTGACTTTCACTCATGTGATGCCTACAGAAGCAGACACCATATGAGTGAAAGTCAGAGCAGCCCGGAATTTCCGGGACATGCTGCGGTATCATAAAGAAATGGACAATGTCTATCCGCTATGCACATGCGGCTGCATTGGACCTGACATTTTACCTGAAATATTAAGGAGGAACACGAAAATGAGTTTACAGGTGGAGAAATTAGAGAAAAACATGGCGAAACTTACCATCGAAGTTTCCGCTGAAGATTTAGACAAGGCAATGGAGAAAGCTTACCAGAAACAGAAAAGCAGAATCAGCCTTCCGGGATTCCGTAAAGGAAAAGCTCCTAGAAAGATGATCGAGAGCATGTATGGTAAGGGCGTATTCATGGAAGACGCTGTTAACTCTCTTGTACCACAGGAGTATACAAAGGCTCTTGGCGAGTGCGACCTTGAGATCGTTTCCCAGCCAGAGATCAATGTTACACAGATGGAGCCAGGTAAGGCACTTATCTTTACTGCTGATGTAGCTGTTAAACCAGAGGTTACTCTTGGAGACTACAAGGGAGTAGAGGTTCCGAAGTCTGACATCACTGTAACAGACGAGGAAGTTGACGCAGAGGTTAAGAAAGAGCAGGATAAGAACGCAAGAACAGTTGCAGTTGAGGATCGTGCAGCAGCAAATGGCGATATCACAACAATCGACTTCGAGGGATTTGTTGACGGTGTTGCATTTGACGGCGGCAAAGGAACTGACTATGCACTTACACTTGGATCCGGTACATTCATTCCAGGCTTCGAGGATCAGCTTGTTGGAGCAAACACAGGCGATCATGTAGAAGTTAAGGTTACATTCCCAGAGGAATACCAGGCAAAAGAACTTGCTGGCAAGGAAGCTGTATTCCAGTGTGACGTTAAGAAGATTGAGACCAAAGAGGTTCCGGAGCTTGACGATGAGTTCGCTAAAGACGTATCTGAGTTTGATACTCTTGCAGAGTACAAAGAAGACGTTAAGAAGAAACTGACAGAGAAGAAAGAAAAAGAAGCAAGAACTGCAAAAGAGAATGCAGCTGTAGATAAAGCAATCGAGAATGCACAGATGGATATTCCGGAGCTTATGACAAAAACAGAGTGCCGTCAGATGATGGATGATTTCTCCAGAAGAATGCAGCAGCAGGGATTATCCATGGAGCAGTACTTCCAGTTCACAGGCCAGAGCATGGACAAGATGATGGAAGATATGAAGCCACAGGCTCTTAAGAGAATCCAGACAAGACTTGTTCTTGAGAAAGTAGCTGAAGCTGAGAAGATTGAAGCATCTGAGGAAGAAATCACAGAAGAGATCCAGAAGATGGCAGACGCTTATAAGATGGAAGCTGATAAGATCAGAGAAGCTATCGGTGAGAGCGGACTTGAGCAGATGAAGAAAGATATGGCTGTTCAGAAAGCTGTTACTCTTATCGCTGACGCAGCTGTTGAAGTTGAGAAAGCAGCAGACGCTGAGTAATCAGAAAGAATGAAAGGCTCTCCTGTATCGCAGGATCAGGAGAGCTTACCTGATAAGAAAAGAGGGAATATATGAGTTTAGTGCCTTATGTCATTGAGCAGACAAGCAGAGGGGAGAGAAGCTACGACATCTATTCAAGGCTTCTGAAGGACAGAATCATTTTCCTGGGAGAGGAAGTAAACGATGTAAGTGCCAGCCTGGTAGTTGCAGAGCTGCTTTTTCTGGAAGCAGAAGATCCTGGAAAGGATATCCAGCTTTATATTAACAGCCCGGGTGGTTCCGTGACAGCTGGTATGGCTATTTATGATACCATGCAGTATATCAAGTGCGACGTTTCCACCATTTGTCTGGGAATGGCTGCCAGCATGGGAGCATTCCTTCTTGCTGGTGGTACAAAGGGCAAGAGATTTGCACTGCCGAATTCTACGATCATGATTCATCAGCCTTCTGGCGGAGCCCAGGGACAGGCTACAGAGATTCAGATCGTGGCAGATCACATTGCCAAGACAAAGAGAACATTAAATGAAATTCTGGCCGCAAATACCGGACAGCCGCTTGAGGTTGTTGAGAAGGATACAGACCGTGACAATTATATGTCAGCCCAGGAAGCTCTGGCTTATGGTCTGATCGATGGTGTTGTGATCCACAAATAAGGAATGCTGCCTGATGGCGGTATCCCCCATAACTGAAAACAAAAGAAACCCCTGGTGGAGTTTTCTTTTGCATGCTACTGTAAAAAAAGACTCCTGGGCTAACAGGAGTCTTATCTTGTAAAATGGGATAATTTTGCAAAATAGGTATATTTTAAAGAATAATTCCAAATTTTAATAAATAAAGAAATCTTTTTTCAGAATAGCTCTGAAGAAAAAGAGAGCTTTATGCAAGAAAGGAAAAAGTAAAGATTCATGGCTGAGAAGATAAGAGAGGGAAAAGTAAGATGTTCCTTTTGCCAGAAAACCGAGGATCAGGTCCGCAAGCTGATCGCAGGTCCGGATGGTGCCTATATCTGCGATGAGTGTGTAGGAATCTGCTCGGAGATCATGGAAGAAGAATTTGGAGGATATGATCAGGATGAGGTCTTCGGATCGGAAATCAATCTGATGAAACCTGAAGAAATCCACGCAATTCTGGATGACTATGTAATCGGACAGGATGAAGCCAAGAAAGCACTTTCCGTTGCTGTATATAACCATTACAAACGTGTTACTGCCTCCAGAAATCTGGATGTAGAGCTTCAGAAGAGCAATATTCTTATGCTGGGACCGACTGGTTCCGGTAAGACACTTCTTGCTCAGACACTGGCAAGACTTCTGAATGTGCCGTTTGCCATTGCAGATGCTACTACACTGACAGAGGCCGGATATGTAGGAGAGGATGTTGAGAATATTCTTCTGAAAATCATCCAGGCTGCTGATTATGACATTGACAGGGCACAGTACGGAATTATTTATATAGATGAGATTGATAAGATCACAAGGAAATCCGAGAATGTTTCCATCACCCGCGATGTTTCCGGCGAAGGTGTGCAGCAGGCACTTCTGAAAATTCTGGAAGGAACGGTTGCAAGTGTGCCACCGCAGGGCGGCAGAAAGCATCCTCATCAGGAGTTTATCCAGATTGATACCACAAACATTCTGTTTATCTGTGGCGGTGCTTTTGATGGTCTGGAGAAGATCATCGAGGGCAGACAGGATACCAAGGCAATCGGATTTGGGGCTGAGGTTACTTCCAAGAAAGAGCAGAATGTGGGAGAGCTGTTTAAAAAGGTAATGCCAGAGGATCTGATCCGTTACGGTCTGATTCCAGAGTTTGTGGGACGTGTTCCGGTACTTGTAACACTGGATGGACTTGACGAGGAGGCACTCCTTCGTATCCTTCAGGAGCCGAAGAATGCACTGACCAAACAGTACCATAAGCTGTTTGAGCTTGATGGCGTAGAGCTTGACTTCGAAGATGATGCACTTCGCGTGATGGCGAGAAAGTCCATGGAGCGTAAGACTGGCGCCAGAGGACTGCGCGCGATCATGGAGAGCACTCTTATGGATCTGATGTATAGGACTCCATCTGATGATACCATTCGTAAATGTATTATTACAAAAGAAGCTGTAGAGGGAACTGGTGAACCTCAGATCGTTCACGGGGAAGCTCCTGCGATTCCGGCAACTACGGGAAATGCAGGCAGGAGAAACCAGCGTGCGCGTAAGAAGGGCACTCCTGAAACAGCCTGATGAAGGGATTTAAGAATAAATGAGTGAACCGATCAATGTACTTCCTGCTCTTGCATTACGAGGAGCTACCATCCTTCCGGGAATGATCATTCATTTTGATATAAGCCGGGAACGTTCCAAGAAGGCAATTGAAGCTGCGATGCTGAATGATCAGAAGATTTTTCTGGTCACGCAGAAGGATCCGCAGATAGAAGATCCAGTCCTGACACAGCTTTTTCAGGTGGGAACGATTGCATATATTAAGCAGGTAGTGAAGCTTCCGGATAATCTGATCCGTGTTCTGGTGGAAGGCACCACAAGAGCAGAGCTTCTTGGACTGGAACAGGAAATTCCGTATCTCAGAGCCCAGACGGTTCTGATCCAGGAAGAGAAAGAAGAACTTCCACAGGCAATGCTGGAAGCAATGCACAGGAGCATCAAGGAACTGTTTCACACCTATTGCAGCAAAGGCGGCAAAATCGGAAAAGAACTGGCAGCCCAGATCATGAATACAGAAAAGGCTCCGGAACTGATCAAGCAGGTTGCTGTGAACCTGCCATTGTCATGGCAGAGCAGACAGAAACTTCTGGAAGCTGTGAATTTGTCTGACAGGTATGAGCTCCTTGGAGCTATTCTCAGCAACGAGATAGATGTGCTGGATATCAGCCATGACCTGCAGCAGAAGCTGAAAAAACGGGTGGATAAGAACCAGCGGGAATATATTTTAAGAGAACAGCTGAAGTTGATCCGCGAGGAACTTGGAGAGGATAATACGGCTGATGAGGCAGAGGATTTCCGGCGAAAAGCAAAAGAGCTTACCGCTTCCCAGGAAGTAAAAGACCGTATTTTGAAAGAAATCAGCCGCTTTAAAATAACCAATACAAATGCAGCTGAGAGCAGTATTTTAAGAGGGTATATTGAGACCCTTCTTTCCCTTCCCTGGGATAAGTGTTCTGAGGATTCTGAGGATCTGAAAGCTGCATGGAAAATCCTGGAAGAGGGACATTACGGCCTGAAAGATGTAAAAGAGCGGATCATGGAGTTCTTGTCTGTGCGCAAGCTGACCCATAAGGGAAAATCCCCGATCCTCTGTCTGGTAGGACCTCCTGGAACAGGTAAGACTTCCATAGCGAAATCAGTTGCAGAAGCTACCGGTAAGCGCTATGTCCGTATCTGTCTGGGGGGTGTGCGGGATGAAGCTGAGATCCGCGGACACAGGAAAACTTATGTAGGTGCCATGCCAGGAAGAATCACGGTTGCCCTGCAGCAGGCGAAGGTCGCCAATCCGCTGATGCTTCTGGATGAAATTGATAAGACCAGCAGCGACTATAAGGGAGATACCTCCTCTGCACTTCTGGAGGTGCTGGATCCGGAGCAGAACAGCCATTTCAACGATCATTATGTGGAGCTTCCCCAGGATCTTTCCGAGGTACTGTTTATTGCAACGGCAAATGATATTCAGGGAATCCCAAGCCCCCTTCTTGACCGAATGGAGGTCATTGAGATCAGTGGCTACACCGAGAATGAAAAAGAGCATATTGCGAAAGAACACCTGATTCCGAAGCAGATGGAAGCCAATGGAATTGAAAAAGGCAGGCTTTCCATTCAGGGTGGTGCACTTCGTAAGATCATCAACAATTATACAAAAGAAGCCGGTGTCCGTAATCTGGAACGACTGATCGGGCAGATCTGCCGTAAGACAGCCCGTCTGATCATGGAAGAGGGAAAAGAAAAAGTCACTGTTACAGGAAAGAATCTTGAAAATTTCCTGGGACAGGCGAAATATGATTATCTGATGGCCAATAAGAAGGATGAGGTTGGTATTGCGCGTGGCCTTGCATGGACACAGGTGGGCGGCGATACCCTTCAGATCGAAGTGAATATTATGCCTGGCAAAGGAGAGTTTGTGCTTACCGGTCAGCTGGGAGATGTGATGAAGGAGTCTGCCCAGGCTGGCATCAGCTATATCCGTTCAGTAGTTTCTAAGTATGGAATCAGCCAGGTGTTTTTCCAGGAAAATGATATTCATGTACATATTCCGGAAGGCGCTGTTCCAAAAGATGGCCCGTCAGCCGGAATTACCATGGCGACGGCCATGTTTTCCGCAATTATTGGGAAACCGGTACGTGCAGATCTGGCAATGACAGGTGAGATTACATTGAGAGGCCGTGTCCTTCCAATCGGAGGACTAAAAGAGAAGCTTCTTGCTGCAAAATATGCCAAGATCAAAGAAGTACTTGTACCGAAGACAAATAAGCCGGATATTAAAGAACTGGATGAAGAGATCACAGATGGACTGAAGATCACATTTGTAGAGAATATGAATGAAGTGCTGGAAAGAGCACTTGCCTGAAACGAGAGGACAAAAAATGGTAATTAAAAATGTTTCACTGGATATCGTTTGCGGTATCACCAGCAAGCTGCCGGATACAGGGAGACCTGAGATCGCTTTTGCAGGAAAATCAAATGTAGGAAAATCCTCCCTTATCAACGGCCTTCTGAACCGCAAAGCACTGGCAAGGACAAGCTCCCAGCCCGGTAAAACACAGACTATTAATTTTTATAATGTAAATGATTTTATGTATCTTGTGGATCTTCCGGGATATGGATATGCCAAGGTTCCGGAGACAGAGAAAGCGAAATGGGGAAAGATGATCGAGCGCTATCTTCACACCTCGCAGACTCTGAAGGCAGTATTTCTGCTTATCGATATCCGCCACGATCCTTCAGCAAATGATAAGCTGATGTATGACTGGATCGTAAATAACGGATATAATCCGATCATCATTGCGACCAAGCTGGATAAGCTGAAAAGAAGCCAGGTACAGAAGAATGTAAAGGCGATCAAAGATGGACTGAAGCTGCGCCCGGGAAGCAGGGTCATTCCTTTTTCTGCTGAGACCAAACAGGGAAGAGATGAGATCTGGGCATTGATGGACGAGTTGACCGGTTTTGCACCGGCAGCTACGGCCGAGACTGAAAACTGATACTACGAGGAAAAAAATATGGGAATTATCAAGGCGTTCAAGCTGGGATTTGACTATCTCAAGTATGATGAGGACGGCAACGTAGAGGCAACACAGCGTGCCGTCAATGATGTAAACCTGGACATTGAAGCCGGCGATTTTGTGGCCATTCTGGGGCACAATGGTTCCGGGAAATCCACACTGGCGAAGCACATGAACGCGCTTCTGATCCCTTCGGAGGGAACTTTGTGGGTGGACGATATGGACACAGCCAAGGAACCGGAATTATGGAAAATCCGCCAGAGAGCAGGAATGGTTTTCCAGAATCCGGACAACCAGATCATTGGTACGGTTGTGGAAGAGGATGTAGGATTTGGACCTGAGAATATGGGCGTTCCTACAGAGGAAATCTGGAAGCGTGTGGATGACAGCCTGAAAAAGACAGGAATGACAGCATACCGCTATCAGTCTCCTAACAAGCTTTCCGGAGGACAGAAACAAAGAGTTGCAATCGCGGGTGTTGTAGCAATGCGTCCCCGATGCATTGTTCTGGATGAGCCCACTGCAATGCTTGATCCAAATGGCCGGAAAGAGGTATTGGAGGCTGTTTCCGAACTGAACAAAAAAGAAAACATAACAGTTATTCTTATTACCCATTATATGGAAGAAGTGATCCATGCCAATAAGGTTTACGTTATGGATCGTGGAAATGTGGTAATGCAAGGAACTCCAAAAGAAATTTTTTCCCAGGTAGAGACACTGAAGAAATACCGGCTGGATGTACCACAGGTAACGCTGCTTGCACATGAACTTCATAAGTCTGGCGTTGACATTCCAGAAGGAATACTGACAAAAGAGGAACTGGTAGGTGCATTATGTCGATAGAGCTTAAGAACGTGACTTATACTTATAGTCAGGGTACTGCATACGAAAGTCATGCCCTGAAAGACATTAATCTTGTGATTCCGGATGGACAGTTTATTGGTGTAATCGGTCATACCGGAAGTGGAAAGTCAACCCTGATCCAGCATTTTAATGCATTGATCCAGCCTACCAGTGGGCAGGTCCTTTATAATGGTGAAGATGTATGGGCAGAAAAATATGACCGCCGTGCTCTTCGAAGTGAGGTGGGACTGGTATTCCAATACCCAGAGCATCAGCTGTTTGAGAACACCGTATTGGCAGATGTGTGCTTTGGGCCTATGAACCAGGGACTTTCCAGGGAACAGGCAGAAGAAGAGGCGAAAAAAGCTCTTGCTCATGTTGGTGTAAAAGAAGAAAACTTTACCAAATCTCCTTTTGAGCTTTCCGGAGGACAGAAAAAAAGAGTTGCGATTGCGGGAGTTCTTGCAATGAATCCGAAAATCCTGATTCTGGATGAGCCTACTGCGGGACTTGACCCCCAGGGACGGGATGATATCCTGGATCAGATCGCAGCGCTTCACAAAATGAGGGGAATTACGATTATTCTGGTTTCCCATAGTATGGAAGATATTGCGAAATATGTGGAACGCCTGATCGTAATGAATCATGGCGAAATGGTATTTGACGATACTCCAAAGAATGTATTTGCCCATTATAGGGAACTGGAAGAAATGGGACTTGCAGCGCCGCAGATCACTTATATTATGCATGCTCTTTCAGAAAACGGACTGGATGTGGATACTACAGCAACTACTGTAGAGGAAGCGAAAGAGACAATTCTGGAAGCATTGAAGAAACAAAAGCCTTCACTTTTTAAGAAGGGAGGCAGCGAAGAATGATCAGAGATATTACAATTGGACAATATTATCCGGCAGACTCTGTGATTCATAAGCTGGATCCGAGAACCAAGCTGGTTGGAACGATTGCATTTATTGTATCAGTATTTTTGTTTCATACATTTCCAGGATATGCAGTAGCAACCATTTTTCTGGCAGGAATGATCTTTTTGTCAAAGGTTCCGGTGAAATTTATTTTTAAGGGTCTGAAGACCATTTTCATGCTGCTTCTGATCACCATATTCTTTAATATGATACTTACGCCCGGTGAGGTAGTGTGGAAGCTTGGCTTTATTAAGGTGACAAAGGAAGGTCTGGTTCTTGCAGGAACCATGGCAATCCGACTGGTTTATCTGGTAATCGGTTCTTCCATTATGACACTGACGACCACTCCGAACCAGCTGACCGATGGTCTGGAGCGTCTGCTCCGCCCATTAAATAAGCTTCATGTACCAGTACATGATATTGCAATGATGATGTCCATTGCCTTACGTTTCATTCCGATTCTTTTGGAAGAAACGGATAAGATTATGAAAGCCCAGATCGCCCGTGGCGCAGATTTCGAAAATGGAAACCTGATTCAGAAAGCGAAGAACATGGTTCCTCTTCTGGTACCCCTTTTCATTTCTGCATTCAGAAGAGCAAATGATCTGGCTATGGCAATGGAAGCAAGGTGCTACCACGGTGGCGATAACCGGACACAGATGAAGCCGCTGACTTATAAGAAGAGAGATCATGGGGCTTATGTGATTCTGGCGGCATATCTGGCTGTTGCAATCGGGTTCCGGGCAGCTGGAATCTGATGGGAAATTTTTCAGCAATCTGAATGTCCCATTTTGTAATAGATTTTGCTTTTGGGTGCGTAGTAGTTTAAAATATTTATACAGTTCCCTCACCTGCACGAAATGGCAGGTGAGGGAATTTTAACAAGGAGAAAGATTATGAAACGAATTGGACTTGTTGTAGCATACGATGGAACCAATTACTGCGGCTGGCAGACGCAGCCTAATGGGATTACAGTACAGGGAGTACTGAACGATGCCCTTTCTGAACTTTTGGGTGAAAAAATTGAGACCATCGGTGCAAGCCGTACGGACGCAGGGGTACATGCTCTTGGAAACGTGGCAGTATTTGATACCAACACCCGCATTCCCGGCGAAAAAATTTCATATGCTTTGAATCAGCGCCTTCCAGAAGACATTCGTATCCAGATGTCCGAAGAAGTGGAGCCGGATTTTCACCCAAGATACTGTGACAGTGAGAAAACCTATGAATACCGCATTCTGAACCGTAAATTCCCGGTTCCCACAGAGCGCCTGTACTCCTATTTTTATCACTATAAATTAGATGTAGATAAAATGCGTGAGGCGACATCTTATCTGATCGGCCGCCATGACTTTGCCAGTTTCTGCGGTTCCGGTGCCCAGGTAAAGACCACCATTCGTACTGTCACTGGAATTGAAGTTTTCCGTGATGGCGATATGGTTACCATCCGCGTTTCAGGAACGGGATTCCTCTATAATATGGTCCGTATCATTTCGGGCACGCTGATCGAAATCGGTAACGGCCAGTATCCGCCGGAGCGCATGCAGAAAATCCTGGATGCCAAAGACCGTTCTGCCGCCGGTCCAACTGCACCCGCGCAGGGACTCACCCTGATGGGAATACAGTTCTTCGAGTAAACTATATAATTGCTGTTTAATGTGCTGAGAAACCGCGTACGGGAAACATGAATCAGCACATTAAACAGCAACTTTTAAAGCGCGTCTGTGTAATACACACTTTTTTGTAGTACTTCATATTCTCAAAATGTCAATAGCACATAATTATAATCCAGCAAAATCCCACAACAAAAATGTCCAGTCCAGCACAAAATTGTGCACATACTAACACAAAAATTGAAAGAGTAATCAAAAATTAGTCCATTTTACACAAAACCCCTATATGATATTATAATCCCATCAGAAAGCTATACGAAATAGCAAATAAAAATGATACGGGAGGTTTATCATGAAGAGAAAAGTAGCAATGGCAATGGTAGCAGCAATGGCAGTTGGTTCACTTGCAGTTCCGGTAATGGCAGAAGACGGAGCAGCTGGCGGCGGAAAGATCGGTATCTCAATGCCTACACAGTCTCTGGAGCGTTGGAATCGTGATGGTTCTTATCTGCAGAAACAGTTCGAAGATGCTGGATACGAAGTAGAGCTTACATACTCTGACAACGAGACAGACCGTCAGGTAAACGATATCCAGAACCTGATCTCCGACGGAGTTAACTTGTTAGTTGTAGCAGCTATCGATGGCGAGGCTCTTAATACAGTTATGGATGAAGCAGCAGATGCAGGAATCCCGGTTATTTCCTATGACCGTCTGATTAAATCTGACGCTGTTTCCTACTATGTATCCTTTGATAACTATACAGTTGGTACCCTTCAGGGACAGTACGTTGTAGATACTCTGGATCTTGACAATGCTGGTGACAAGACATACAATATCGAGTTTACAGCTGGTGATCCTGCTGATAACAATGCCGGATACTTCTTCAATGGTGCATTTGATGTATTAAAACCATACATTGATGCAGGAACCTTAAATGTAGTTTCCGGACAGACTGATTTTGATTCTGTTGCAACACCTGCATGGGATACCCAGACAGCACTTGAAAGAATGCAGAACATTCTGGCATCCTACTATGCAGACGGAACACAGCTTGACGTAGCTCTTTGCTCCAACGACTCCACAGCACTTGGTGTAACACAGGCAATCGAGTCTGACTATGCTGGTGATAACACTGTTCTGATCACAGGACAGGATGGTGACGAAGCAAACCTTGCAAACATCGTTGATGGAAAACAGTCCATGACCGTTTACAAAGCAGTTGCCAATGAGGCAGTCGTAACACTTGACCTTGCAAAAGCAATGCTGGCTGGAGACACAATTGATGAGTCCCTGATTGAAAAATCTGGTTGGGATTTCGATTGTACTTATGATACAGAGTCCTATGAGACTTCTGACGGAAACAAATGCCCATCTTTCCTTCTGGTTCCTACAGTTGTAACAAAAGACAACCTTCAGGAAGCACTGGTTGACCCAGGATACTATACAATGGACGATGACGGATATCTTCATCCGGCAAACTAATTGAAGCTGAACTAAAACGTCAAATCAAAAATGAAGTTGTAAATGTGGGCGGGGTGAAAAGCCCCGCCTGCTTTATGGGAAAGGGGGCGCCATTTTGGCTGACAATATTTTAGTAATGGAACACATTACGAAGGAATTCCCCGGTGTCAAAGCTTTGGATAACGTTAACCTTGAAGTTCAGCGTGGCGAGATTCATGCGCTGATCGGTGAGAACGGTGCGGGAAAGTCCACATTGATGAACGTATTAAGTGGTCAGTATCCATACGGCAGCTATACTGGAACGGTTACCTACGAAGGTGAAGAGTGTAAGTTTAAAAAGCTTAATGACAGCGAGGCAAAAGGTATCGTTATTATTCACCAGGAGCTTGCATTGATCCCACTGCTTTCCATCGGTGAAAACATGTTTCTTGGAAACGAGATCAAAAATAAAAGAGGAGCCATCGACTGGGATAAAACATTCAGCGAGGCTGAGAAACACATGGCTCAGGTAGGTCTTCACGAATCTGCCCAGACCCTGATCAAAGATATCGGAACCGGCAAACAGCAGCTGGTAGAAATTGCAAAAGCTTTTTCAAAGAAAGTAAAACTGCTCATCCTGGATGAGCCTACTTCATCCCTGAATGATGAAGATGCAAAGATGCTTCTGGATCTGCTTATGGAATTTAAGAAACAGGGACTGACATCTATTATTATCACACATAAACTGAATGAGATCATTTACTGTGCAGACCGTTGTACCATTCTTCGAGACGGAAGCACGATCGAGACACTTACAAAAGGCGTGGATGACTTAAGTGAGGACAGAATCATCAAAGGAATGGTTGGACGTCCTATGGAAGACCGTTATCCGAAACGTGAACATAATGTAAGTAAAGAAGTGATGCTGGAGGTTAAGAACTGGACGGTTCATCATCCTCTGTATCCGGAAAAAATTGTAGACGACAATATTTCCTTTAAAGTACATAAAGGTGAGGTTGTTGGTTTCTCAGGACTGCAGGGTGCAGGCCGTACAGAGCTGGCAATGTCCATCTTCGGTAAGAGCTATGGAACAAATATCTCTGGCGAGTTGTACATAAAGGGTGAAAAAGTAGATTTGAAGGATCCTCGTGCAGCAATCCAGCATGGTCTGGCATATGTAACTGAGGATCGTAAAACAAACGGACTGATCCTTGATGAATCCATCCGTTTCAACACAACACTGGCCCGTCTTTCCAAAGTCTGTGATAAAGGAATCATCAATACAGACCTTGAAGTACAGCTGGCAGAAAAGATGACCCAGGAAATGGGCACCAAGACACCTTCCAATGAACAGCGTATCGGTAACCTGTCTGGTGGTAACCAGCAGAAAGCCCTCCTTGGAAAGTGGATGTTTACAGAACCGGATATCCTGATTCTGGACGAGCCTACCCGAGGAATCGATGTAGGTGCAAAATATGATATTTACTGTCTGATCAACCAGATGGTAGAACAGGGAAAATCTGTTATCATGATTTCCTCTGAAATGCCTGAAATCCTTGGTATGTGCGATAGAATTTACATTATGAACGAAGGCAAGATGGCCGGAGAACTGGAAGCAAAAGAAGCTACCCAGGAAGGCATCATGGCACATATCATGCAGAATCAGAAGAAATAATCAAGGGGGAAAACGATATGAATTCCAAAATTAAGGACTTTTTAAGAAAATATACGATGGTCATTGCGCTTGTAATCGTATTTATTCTGTTCTGTGCTCTGACTGATGGACGACTTCTTTACGCGCAGAACATGTCAAACCTTATGCTCCAGAACGGATATGTACTGGTTCTTGCATGTGGTATGTTACTTTGTATCTTAACTGGTGGTAACATCGATCTTTCTGTTGGATCTGTTATCTGTTTTGTAGGCGGTGTTGCAGCTGTCCTCATTGGCAACAAGGGCTTCAACCCATTTGTAACTATTCTTCTTTGCCTGGTAATCGGTCTTCTGGTTGGTATCTGGCAGGGCTACTGGATTGGTTATAAGAGAATCCCTCCATTCATCACTACACTTGCTGGTATGTTCATCTTCCGTGGATTTGGACGACTGGTACTGGACAACAAGACTGTATCTATCCAGGATAAATCTTTCCTGAATGTATTTACTTCTTACATCAATATTCCTGGTCTGGATGATGGAAAGAAATATTCTGCATTGATCGTTGGTGTTATCATCGCATGTTATATTATTTTCTCAACTATGCGTTCAAGAGCCAACAAAGCGAAAAAAGGCTATCGTCAGAATACAGCAGCTTCTGATTACAGCAGAGCAGCCGTAATCGCAGTTGTTATTCTCTGGTATTGCTACAAGCTGTATCAGTACAAAGGTATCTCTGTAATGCTTGTATGGGTTGTTGTAATCTGCATGATCTACAACTTCATCACATCCAAGACAGCATTTGGACGTTATTTCTACGCAATCGGTGGTAACGAGAAAGCTACACAGCTTTCCGGTATTGATACAAATAAGGTTTACTTTATTGCATACGCAAACATGGGCTTACTTGCTGGCCTTGCAGGTCTTCTCTGCGCGGCACGTGTAGGTTCTGTAAACGGTAGTACAGGTACTTCCTTCGAGATGGATGCAATCGGTTCCTGTTTCATCGGTGGTGCTTCTGCATACGGTGGAAGTGGTACTGTAGGCGGTGTTGTAATCGGTGCTCTTCTTCTTGGTGTTATCAACATGGGTATGTCTATCATGGGTATCGGTGATTCCTGGCAGTACGTTGTAAAAGGTGCCGTACTTCTGATTGCAGTTGTATTTGATGTTATCTCTAACAGAAAATCTAACTAACAATCAGAATTGAAAAATGAACAAAACTGCTGTGAATGCAAATAGCAGTAAAAAGGCTGTTGCCAAAAAAATGGCAATGGCCTTTTTGCAACCTGTCACATTATTGCTCTTGCAGGTTATTGCTTATGTTATTCATAGTAACACGTTTTGCGCAGTAACTTTTGCATATATCAGTTGATTATGTTAAACTACTACATAAGGAATTAGGAATAAAAGCTATAAGAAGTCCAAAACAATAGCTTTATTGTGGCAGGATTAATATGTGAATACAAGGAAACTGTAAACTATGAAAAAATCTACACTGACCGTTTTTTTTATTCTGGCAGGCTGTATGCTGTTTCTTTCCGGAATCTGGATCTATTTCCAGAAAACCCTGGATAAGGTCGATCTGGGGGAAAGAGAGGGAGCAGCCAGTTACGAAAAACATTATCTGATGATCTCAGGTGAGGAAAATACCCTGATGTGGGATTCTATTTATAAAAGCGCCAGCGCTGCAGCAAAGGATGCAGATGCTTATGTGGAGCAGATCACACTAGGGCATGATTCAGGTTATACGAAAGCGGATTATCTGCAGATCGGAATTGCATCCAAGGTGGATGGCATCATTCTGGAAGCAGATGGAAGCAGCGAAGAGCAAAAGCTGATCCAGGAAGCCACAGATCAGAATATTCCAGTGGTTACCGTTCTTACAGATGATTCCTCCAGTGCAAGAATCAGTTTTGTGGGTCTGAACAGCTATCAGCTTGGAAATGCCTATACAGAGCAGATACTGGGACTTTTGAAGAAACATGAGACTACCCAGGTGCTTCTTTTGTCCAATTCCCAGTCAAAAACACAGGAGACCAACTTGGTCTATTATCAGATCAAAAAAGAACTGGAAGAGAAAAAGAAGGACTACCAGTCTGTCAATATTTCAGAATACAGCATTGACAGCAGCTCCGACTTCGATACAGAGGAGTTTGTCAGAGATATTTTCGTAAGTGGAGAAACCCTTCCGGATGTGCTGGTATGTATGGACGAGGTTGTGACTGAGTGTGTTTATCAGGCTCTTGTAGATTACAATGAAGTGGGAAATGTAGATGTAGTTGGCTTTTATTATTCGGATGTAATTCTTGACGCGATCAGTAAAGGTATTATTTCTTCTGCGATTGCCCTGGATATGGAGGAAATCGGGCGTTACAGCATTAATGCGTTGGAAGAATACTCATCCCTTGGACACACAAGCAGTTATTATAGTGTCGGACAGCATGTGATCACAAGAGGAAATGTAGGCATCTACAGAACGGAGGGGAACTAGATGAAAGAGAAAAAAGTGAGCCTTTCCGTACAAAATTCCATCCAGACAAGACTTAGTGCCGCTATGGTTCTGGTAATGGTTTTCGTAATGTGCATTAATTTTTTTATTTTTGAACAGATTCATACCGGTGTAGACCGGATAGATGCTGTTTTTTCCAGTAACGCTGCGATCAATGATCTATCTGATACTTTAAATAAGCTGGAAAGTACGGTGTATGAGTATCTGAATACAAAGGGAACCAAGTCCCTGGAAAATTATTACAGGTATGAGCAGGACTACAGGCAGCTTCTGGACGAATTAAATGACCGGAATGTGGATAATGAAGGAAAAATGCTGGAAAAAAATATCCGCAGAATGTCAGAAAGCTATCTGGATCAGACCAGTGAGACAGTTCAGGCAAAACGAGGCAGAAATATAGAAAAATATAAATCTTCTTATGAAAAAGAAAGACAGCTTTATGATTATATTAATTCTTACATTTACAGGCTGAACAATCTGCGCTTCCGGATAAATTCCTCTAACTACCAGATTCTTCTTTCTTCCATGGATGTACTGTACAGGCTGGCTCTTGTTGTGATTTCCATTGTTGCGGCTGTTGGGGTGGCGATCATCATATTGGTTGTGCGTTCCATGATCCGTCCTCTTACCCAGCTTTCCAACACTGCCCATGAAGTGGCAATGGGAAACCTGAATGTGCCGGTTCTGCCTGTTGTA
Source organism: Blautia sp. HCP3S3_H10_2 (assembly GCF_052122375.1). NCBI lineage: Bacteria > Bacillati > Bacillota > Clostridia > Lachnospirales > Lachnospiraceae > Blautia > Blautia sp. HCP3S3_H10_2. The sequence continues at coordinate 257,296 of NZ_JBQKCL010000001.1, forward strand.
TGTGAAGACGAGGTCGGGGTGGTAACAAGAGGTTTTAACCAGATGCTGGACAGCATCCGTCTTCATATTAAGCAGCAGAGGGAAAATATGGAGAAGCAGGCGCAGATGAAGGAACGTGAGCTTCTTATGGAAACACATCTGAAAGAAGCACAGCTGAAATATCTGCAGGCACAGATCAATCCTCATTTTTTGTTTAACTGTTTGAATGCAGGTGCCCAGCTTGCCATGTTGGAGGATGCAGAGCGTACAGGTGTTTTCCTGGAAAAAATGGCAGACTTTTTCCGGTATAATGTGCGGAAAATGGAGGATGATGCCATGCTCTGGGAAGAAGTGGATGCTGTAGACAACTATATTTATATTCTGAATGTCAGATTTGCGGGAGATATCCATTATGAAAAAGACGTGGATGAAGGAATCGGGGATTTCCGTATTCCAAGTATGATCCTGCAGCCTTTGGTAGAAAATGCAGTGCAGCATGGAATTCACGACTGTATGGAGACTGGAATGATCCGGATGTCCATTCACAAGGATGGAGATGACCTGGAAATTACAGTCAGTGACAATGGGGCCGGAATGACGCAGGAAATGATCGATTCAGTAATGGCTGGAAAAGCCCGGAATAATGGGGAAGACCGTTATTCTACCGGAATTGCTGTGGGTAATGTTATTGACCGCCTGGAATTGTATTATAAACAAAAAGGACTTCTTACCATCGAAAGTGATGGACTTGGATTGGGCACCAGTGTGCACATAACGCTGCCTGTGGAGGCGGAAGGAGACCGTGACTAGAGCGTGCCCAAAAAATCATTCCTGCAATAAGCGATACTCTGAAAAAGAAATAGAAACCAAGAGGTGTAAAAATGTACCGTATTCTGATAGCTGATGATGAAGGAATCATGCTGGAAGCCTTTAAAAGCGTGATCCTGGCTGAATTTAAAGACCAGTGCAGTGTGGAGACTGCAAAGACCGGAAGAGTGGTGATCGAGAAGGCAGAGACCTTTCACCCGGATGTTGTATTTATGGATATCCATATGCCTGGAATCAATGGAATCCAGGCAATGAGAGAAATTCGGAAATTTAACAATTCTGCTTTGTTTTATGTAGTCTCTGCCTATGATAAGTTTGATTATGCAAAAGAGGCAATAGATCTTGGGGTGGAAAAATATCTGACGAAGCCTATTTCCAAGAGTAAGATCATTTCGGTTGTGGAAGAAGCTACGGCTAAGGTGGATAAAGTCCGTGATCAGAGAAGTAATCTGTTGAAAATCCAGGAAAAGCTGGAGACCGTTATTCCTGTTGTGGAAACCAGTTATGTAAACTCCCTTCTTTTCCAGAAGGAGATGCAGGCAGCAGACTATTATCAGCAGCTTCTGGATATCGAATACGGACAGGGCTATGTCATGGTGATACAATTTGGTCAGAGCTATGAGAATGGAAGGCTGGTAAGTCCGGTGGGGATGAATGTGAAAGCCCAGAGCTTTTATCCAGAGCTCCGGGATGTGATGAAATCCACCTTTTCCTGTGTAGTTGGAAATATTATGTCAAACCGTATTCCAGTGGTGATTCCGTGTGAAGTTTCCCAGAATCCTTACGAGGATCGTATTGATCTGGTGGAAAAAGCCAGGGAGCTTGTGGCAAGGCTGGAGAGCCGCCTGGATGCAAAATTCCGCGTGGGAATTGGAAGAGTGTGGGAAATGGCAGAACTGGAGCGCTCTTATCGGGAAGCTCTCCGTGCGCTGAATGGAAGTCTGAGCCGTGTGATACATATCGAGGATCTTTCCCAGAATGGTGTGTATGACGAGGCTTTCCCAGGAAACAACGAAAAGAGGATGTTCCGTTTTCTGGGCGAGGGAAACGAAGAGGGCATGCTGCAGGAGCTGAACACTTTTTTTGACTGGATGGTGGAACATTACTCACAGGATATGAATAATATCCGGCTGAAAGTGCTGGAATATATTATCTGGGGAGAAAAGCTGGCTTTCGAAAGTGGCGCGATCAACTATGGCTTCAGCTACAGGAGAGACTATCTTGATATTGCCATGTCTTTTCCCACTTATGAGGAGCTGCGCAAATGGTTTGAGGAAAAAATGGTCAATATATGCAGGGCAATTCGTGACCAGAAGGAAGACCAGTCCAATTCTGCGGTAAAGAAGGCTATGTTTTATATTCAGAAAAATTACAGCAAAGATATTTCCCTGGACGATGTTTCCAGCCAGGTAAATATCAGCCCTTATTATTTTAGTAAGATTTTCAAGGAAGAGACTGGGAAAAATTTTATCGAGTATCTTACCAGGGTCCGTATTGATAAAGCGAAGGATCTGCTGGTGGATGCAAACGTAAGTGTGAAAGAAGCTGGAATCCAAAGTGGCTATTCGGATCCCAATTATTTCAGCAGGATCTTTAAAAAGCAGATGGATATGACTCCAAGTGAATATAAGGCGAGGTATGGAAAATGAAAAAGAAAAGCGGGCTGTTTTTCTTGGCACTTTTGCTTACGGTTATTCTCACTGGTTGTGGGAGAACACAGCAGGAACCGCAGAAAAGTAAAAAAAAGGAAGAGGACAAGCTTCAGATCGGACTTAGTTTTGACTCCTTTGTAATCGAACGGTGGCTCAGGGATCGTGATATGTTTGTTTCTACGGCACAGAGTCTTGGAGCAGAGGTAAATGTGCAGGTTGCCGGGGGAGTTGTGGAGGAACAGGTTTCCCAGATCGAGTATTTTATCAAGAAAAATATGGATGTGATCGTGGTGATCCCAATTGATGGCGAGGCTCTTTATGATGTACTGAAAGAGGCGAAAGATAAGGGAATTTATGTAATCTGTTATGATCGTATTGTGGAAAATATAGATGCAGATCTGTATATCACTATTGATAATGAGAAGGTTGGAACACTTATGGGAGAGGCGCTGATTAAGGCTTGCCCGGAAGGTGGAAATATTTTCGCAATCAACGGTTCTCCTACAGATGGAAATGTGGAAGAAGTGGTGAAAGGCTTTACCAAGGCGATTGAGGGCAGTAAGCTGAATGTAGTCTACACAGGATACTGTGATAACTGGCTGGCTGAACTTGCTGGCGGTCATGTGACGAAAGGATTGGAAGTGACCAGAGATATTGTGGGAATCATGTGCGGAAATGATGATCTTGCAAGTCAGGCTGTGAAGGTGTTGTCAGAGAACCGGCTGGCAGGAAAAGTGGCAGTTGTTGCCCAGGATGCAGATCTGGCCGCCTGTCAGAGAATTGTAGAGGGTACCCAGGAAATGACGGTGTACAAGCCTATTGAGCAGGAGGCAAATACGGCGGCTGAATTTGCAGTAGCTCTTGGAAAAGGGGAGGATATTACTTCTGGTGCTGGGGAATATAAGGCGAAAGAGACATTTTATGATGGCACTTATGAGATTCCGTATTATAAAATTGATCCGGTGGCAGTGACGGCGGATAATATGGATGAAGTGATCATTGATGGGGGATTCCATACGCGGGAGGATGTTTACCTGAATATACGTTAGGAGGGGGAATCGCTGCGGGGATGATTTGCTGCTGTTTAATGTGCTGGGGATCGATTCTCGTACGCTGTCTGGCAATGTATATTCACCGCCGTGCGGAGCAACGTTCCGGCAAGCTAATGACTAACTACGACTAAGACGCTCAGGAGAGCCTTCGCGCCTAAGTCTCCGTAAGTCATGGATCTCGCTTCCACTAAAACCGCTCCTGAAATGCACGGCTACGTGAATATACATTGCCAAACCGCTGGCTATCGACAACTGGTTAGAACCGAGATTTTTCAGCACATTAAATAGCAATGTTATGCGTACACACGGTCAATCTGGATCACGGCGCAGAAATTGCCATCGTCCATATTCCGGATGCGCTCTTTCAGAAGATTGGTCACCTCAACATTGGTGAGTTTACACTCAAATGGGACTGCCACATCAAAAATCAGATTGGTGTGCGTAGACCCTTCTACCATACGGAAATCATGAATGGAAAGACGGTGGTCAAGATTTTTTGCAACTTCTTCGATCTGTGTCCGCATTTCATTGACTTCTTTATTATCGGTGACGATAGGATCAATATGGATAGTGGCGGAGCAGTTCAATTTATTCTGGAGCTCGTGCTCAATATTGTCGATCTCATCATGGATGATCAGAAGGTCACCATGAGCGGGGACTTCAGCATGAAGTGAGATGATCAGACGTCCGGGACCGTAATCATGGACGATCAGATCATGCATGCCGTGTACCAGAGAGTGGGAAAGGACGATTTCCTCAATTTCTTCTACCAGATTTTTCTCTGGAGCCTGCCCGAGAAGCGGGTCGATGGTATCCTTCATGGTTGTGATTCCGGTATAAAAAATGAAGATGCCGACCAGCACACCAAACCAGCCATCCAGGATAAGACCTGTAAGCTGGCTGATGATGGTTGCCAAAAGAACCAGACTGGTGGCAATGGTATCACTTAAGCTGTCGCCAGCGGTGGCCTGCATGGCTGCGCTGTCAATTTTATGACCAATGGTACGGTTGTAATAATACATATATATTTTTACCAGGATAGATGCAACAAGGACACCGATGATGACCGGGCTGCATTCAATGGGCTCAGGAGTCCGAATCTTGGCAATGGAAGAGCGGATCAGCTCGAAGCCCATGATCAGAACGGCAACAGAGACAAGAAGTCCGGATATATATTCCATACGGCCGTGCCCGAAAGGATGCTCCGGATCAGGCTTCTGTCCGGAGAGCTTGAAGCCAACCAGGGTAATGACGGAGGAACCGGCATCGGATAAGTTGTTAAAGGCATCTGCTGTGATCGCAATGGAGCCGCTTAAAATACCGGCAAGCCATTTCCCTATAAATAGGAAAATATTCAATCCAATTCCTACAGCACCACAGAGCATGCCGTATGTCTGGCGTACTTTGGGTGAACTGTAGTCATTGTGATGTTTGATAAAAAGACGGGATAAAAATGTTATCATAAAACCTCACCTCAAAAAAAGAAAATAGGTAACTGCTCTGAACAGTTACGAAAATAGTAAAAGCAGTTACTTGTAAATGTGTTTCCCACAACTATAGCATTTTGCGAAGAAAAAAACCAGTGGAAAATGACACAAATCCAAGAGAAAATTCTGTGTATTTTGCATGAGATACTTGCAGCATGTTTGAAAATAAAAATCATTTCTGCGATTTGCACAGCCTGCTTTGTGATATATTTTACCTAAATTCGGTTCTTGTGGCTTAAGAACCATGTAAAAGTAATCTATGTGAAAATTGGTGGAAAGAATTTTTTGCATTGTGGAAAAGGAGGGTAATAATTCTTATAGACTGTGGAAAACTTTTTGAAAAAAAATCTGGAAATATGGGGAAAAAGTAGTTGACAGGAGCAAAGGGTTATAATATAATTACTCAATGTGACGTAGTGCGAGATACTTTAGCCAATAGCCCCGGCGACAGTATTTATCAGCGGTTTCGGACATTTCCGCAGTAATTGCACCATCGTTTCCATATTACTAACATATGCGAGATATCGCATTTATACAAACAATCGTTGATAAATAACAGGAGGTAAAACCATGCAGACTTATATGGCTAATCCAGATAAAATCGAGAGAAAATGGTATGTAGTTGACGCTGAAGGCTGCACCCTTGGCCGTTTGGCTTCTGGCGTAGCAAGCGTTTTAAGAGGAAAGAACAAACCTCAGTTTACACCACACGTTGACACAGGTGATTATGTAATCGTTGTTAACGCTGACAAGATCAAAGTTACAGGTAAGAAAATGGATCAGAAGATCTACTACAATCACTCTGATTATGTAGGTGGAATGAAAGAGACTACATTAAAAGAGATGATGGCTAAGAAACCTGAGAAAGTTGTTGAGCTGGCAGTTAAAGGTATGCTTCCAAAAGGACCATTAGGAAGAGAAATGTATACAAAACTTTTCGTTTATGCCGGACCTGAACACAAACATGCGGCTCAGAAACCGGAAGTTTTAACATTTTAATTAGGAGGTAGAAAACATTGGCTAGCGCAAAATTCTACGGAACAGGAAGAAGAAAAAAATCAGTAGCAAGAGTTTACCTTACCCCAGGTACTGGTAAAATCACTATCAATAAAAGAGACATTGATGAGTATTTTGGATTAGAGACACTTAAAGTTATCGTTCGTCAGCCACTGGCTGCTACCGAGACTGAAGGCAAATTCGATGTACTTGTAAACGTACACGGTGGCGGATATACAGGACAGGCTGGTGCTATCAGACATGGTATCTCCAGAGCACTCCTTGAGGCAGACAAAGAGTACAGACCAGTTCTTAAAGCAGCTGGATTCCTTACTCGTGATCCTCGTATGAAAGAGCGTAAGAAGTACGGTCTCAAGGCAGCCCGTCGCGCACCGCAGTTCAGCAAGCGATAATCGACTGCTCAGACTATATCAAAATGGTTCAAAAACCCCGGAAAATCAAGGCTTTCCGGGGTTTTACTATATCTAAACGGGCTGATATGGTTTGACCAAATTTGGCAAAACGAGAGCCGTTTTCACCCAACTTTTAGTGGTTAAATATAGGACAACCGGCAAAAAGGGAGTCAAAAAACAGCCTTAGTGGTTAAAAAATAGGATAACCAGAGAGCAATTTCGGGGGTATTTTGTGGGGGATTTTAGCCCTCTTGGACCTCTGATTTTTCGATGGAGAGTTTGGCATAATTTGACCAAATCTGAACAATTAAATATGAATCTAATGCAGGCACTCAGTATCAAATGACTGGGTGCCTTTTTCATTTCAGGGGAAAAGCTTCCGGCATTAGAAAGGGCCGTCACTTTATGATTTTGAAGTGGCGGCTTTTTCTATTTCCAGAAACAACAGCAACTATCAGAAATGCGTCATTTCTTCCGGCATTTTTCTTTGCAGTTCATTAAATCGTATAGGGCCGTCAGTTAACAGATGATTCGTACATAAAATAACCTCCATGAAATAAATGTGGTAATAACAATAGTAACTACCCATCATGGAGGTGCATTTGCAAAATAAAACTGCTTGTGTAAGCAGCCTAAAGATGATATTCTTTTCATAGGCAGTTGTTGGGACTAAGCCCGTGTTTGAAGTTTGTTATTGGTGGTGCTTTAACAATACTATCTTGGGACAATCCTGTCACTGCCTTTTTTAGAAAAAGTAAAAAGCTGCGCCACAGCCTTGACAGGCCATCGCGCAGCGATTTTGTTCACTTTCAGTTTGTAGAATTCAAAAATTTAATATGAAATGTGAGATAGAGCGTATGGAATTAAACTATACGTTCTATTTTTTGCCTTTTTTGAAAAAGTGATTAAAAAACTATTGATATTTTGTTACTGGAAAAACAGCCAAGTCGATCCTTATTTCCTGCGGTGCGCGTCTTGCCGTATTTGATATTGCAGAGCTGCGAGAGGTTACATCTTACGATGAGCTGGAACTGGATACGCTGGGAGACCGGAAAACGGCTTTGTTTCTGATTATGAAGTGATACGGACGACAGTTTTAACTTTCTGATTTCCATGTGCTATACCCAGTTGTTCAACCTGCTCTGTGAAAAGGCAGATGATGTGTACGGCGGCAGACTTCCGGTTCATGTGCGCTGCCTCATTGACGAGTGCGCTAACATCGGTCAAATTCCAAAGCTGGAAAAACTGGTTGCCACCATCCGAAGCCGTGAGATCTCAGCCTGTCTGGTGTTGCAGGCGCAGAGTCAGCTCAAGGCGATTTATAAGGACAACGCCGATACCATCATCGGAAACATGGATACGTCTATCTTCCTGGGTGGTAAGGAGCCAACCACTCTCAAAGAATTGGCTGCGGTGCTTGGCAAGGAAACTATCGACACTTACAACACCGGAGAAAGCCGTGGGCGGGAAACCTTCCACTCGCTTAATTATCAGAAATTAGGAAAAGAGCTGATGAGCCAGGACGAACTGGCAGTTATGGATGGCGGCAAGTGCATCTTACAGCTGCGCGGTGTGCGTCCGTTTCTTTCGGATAAATACGACATCACCAGACACCCTAATTTCAAATACACAGCTGATGCAGACAAGCGGAATACCTTTGATATTGAAGCATTTTTGTCTGCCAGACTGAAACTCAAGCCCGATGAGGTCTGCGATGTATATGAAGTAGACACAGAGGGGGTGTAATACCGTTCCGCTGAGAAAGGAGTGATCGCATCTATTCGCTGCAACTGCCTCTATCGAGGTCATTGGCGTACAAAGCGGGAAATCATCAAAAAATAATGAAAAAGGAGGACAGCCGGAATCAGGCTCTCGTATATCGAGGGCAGATTGTTCCGGCTTTTGTGCGCTTATGAAACAAACTTAACCAATCATTCAAATGGTTCCGGCTAATAGTATTTATGGCATTTTTTGAACAGGCAATCACTGTTCTTCAGACTCTCGTTATCGCTCTGGGCTCTGGGCGCTGGCCTTGGTATCTGGGGTGTTATCAACCTTCTCGAAGGTTACGGCAACGACAATCGTGCGACACGTTCGTAAGTGAAAAGCTTACGCACAAAGTCGAAGGGCAATTGTAGCCCGAAACTTTGGAGAACTGATATTCCGATGGGTGAAATGAGGGGGTAACGTCCCGAAGCGCCACCCTAATACTCCGAATGGCGGGGAGCATGCAACGGCTCTCTCCAAAAGTTTATAGAGCTCGGTGAAGTCGGCAGAGAGCAATCGTAAGACTGGTTTTCAGACCAGACACGAAAGCTGTCCAGAGGTGGATGGTGTTGCCTATATGCCGGGGGTCGGATATCCATGGTGAGAATGTATGAAAATACTGACGAAATTCCGAATGTACGAGTCTAAACGTTGATGCTGTCGAAAGGCAGTACACCTTTCATGGTGGTATCTGTGGGCGAGTAAAATTGGTTGTTATGAAAGTCCATGCATCGTTACAGGCGGTGCGGTTATGCATGACCAGATACAGGCTTAGAGGAAGAACCTAAAGATATCCAATGATAGGAATATCGGAACGTGGAAAGCTGGGAACACGGAGGCGGTTGCAGGCCAGTGATGTGGTGGATGGGAATACCTTCGCGAGAGGGCAATAACCATTCTTTATTCCAGTGAGAGTAGTGGCACAGTACCTATGAAGCCGTGAATAAGTAAACGGTGGAGGGATAGCCACAAGTCGAATTCAGCAATGAAAATGAAAACACAACAAACACAGCTTCGAGTATGACAAAGAAAATCCAAACCGAAGGGAGAGGATGCCTGTGTTGACTTCGGGGCAGCAAGAAAGGAAAAGTAAACAGAGAAAAATCCGCAACTCAGAGTATTACGACATGGAAGGTACTTTTGACAGGCTGTATGCAGAAAGTAAGAAAGATAAAACCTTCAACCATCTGATGGAAATCATCGAGAGTGAAGAAAATATCAAGCTTGCATACAGAACGATAAAGAAGAATACAGGAAGTGATACTTCGGGAGTGGATAAAAGGACGATAGCCGACCTTGCAAAGTTAAGCGAGGAAGAATACGTCCGTCTCATACGGAAACAATTCAGTAATTATCATCCACGACCCGTAAGGCGAGTGGAAATACCAAAGCCCAATGGAAAGACCAGACCGCTGGGAATTCCAACTATCGTGGATCGGATCGTACAGCAATGTATTTTGCAGGTCATGGAGCCGATATGTGAAGCAAAATTCAGTGAGAACTCCAACGGGTTCCGCCCGAACCGTTCCGCTGAGACTGCTATTGCGCAATGCATGAGGCTGATACAGGTACAGCATCTGTACCATGTGGTTGACCTCGATATTAAAGGCTTCTTTGATAATATCAGCCATACAAAGCTGATGCGTCAGATATGGGCATTGGGAATTCGGGACAAAAAGCTGCTATGCATTATAAAAGAGATGTTGAAAGCACCTGTTGTTCTGCCAAATGGGGAGAAAACATATCCCACACGGGGTACTCCGCAAGGCGGTATTTTGTCTCCATTGCTTGCAAATATCGTATTGAATGAACTGGACTGGTGGATTGCTTCCCAATGGGAACAGATGCCAACAAAGACAAAATTCAAAACGAGGAGCAATGCGCAGGGAACAGAGATTAAGAGCCACGCTTACAGGGCTCTGCGCCGGAGCAGATTAAAAGAGATGCATGCAGTTCGGTACGCAGATGATTTTAAAATTTTCTGCGCATCACATGAGGATGCCGTCAGAGCATACAAGGCAACAGAGTTATGGCTAAAGGACAGGCTGGGGCTGGAAATCAGCCCTGACAAATCCAAAGTAGTTAATCTCAAAAGACAGTATTCTGATTTTCTCGGGTTCAAGCTGAAAGTCCGTAAAAAGGGTAAGAAATATGTGGTTCGGTCTCATATGAGCGATAAAGCATACAAAAAGGCTCATGATAAAGTCTCGGAAGAAGTAAAGGAACTGGCTCATTCGTCAGATGATAATGCTCAGTTCATGCAGCTTCAGAAATACAACTCTGTAGTTGCTGGACTTCATGAATACTATTGTATTTCCACAGAAGTATCTCATGACTTCAGCAGACTTGCTTTTAGTATCAACAAACAGCTCAGAAACAGACTGAAAGGCGACTTATCCAAAAAGGGACAGCTCAGAAATGGGTTCATCAAAGAAAAGTATGGAGCAAGCAGACAAATGAGGTTCCTTCATGGACGTCCGGTGGCTCCACTGGGATATGTCCAGCCGAAGAATGCCCAGCATAAAAGGAAATCCATCAATAAATACACGGTCAAAGGTCGGGAACAGATTCATAAGAATCTTGCAATCGACACAGCGACGATGTTATGGCTGATGAGAAATCCTGTAAAGGGCAGAACCATTGAATATGCGGATAACCGTATTTCTTTGTATGCGGCACAGTATGGTAAATGTGCAGTGACGGGAATTCCTATGAACTCCCACGATATTCACTGCCACCATAAAGTGCCGGTAAGCAATGGTGGTTCGGATGAATACGCAAATCTAATTCTTGTCAGCAAATCGGTTCATATCCTTATCCATGCTTCCTCAGAACCCACGATTGAGAAGTACCTGAAATCCTTAAATCTTGACGATAAACAAATAGAAAAGCTTAACAAACTTCGTACTATGGCAGAAATGCCACCTATTATTCTTTGAATTTAATGCTGTAACGAAGTGTGTAAGTTGTGTTTAAAACCCTGGACGGCTGAATTCGATGGAGCGCCGTGTGCGGTGAAAGTCGCATGCACGGTGTGGAGCGGGGGAAAATCTGGAGATAACTTCAAAGGATTACCTATCGCTATCCGGTGCAAAGTCTCAGGGTATGAAGCACTTAATGTCTTCTATGTGAAAAGATTTTAAAGGAAAAACGCACATCCTACGCAGATAACATGACAATTTCATGAAAAGCGAAAGGAAATCATTATGAAAATCGAATACACAAAAGTGGGAGACTATTATTTACCGAATCTTTACTATCCGGAGGAAACTAGACCGATTGGATTCTGGGGAATGCTTCGGAAGGAATATCTGAAAGAACATAAGCCTGGAACTTATACATATCTTCTTCTAACCGCCAGACTGGACAGCTATCTGGTAGATCTGAATGAACAGGCACAGGAATGCTTTGAGCTGATTGAAGCTCAAATGCAAAGTACGGAGGGAGTTACCGAGGAACTGAGGAGACAGAATCCTATGGAATGGGTACGCCACTGCAACAATATCCGCAACCGGGCTGCTGAAATCATCGAACTGGTTTGGATGCCCGAATCTGAACTGTACAAGGGAGAGAATTCATCTGGCAGCCATGCTTGCAACGGATGCAGAAATGAAAAAGAATCTTTACAAGGTATGCAGATTCCTCGCAAGAGAAGAAATCGCATATCGGTATTCAATCATGTATGAAATGATTCGGAAAATGTTTTCGCCGGATGATACCAATCCACCGGAAGCATGTAAAGGAGTATATTGACCCGTTTACGGGTGAGCCAGTAATCAAAAGCAACAAGAAAAAGTAAGTCCAAGGGACTTTGCAAGTAACTGATGTTGCGGCTGGCGAGCCTTTCGATGAGTCTTTAGACTCCAGCGCCGGAAACGAACCCTTATAGGGCGGAGAACAAACCACCGGCTTAGCCGGTGGTTATGATTATATATTTTTTTATTGCTTTTGGGAAAATCAGTCTATATAATTAATTTATCAGACTATTATAACGAAATGGTAAACGATATAATCTGTGTGAAAATATAGTGTATAGAAAGTATCTGGAAAAATGCACAGATAAATAATACATAGAAAAAAGAGGACAATGAAATGTACAGAGCAAACAGTTACCTCCCCTTGCTGGAATATGTAAATGGTGGCCAGGACCGGGCTACATTAATGGAAGACAAGGAGTTTGAAAAAAAGCTTAATAGTGCTTTTTTTAGAATTGTTGACGATATCAGAGATGAGTTTCCGGGGTTGGTTTATAACAACCATAATGGATATAAGATAAATAAAGAAAACTTTGATCTCTGTTTGAAAGACGAAAACTATAAAAAGGATCCGAAAAGTATCTACCTTTATTTTGAAAAAGAACCAGGTATGGAAAGTGCCTGTATTTATGTATGCCTGAGTATTAATCCTACAGTTCTTGCACAGAAAGAAGAGTGCGATAAGTATTACAGGTTCCTGGATTGTGGAATTGACAGGGATTACTTGCGATATGTGATGCATTATAATATGGGACATAGAAAATGGAACGTTAAAAGATATCATGAAATAAATACAGAGGACATCACAGATAAAGAGCAGGCATACCAGTGGCTTGAAAGAGAAGGCCAGAATTGTAATATTGAATTATGTTATCTTGTAGTATTTGATAAGAAAAAAAAAGAAGAGGAAATTTCAAATGAAGTAAGAAAAGCTGTAAAAATGCTGCTTCCATATTATGAGTATGTACTTGGAATCAAAAGTCTGGAAGAGACGAGAGAGATAATTGCGATTAATGATGTGGAAGATAGTTTTTTTACTGAATCAGAGAATGTTCCGGAAAAAGAAATGGTTCCAGAAGGGGAAGAAAAGACTCTTGAAGAAGAGAACAATCTGAAGGAAAAAAACATTTCAAAATCAGAAGATCTGGAATCAGAAAATCCAGAATCAAAGGATTCCGAATCGGAAAAGCGATCATCCAGAGAAAGCCAGTTTGACCATAACCTTATTTTATACGGCCCGCCAGGAACTGGAAAAACCTATAAAACAGTCACTTATGCAGTTGCAATCTGCAATGGCGAGGATGTAAAAAAACTGGAAACCTATGGGTATGAGAATATTAAAAGTCGATATGACAGCTTGAAAAAAGAGAACAGAATCTGCTTTACAACCTTCCATCAGTCCTACAACTATGAAGATTTTGTAGAGGGAATCCGTCCGGTGCTGGATGAAGATCAGGCATCGGGAAAGAAGGATGACGATTCGGTTGCAGGGAATAGCTCCAGTCAGATTAAATATAAGATGGAAAAAGGCATTTTCCGTAAATTCTGTGAAGAATATGCCGCAAAACACAGAGAGAAAAATTTTGTTTTCATCATAGATGAGCTGAACCGGGGGAATGTTTCCCAGATTTTTGGTGAGCTGATGACATTGATCGAGACCAGTAAAAGAGATACAGCCTCTGTGGTTCTTCCAGGTTCAAGAGTGGAATTTTCTGTTCCTTCCAACGTATATATTATCGGCACCATGAACACTGCAGACCGTTCACTGGCGGCGCTTGACGCGGCATTCCGCAGACGTTTTTCTTTTAAAGAGATTATGCCAAGGCCGGAAACCTTACGGGAAATGAAAGCAGATAAGGTGGAATATGAAGATGAAAATGGGCAGACTGGTGTGATTGATATAGTAGAAATGCTGAAGCTGATAAATAGGAGAATCGAATTTTTGTACGACAGGGATCACACTATCGGACACGCTTATTTCAATGAAATGTGCGGTGAAAAAGCCACAATGGAGAATCTGGAAAAAGCATTCCGAAATAAGATATTCCCTCTTTTGCAGGAGTATTTCTTTGATGATTATGCCAAAATACATATGATTCTTGGGGATAATGGCAAGCCTTCTAAGTATCAGTTTGTACAGAAAAAATATCTGAAAAAGAGTGGTACACCACAGGCAGATGAATATGAAAATCCATTCCTGGATGACTATGACAGAACTGGTTACACAGAAGATATTTATGAGCTTCCAGAAGTTTATTATGAGATAAACTGGGAAGCGTTTGGAAATCCACTTAGTTATCGGCATATTTACGAAAAATATATTTAACAAATTAGAAAGCATAGTTATGGAAAAATTACTTGAAATAAGAGAGTATGATAAGATCACCTGTTCCGAAAGATACCGGAATTCCGCTGCTTATAAATTTCTGGAACCAGAAGTTTATCAGGAATTACATGATTATGTAGAAAAAGTGACCAGAAACCAGAAAAAAGAGAAATCTCCTTTTATGCTGATACACTGGGAAGCTGGTGTGGGGGAAGTAATAGAAGCCAGGAATTTTGTTGGTCTGGTTCAACTGGAAAGTGGAATAAAGATTCAGATTGTGCCCAAAATGGAATTGGCTCCAGAGGAAAATAAAAGCAGAAAAGTTCTTCTGAACATGCTTAAAGAGATGAAGGATTTCTCTGGCTGGAATCTGCCGGAAGCCAGAGTAATAAGCGGTTCAACCAATCTTTATGACATTTTTATAGATATGTACATCAGGGAAGCGAAGACGCTGGTGAAGAGGGGGATCCGTTCGGATTATGTTGAAAAAGAAGGAAATCTGACCAGTTACAAGGGAAAATTGCTTGTTGCAAGACAGATCCGGGAAAATATGGTCCATCAGGAACGGTTCTATGTGCGTTACCAGGAATATAGCCAGAACAGAGCGGAAAACCGTATTATAAAAACCACATTAATGAAGCTGAAAAAAGCAACTTCCAATGGAAAACAAACGCAGGAAATCAAAAAGCTTTTGTCAGCTTTTGAGGAGATTCCGGTATCTTCTGATATCAAAAATGACTTTGCGAAAGTGAGGACAGACCGGAATTCCAAAGAATATGAACAGATCCTGAAATGGTCAAGAGTGTTTCTGGAAAATGAAAGCTTTGGCTGCTTTGCGGGAGAAGAAAAGGCGAGATCCCTGCTTTTTCCAATGGAAGAACTGTATGAAAATTATGTTGCCTGCAGACTGAAAAAGCATCCGGAAAATACCTGGAAAGTGTCTGTTCAGGATGGAGGACATACCCTGTTTGATACACCTAAAATGTTTAAAATACGTCCGGATATTGTGCTCCGGAAAGATGGAAGATGTGTAATCCTGGACACGAAATGGAAATTGCTAGAGGGAAGCAGATGGAATAATTACGGAATAAAAAGTGCAGATATGTACCAGATGTATGCCTATTCCAAACGCTATAAGGCACAGGATATCTGGCTGCTTTATCCACAGACAGAGTGGATGCGGAACCAGGAACCGGTACTGTATGATTCTGGAGAAAACGACGCAGGTTTTCCTACAAGAATCCATATATTCGGCGTGGATGTAACAGATATCAATGCCAGCCTGGCACGATTATTAGAAAAACTGGAAGTGGATGCTGGAAATGGCATATGAAAACAGAAAAAAATCAATAGAAAGAGAAGTAACCTAAAAAGTGCTGCCAGAAGAAAATAATACAGAAAATAGAAACACAAAAGATCGCAACACAGAAGATAATAACACAGAAAACAATAACAGGCAGGGAGCAAAAAGCAGCTCGTATATCGCTATATCAGAGAAGCTAAAAAGCTTCCGCCCAGGAGCAATAAAAACAGTAAAGCATTATCCAACAGGAATCCGGGAACTGGATAAAAAACTGGGCGGCGGTCTGTATCCTGGGCTGATTTTTCTTGGTGCCCGGCCTGGTATGGGAAAAAGTACTCTTGCGCTTCAGATCGCTTCTGAGGTGGCAGCAGGAGGCACATCTGTGCTGTTTTATTCCCTGGAAATGCCTTCAATCCGAATAGAGTCCAAGATACTGAACCGGGCTGTCCATATGAAAGAACCAGATCTGGAAATCACATCAGACTGGCTCCTTCGGGCAGAGAATAAGGATAAGGAAGAAGAATGGGAATTTGTGGAAGAAGTGCAGGAAGAAGTTGGTCCCAGATATAAAAAATTATATGTAAAAGAACGGGAAAAGATTATTTTTTCAGCAGAAGATATCATTAAAGATGTGGAGAAATTTATAGATGAAACGAATGAAAAACCAGTGGTCTTTATAGATTATCTTCAGATTCTGTCAGCATGCAGCTCATCAAGAAACATGACAGAGAAGCAGAAAAATGATGAAAATATAAATGTTCTCAGCAGCCTTTCCAATAAGCATGATCTGGTTGTTTTTGTGATCAGTTCCTTAAACAGAGAAGCGTATAAAAATGCCCAGAAGCCCATGCAGATGGATTCCTTTAAGGAGACTGGAGGCATCGAATATTCTGCCAGTGTGATCCTGGGATTGCAGCTGAGAAATGTTCAGCTGGCAGGAATTGACCATGAAGGAGAAATGTCAAAGGCAGCAAGAAAACTGGAACTGGTTTTTCTGAAACAGCGCTATGGGGTAACTGGAAGCGGTGCAAATGTGTCTCTGGATTTTTATCCGGCATGGGATCTTTACAAAGAGTGCGATGCAGATAAGAGTTCAGATGATAGTGGGATTGATACAAAGCAGTCTGTTTCCGGGGAAGGGAAGCGCTTTATTAAAGCTACAGAAATGCCGTTGGAAATGCCGTTAGAGGTGCGCGAAAAAACAGAAACAGGACAGAACGAATTCGTTCCGGAAGACGAATACAGTAGGGGCTTGTTTGAGAAATTTTTAAGTATGCCGGATGAAGAATAGAAGGAGTAACTATTATGTGGCTGCCTGCAAATACATACATTAATATATGCAAACTGGCACAGGAAATATTTAAAAATCATTATAAAACAGGGTGCAGAAATACCATAGAGGTTGGAAGCCGCAACCGGCCGATGACCTGTACCTATCTTCTGGATATGCCGGAATCTGTAGCGCAAAAAGGCTTTACTTTTTATGACAGTGTGGTTCATGATGCCATTTATACACTGCAAAGATATGGGAAAGAACGGATCACGCTTACGGATATCCTGCGGATCATGGCATATGATGATAAACTGCGCCTTTTTTATCAGAAAGATACCCCGCAAAAAAGAGAACTGCGCCTGCGGGAAGCAGTGGAGAAGCTGATGAGTACAGGAATTGCCATTGATTTCAGGGAAGAAGTGAAAAAAAGAAACCTTGTTGATTCAGAGGGGAAACTTATTTCCGGAATCCTGGCAGATAAAATGGTGCCTCTTGAAGCCGATGAAGATGGAAAAACATTCTGGTTTATTGAGGGGAAAAAGCTTCCGGTTTTTCAATATGCAGAGTACATAAAGCAGATTATCTGTGTGCCTGGGACATTGATGACACCTGAAAAATATCCCTTTTCCAATACAGATGAAGTGATCCTTCTGAAACGGATCCTGATACAACGGCTGGAGATTATGGCTAACGAAAAGAATCATCTGAAGAGCCAGAAAATCCGGTATTATGGGGAAGGAAAAGAGGATGGAATCTTACCTTTGATCGGAATTAAAAAAGAAAATTTTGCCCAGGAAGAGGTGCATCAAAGAAAAACTTCCCGGGTCAGATATGAGAGCAGGGGATGGAAAAATAAGGTGCATGACCTCGATAAAAAAGTACAGATCATACTGGAAGCCTACAAAAAATGCGGCTATATCGAGGACTATGTACCTTTGAGAAATGGCCCGAGAGAACTGGTAAGAGGAGTTGAAATCCTCGGAGAAATACACCGGGCAAATTAATTAACATCCAATGTTAAACATTTTGCAGATTGCATTAAATAACTCAGTACAGCTATTAAAATTAAAACACATAGTTTGGACCTCCTTATTGTTTTATGTATCAGCTGATTACAAATAAGATTGTAATATATTTGTAACAATTAAACAATAGGAGGTCACTGGGAGCTCTTCCAGATTCTGGAAATAGTGATTGTTCACTCTGTGCCGGTAACTGGAATGGGCGGTTATTTCAAAAATAAATGGATCAGTTTATCATAAATTCTTCGATAAGGCTGGTACCTCATAGGCAGGTCAATCCAGGTCTTCTTATCTACAATACTCTTATAATGGGAAAAAGTTTCAAACCCTTTTTCACCATGATAACTTCCCATACCACTTTCTCCAAATCCGCCAAATGGCATTTCGCTGGTGGCCAGGTGAATGATCACATCGTTGATGCATCCACCGCCAAAACCACATTCTGAGGTAACTTTTTCACAGACAGACTTGTTCTGCGAAAAAAGATAAAGTGCCAGAGGATGGGCCATGGAATTGACCTTGTGAATCACATCGTCTATAGAGTCAAACGTAAGTACCGGGAGAACCGGTCCGAAAATTTCTTCCTGCATTACTGCATCGTCAAAAGTCACCTGATCCATAACAGTAGGTTCAATCTGTAAGGTCGTGGGATTTAGATTGCCGCCGCAGATAACTTTGGCTGGATCAATCAGTCCCTGAATGCGGTTAAAATGCTTTTCATTGATGATTTTTCCATAATTTTTATTATCAAGGGGAGACTTTCCAAACTGTTTCCGGATCTGTTTCTGAATCTGCTTCAGAAGCTCTTCCTTCACATTCTTGTGGCAGTAAATGTAGTCTGGTGCTACGCAGGTCTGACCACAGTTCAGGTATTTTCCGAAAACGATACGCTTGGCAGCAAGCTTGACATTTGCCGACTGATCCACAATACAAGGGCTTTTTCCGCCAAGCTCCAGGGTGACTGGTGTCAGATGTTCGCTTGCGTGACGCATAACTTCTTTTCCTACAGCCTGGCTGCCGGTGAAAAAGATATAGTCGAAGTGTTCCTGGAGAAGACAGGAATTTTCCTCACGACCGCCCATGACGACAGCAACATATTCCTCGGGGAAGCATTCCCGTACGATCTCGCAGATGATCTGGCTGGTGGCAGGTGAATATGCGCTGGGTTTCAGGACAGCAGTATTTCCGGCGGTGATGGCATCTACCAGTGGCTCAAAAGTGAGAAGAAATGGATAGTTCCAGGGGCTCATGATCAGGGTAACGCCGTAAGGAGATGGTTTCATGTAGCTTCTGGAATGGAACTGGGCAAGTGGTGTGTGCACGGTCTTTTCCCTGGAAAGGGAACGGATGTTTTTCAGCATGTAAGTGATTTCGCTGAGGACAAGACCGGATTCACACATATAACTTTCGAAGCTGCTTTTTCCAAGGTCTGTATGCAGGGCGGCGTTGATCTGCTCCTGATGGGACTGGATGGAGGTTTGCAGTTTTTTTATGGCATTGATGCGAAAATCAATGTCTAAGGTAGCACCTGTGTAAAAATAGGTTCGTTGTCTTCGGATGATTTCCTGGATTGCTTCCTGGGTCATAAGAAAGTCCTTTCTGATTGTGTGGTGGTTGATTGTGGGAGCGCCAAGGGCGGGGCACAATCGACTTTCATTCATGGTTGTGTCTGCGTAAGCAGACCTGTCCTTTTAATTAGGCATCAGCATATAGTAGAATTTTTCAAGCTCCTTCGCATCCATCAGGACAGGAACCGGATACAGTGGATTGGCTTCTTTGTCTGCATAATGGGATAGCTTCGGAATATCTTCTTCCTGGATTTCCGGGATGGTGTCGCCGATCCCGAAGCGGGCCTTCATGTCTTTGATAGCCTGGATAAAGCTTTGGGCAGCTTCTTTTACCGGTGTTTCTTTGGTAGCAACGCCTGCTGCAACGGCAAGGGCTGCCAGCTTTTTATAAATGGTTTCTCCGTAAGCTTCCAAAACATAGGGAAGCAGTATGGCATTTGCAAGTCCGTGAGGTACATTATACTGTCCGCCAAGGGAATGGGCAACTGCGTGTACATAGCCGACATAGGATTTGGTAAAGGCACATCCGGCAAAATAGGAGGCACGGAGCATATTCCGGCGGGCTTCTTTGTTAGAACCGTCTGTATATGCGGTGTCCAGATTTTCGAAAATCAGTTTGACCGCATCAAGAGCGTTCTTTCGGGTGCCTGGTGTGGTGGAATTTCCGATATAAGCCTCTACGGCATGGGTCAGTGCGTCCATACCTGTGGTGGCCGTGATAAATGGGGGAAGACTTAAGGTCACTTTGGGATCCAGAACTGCATAGCGCGGAATCAATGGGAAATCATTGATAGCGTATTTATGCCTCGTATCGGCGTCCACAATAACAGCTGCCAGTGTGGTTTCACTTCCGGTTCCTGCTGTAGTGGGAACCGCAATAAGAAGGGGGAGCTTTTTGTGAACTTTCAGAATCCCTTTCATTTTTGCCAGAGACTGGCGTGGTTTGGCAACTCTGGCGCCTACGGCTTTGGCACAGTCCATACTGGAACCGCCTCCGAAGCCAATGATAGCACTGCAGTTATTTGTGTGGTAAAGTTCCAGTGCCTCTGCTACATTCTCTGTGGTAGGATTAGCCACTGTTTTGTCATAAAGGATATAAGAAATGCCATTGTCTGTCAACGCTTTTTCCAGGCGCTGGGTAAGGCCAAGCTTATGGATACCGGCGTCGGTGATGATCAAAATATTCTCACATTTCTTCTTTTTCAGAATGTCTGGAACTGCCTTCAGGCTGCCAATGATTTCCGGATTTCGGTAGGGCAGGAAAGGAAGGGCAAATTTAAATACATTCTGGAAAATTCTGCAGTAAATTTTCTTTATTGGATTCATAAATGGTTTCTCACTTTCTAGAGCGTGTTTGAAAAAGGTTTTCTGCAAGATGTGCGTCAAAATTTGTGGGAGATTTTGTCTGATTGCGGGAATGATTTTTTTTCCACGCTCTGGGACTGTAAATTATTGTACAAATTTTATCACATATGAAATTATAACATGGAATCAAATATTGTAAAGGTAAAATATTTTTAATATCAAGATATTATGAGGCCAGGGGAAAAAGCAGATACTCGACTGATTTGGATTCTTGTGTTATACTAAAAAAAATATTCCTGCGCATGTTTTAAACAGGCTTTGGAGTGTGTTTCAAATGAGGAGGCATTTTATGAGTGAACAGTCAGAGGAGAAAAAGGGAAAGAAAAATATCTGTATGGGGCTGCTGGCTCATGTAGATGCAGGAAAAACTACATTGTCAGAAGCTCTTTTATATTTAAGCGGGAAAATCCGCAAGCTGGGAAGGGTGGATCACAAGGATGCATATCTGGATACTTCTCCTTTGGAAAGGGAGCGGGGAATCACCATTTTTTCCAAGCAGGCAGTGCTGGAATTTCCAGAGACCAGAGTGAACATTCTGGATACGCCTGGGCATGTGGATTTTTCTGCTGAGATGGAACGTACCTTGCAGGTACTGGATTATGCAGTTTTGCTGATTAACGGAGCGGATGGTGTACAGGGACATACTGTGACGTTGTGGAAGCTGTTGGAGCGTTATGAGATTCCCACATTTATTTTTGTGAATAAAATGGATCAGGATGGAACTGATCACGATGCACTTCTGAAAGAACTGAAAAAGCGGCTGAACGAGAATTGTACGGATTTTTCAGAAGTAGGAAAGACAGAAGAATTTCTGGAAAGCATTGCCATGTGCGATGAGGCACTTTTGGAAAAATATCTGGAAACAGGGGAAGTGTCAGCGGAAGAAATTACGGAGTTGATTGCCGGACGAGAGATTTTTCCATGCTATTTTGGTTCTGCCTTGAAAATGGAGGGCGTAGAAAATCTGATAAGGGGGCTGGATACTTATACCAGACGTCCCATGTATCCGGAAACTTTCGGTGCAAAGGTTTACAAGATTGCCAGAGATGATCAGGGAAGCCGCCTTACCTATATGAAAATTACAGGGGGAACCTTGAAGGTAAAAGATCTTCTTACGACCAGCAAAGGAAATGTGGCAGCAGGAGATGAAATCTGGGAGGAAAAAGCAGACCAGATCAGGATTTACTCTGGAGCAAAGTTTGAGCTGGCAAAGGAGGCACCGGCAGGGACTGTCTGTGCAGTGACCGGTCTTAGCCATACTTTTCCAGGACAGGGACTTGGCGTGACCGAGAACTCCAATATGCCGGTGCTGGAGCCGGTGTTGAATTACCAGATCATATTGCCTGAGGGATGCGATGTACACCAGATGCTGAAAAAGCTGAAAGAGCTGGAGGAGGAAGATCCGCAGCTTCACATTGTCTGGGATGAGCAGCTTGGGGAGATCCATGCCATGCTTATGGGAGATGTACAGATCGAGATCCTGAAGCGACTGATCTGGGAACGTTTTCATGTGGCGGTGGATTTTGGTGCGGGAAACATTGTATATAAGGAAACAATTGCATCACCAGTGGAAGGTGTGGGACATTTTGAGCCCTTGCGTCATTATGCAGAGGTGCATCTTCTTCTGGAACCGGGAGAGCCTAGAAGTGGACTGCAGTTTTTTACAGCCTGCAGCGAAGATGTGCTGGACCGGAACTGGCAGCGTCTGATCCTTACCCATCTGGAGGAAAAAGAGCACAAGGGAGTGCTGACCGGTGCTCCGGTTACGGATATGCAGATCACCTTATTAACTGGACGGGCACATCTGAAGCATACAGAAGGCGGAGATTTCCGCCAGGCTACTTACCGCGCAGTGCGTCAGGGGCTGAAAAAGGCAAAAAGTATTCTTCTGGAGCCGTATTATGAATTCCGGCTTGAGGTCCCTGTGGACACGGTAGGTCGTGCCATGACCGACATTCAGAAAATGCAGGGAAGCCTTTTGCCTATGGAAACAGAAGATACCACTGCGATCCTGAAAGGGAAAGCCCCTGTTTCGGCTATGCGGGATTACCAGAAAGAAGTGATTTCCTATACAAGAGGAATGGGCAGGCTGTTTTGCAGTCTGAAAGGTTATGAGCCTTGCAGAAACCAGGATGAGATCGTAGAAGCGATGGGGTATGATTCTGAGCGCGATCTGGAGAATCCTACCGGTTCTGTGTTCTGTGCCCATGGGGCTGGCTTTGTAGTGCCCTGGTACCAGGTGGAAGAGTATATGCATCTGGAAACAGGAATTATGACAGAATTTGATGATGACCTAAGTGAAGAGGAAGGAAATTCAGCGGGAAATGATGTGCAGAGACAGAAGGGTGATGGAACAGACCGGATGGCAGCTGGTAAAGGAAGAAGTAGTTACCAGCCTCCGGAATCTGCCTACCGTGACAGCTACGAGGATGACAAGGAGCTTCAGGCGATTTTTGAACGTACCTTCGGCCCGGTAAAAAGAGACCGGATGTCTTCCTATAAGAAAGTGGTGAGTGCACCGTCTTATTCTGGCAGCGGTTCATCCAGAAAAAAGGATCAGGAAGAATATCTTCTTGTGGACGGATATAACATCATTTTTGCATGGCCGGAACTGAAAGAACTTGCGGATGCAGATGTCCGTGCAGCACAGACGAAGCTGATGGATATTCTCAGTAACTATCAGGGATATAAGAAATGCACGCTGATTCTGGTATTTGACGCATATAAGGTTGAAGGGCATCAGGAAGAGGTGTTTGCTTATCATAATATTCATGTGGTTTATACCAAAGAAGCGGAAACGGCAGATCAGTATATTGAGAAAACAGTTCACAAAATCGGCCGGCAGCATCAGGTGACCGTTGCAACTTCAGATGGTCTGGAGCAGATCATCATTATGGGACAGGGGGCAAACCGTATTTCTGCAAGGGGACTGAAAGAAGAAATCGAAGAGACCGGAAAGCAGCTCCGCCAGGAATGGCACCAGCGCCGTCTGTCCA
Source organism: Blautia sp. HCP3S3_H10_2 (assembly GCF_052122375.1). NCBI lineage: Bacteria > Bacillati > Bacillota > Clostridia > Lachnospirales > Lachnospiraceae > Blautia > Blautia sp. HCP3S3_H10_2. Next base: position 281,078 of record NZ_JBQKCL010000001.1, read on the forward strand.
GCCATACCTATCTGTTTGACCATGCAGATGAGAAGACCGCAAAGCTGATGGAAGATGTCCGTCTTGGCAAAAAGAAATTGTAATTTTTCACAAAAAATGATGAAGATACATTTGGCTATTTCTGACAAAAATAATTGATAATCAAACTTTCTTTTTGAAATAATCTGAAAAATATGATATTATTTAACTAATATGAAACTCCTTGACCGTGACTGATTGAGATAGGCAAGGAGTTTTCTATTTGGTTATTATGTATGGTAGAAAGGATGTGAATCAGATTGTTTGCAACAGGAGAATATGTGATTTATGGAAGTGCAGGAATCTGCCAGGTGGTAGATGTAACGACAATGGAGATGGATGGTGTCCCTAAAGACCGTCTGTACTATGTGCTTCGCCCGGAAAATGGCAATGGAGGCACGATTTTTACACCGGTAGATCATACCAAGGTAGTGCTTCGCAGAATGATGACGAAAGAAGAAGTGGAAGATCTTCTGGGGGATATGCCGAAGCTGGAAACGCTTCAGATCTCCAATGAAAAATTAAGGGAGAATGCGTACCGGGAATGTATGAAAAGCTGTGACAGCCGTGAACTGGTTCGGATGATCAAGACCATATACCTGCGGAAAAAAGAACGTATCTCTTGTGGAAAAAAAGCAACAGCCACAGATGAGCGCTATCTGAAACTGGCAGAAGACAGTCTTTATTCTGAATTTTCCCATCTTCTTGGAATCCCCAAAAATGAAATGGTAGACTATATCCAAAAGAAAATAGAAAGTGAATAAAAAAGGACAGCCAGCTGCAATTTGACAAAAAGTACATCATCTGATAAGGTAATGGACAAAGAGAATGCTGTTCACAGTAAAACGGCAAAGAACTGTTGACCAGCGTGCAGATTACAGGAATGACATCTGGGGCACGCATTAGGGCGGCAGTGATAAAGGAGATGTGCAGAAATGAGAGAGAAGCTCACACAGAAAGATGTGGAGAAAATCGAGCAGGAAATTGAACACCGCAAGCTGGTTATCCGTAAAGAAGCTATTGAAGCGGTAAAAGAAGCCCGTGCCCAGGGAGATTTAAGCGAGAATTTTGAATATTACGCTGCCAAGCGTCATAAGAACCAGAATGAGAGCCGTATCCGTTACCTGGAGAATATGCTGAAGACGGCTACCATTGTTTCTGATAAATCAGGAAATGACGAGGTAGGAATGGATGATATTGTAGAAGTGTATTTTGAGGAAGATGATGAAATCGAGAAATATAAGCTGGTTACATCCATTCGTGGAAATTCCATGGAAAACCGGATCAGTATTGATTCCCCAATTGGTATGGCATTAAAAGGCCACAAGGTTGGCGACCGGGTGGAAGTTAAGGTCAATGACAATTACAGCTATTTTCTTGAAATCCGTTCCATTGACAAGACACATTCCGAGGAGGAAGAAATCAGAGGATTTTAATTTTGCAGAAAGCCCGAGATTTGCGGCGCGAAATCATGTGAATGCATGATTTTTTGTGCATCGCAAAGGGGTTACTGTGCACGGAGTGAACAGTAACTATTGGCATATAGATTCCCCATGAATCATGTTAAGAGATTTAACAATTATTTTAACATGGTTTGTGGGGATTTTTTTACATAATAATTCCGAAGAAACCCAGCAAAATCAATTATCAAACAAAAATTTTACATTTCTAACCGTCCGATTTTACATTTCTCTCATAAAGAAAAATTCCCATTTGTAAAGTATTTTACATAGATTTAACATTACCCTCACCTGAAACTTTACATAGCTCACTTATATTGAATTCATAACCAAAAGACAAAAGAACCCAATGAAATAAACAAAAAAGAGGATAAAAAAGGAGAGGAAACGAAATGGATTTTTTTAGTATTCTGACAATGGTCGGAGGATTGGCAATGTTCCTGTATGGAATGCAGGTCATGGGTGACGGTCTGGAAAAATTATCTGGCGGTAAACTGGAAAAGATTCTGGAAAATCTTTCATCCAACCGTGTGAAAGCGGTTCTGGTTGGCGCAGCAGTTACTGCCATCATCCAGTCATCATCAGCAACCACTGTTATGGTAGTTGGTTTTGTAAACTCAGGTATTATGCACTTATCCCAGGCTGTTGGATTTATTATGGGAGCAAACATCGGTACTACTATTACTGCATGGATTCTCAGTCTGGCTGGAATTGAGAGTTCCAATTTCTTTGTAAGACTTTTAAATCCAAGTTCATTTTCCCCAATTCTGGCACTTATAGGTGTGATTTTTATTGTCTTCCTTCATGATGAAAAGAAGAAAGATATCGGAAATATTCTGGTCGGATTTGCAGTATTGATGTTCGGAATGAACACCATGAGTGGCGCTGTGAAGCCTCTCGCTCAGGTTCCGGAATTTACGAACATTCTGTTGAAATTCTCCAATCCTGTTTTGGGTGTGCTGGCAGGTGCACTGCTGACTGCAATTATCCAGTCTTCTTCAGCATCTGTTGGTATTCTTCAGGCGCTTTGCGTAACAGGAGCTGTTCGTTATGGTACCGCGCTTCCGATTATTATGGGACAGAACATCGGAACCTGTATCACAGCCATGCTTTCTTCCATCGGTGCAACGAAAAATGCAAAACGTGCTGCAATCGTTCATCTGTACTTTAATATTGTAGGAACTGTTGCATTTATGATTGTATTTTATGTGCTTAACGGATTTTTACATTTCTCATTTATTAATGAAGTGGCAGGACCTGCCGGAATCGCAGTGATCCACAGTGCATTTAACATCATTGCAACTGTAGTACTTCTCCCATTTGGAGATTTACTTGTAAAAATGGCATGTGCAACTGTCCGTGATACAAAAGAGGAAAAAGCGATTTCTGCAGAAGATCAGGAATTTATGATTCTGGAATCCCGTTTCCTTAGCAACCCTGGTATTGCTATTGAACAGAGCAAAACTGCCGCGAAAAAAATGGCTGAACAGTCAAGAAATGCTTTGAACCTTTCTTTCGGACTTCTTGATAAATTCGATGAAGAAACAGCTTTCCGTGTAGAGAAAATCGAAGCCAAGGTTGACCGTTACGAGGATGAACTTGGAACTTATCTGATTAAATTAAATCAGAAAGATCTTTCTCTGGAAGACAGCCACAGTCTGTCTATTATGCTTCATTGTATTGGAGATTTCGAGCGTATTTCCGACCATGCTCTTAGCATTATGAAATCTGCAAAGGAAATTGCAGAGAAAAATACCAGCTTTTCCGATAAAGCGGTGCAGGAACTTCATGTTATGGAAAAAGCTGTGGCAGATATTGTTGATAAAGCCTACAATGTTTTTGCAAATCAGGATTTAAGGCAGGCAGAAGAAATTGAGCCATTGGAAGAAGTGATCGATGAGCTTAGCCATGAACTGAAAAGGCGCCATGTAAATCGTCTTCGTGCAGGAGAATGTACCATTGAAATGGGATTTGTCCTTTCGGATATTACAACCAGCCTGGAGAGAATTGCAGACCACTGTTCCAACATTGGTGTCTGTGTTACCCAGGTGCGGGAAGATCTTTACGATACCCACAGCCATCTTGATACTGTGAAAAACGCTCCGGGAGAACATTTTCACCATGAAATTGAGGTTGCCCGTGTGAACTATATGCTTCCGTAACCGGAAGGACAAACGTTGCCAGCTGCTGTTTATTGGGGAAGATCCTGTAAATGGCAGCTGGTAACCTGATTTTTACCATGACTTTACCTGCATGTACTTGTACAAGATTAAAAAAAAACGTATACTGAAAAATAATATAGGAAAGCGGATGCCAGATACTGGCACGGGAATACTCATGGGAGGAGAGAACTGGAAAATGATTTTTTGTGTTGAAGATGATAACAATATTCGTGATCTGTTAGTATATACATTGGAGACGACCGGATTTCATGCAAGAGGACTGGTAGACTCCCAGGAATTATGGAAAGCTCTTGCGGAAGAGGAACCGGAGCTGATCCTTCTGGATATTATGCTTCCAGGTGAGGATGGCTATTCCATTCTGGATAAGCTGAAGAAATCTAGTGGAACCAGAGACATTCCGATTATTATGGTAACAGCTAAGGAAGCTGAATTTGACAAGGTACGTGCCCTGGAATCAGGGGCAGATGACTATATTACCAAACCCTTTGGAATGATGGAATTTATTGCCAGAGTGAAAGCAGTCCTTCGCCGCAGCAGCCGTCATGGAGATGACAGGGAGCTTCGCTGTGAGGAACTGAGCATTTTTCCGGGACGTCATCAGGTCTACTGTGGTGACCAGCAGGTGGAACTTACCCGGAAGGAGTTTGAGCTTCTTCTTTACCTGATGGAAAACAGGGGAATCGTTATGACCAGGGACCAGATTCTGTGCCATATATGGGGCTATGATTTTGACGGCGAGACCAGAACTGTGGATGTGCATGTGCGAACCCTCCGTCAGAAGCTGGGGGATACTGGCAGACTGGTAGAAACTGTCCGTGGTGTAGGTTATAGAATGGCAGACAAGGGAGGCAGTCAGGGATGAAAAAGAAAATCCTAAGTCATACCAGTATCATGATCATTCTCACCGTTATCCTCACCTTTATAGCTGCCAGCTTCGTAATGTATGACAAGTTTGACAGCGCCATGAAAAAAAGTGTCCGTGATGAAGCTGAATATGTAAAAGTGGGAATGGAAGAAGCGGGAGAGGGCTATTTGAATGAAAATGTAGGGAAAGCAACCGGAACCCGTATTACTCTTACAGATGAAGTGGGAAATGTTCTTTATGACAATGAAGCAGATGCGGCAAAGCTTCCTAACCATAGCGACCGTCCGGAATTTGTAAAAGCCATGGAAGACGGACAGGGAGAAGTTGTCCGCTATTCAGAGACACTGGCCAAGCAGACATTTTATTATGCAGTAAAGCTGTCAGATGGGAAAATTCTTCGTCTGGCAAAAACTACGGACAGTGTGTTCCATACCCTGCTAAGCAGCTTTGTCTGGCTGGGGCTTTTGATGATACTGATCATTCTGGTGGAAATCGTGCTGGTACAAAAGCAGACACAGAATCTGATAGAGCCGGTGAACAATCTGGATCTGGAGCACCCTCTGGATAACGTATGCTATGAAGAACTTCGGCCTCTGCTTATGCGGGTTGATCAGCAGAATAAGCAGATTGCAAGCCAGCTGGAGGAATTGAAGAAAACAGAGGCTGTACGAAGGGAATTTTCCGCAAATGTGTCCCATGAGCTGAAAACTCCGTTGATGTCCATTTCTGGTTATGCAGAGTTGATGATGAATGGAATGGTGCGCCCGGAGAATATAGCAGATTTTTCCGGACGTATTTATAAAGAAGCGAACCGATTGGGAAATCTGGTGGCAGATATCATCCAGCTGTCCCGTCTGGATGAACAGCAGGATCAGGTGGTTTCCATGGAAAATGTGGATCTGGATGAACTGGCAGAGGATGTGGTAAACAATCTTAGGGATCATGCCAAAAAGAAGGATATTTCCATAGAATATCATGGTGTGCCGGTTACCATCCAGGGCGTACGTCACGTTCTCTACGAGATGCTGTACAATATAGCGGACAATGCGGTGCGGTATACCAATCAGGGGGGACACATTCATATCTATGTGGGAAAAAAAGGTGGAAGGCCTTTCTACCGTGTGGAGGATGACGGAATCGGAATTCCGAAAGAGGAACAGAAGAGAATATTTGAAAGATTTTACCGGGTAGATAAAAGTCATTCCCGGCAGACCGGAGGAACCGGTCTGGGTCTGTCTATCGTAAAGCATGGCGCAACACTGCATCATGCACAGATCAATGTAGACAGTGACCTTGGAAAAGGTACAAAAATGGAGCTGCTTTTTTAAGCGGCTCCTTTTGTACGCTTTAAATAAACATTTTAAACTTCACTCAGGGCATCCTCATCAGCCACAATGATTGCATTGGGATGGAACTGAAGGATGGAAGCCGGACACTTAGGCGTAACAGGTCCTTTGATGGCAGCAGCGAGAGCTTTTGCTTTATTTTTGCCATTGGCAACAAGAAGGATTGTCTTCGCACTCATAATGTTGCCAATTCCCATGGAGTATGCTTTACGCGGGACGTCAGCCTCGCTTGCAAAAAATCTTTTATTGGCCTGGATGGTAGCTTCCGTAAGGTCTACACAATGTGTACCAGCTTCAAAGTGATCATCAGGTTCGTTGAATCCGATGTGACCATTTGGTCCGATTCCGAGAAGCTGAAGATCTACAGTACCGATATTCTGAAGCAGGGTATTGTATGCTTCACAGCAGGCTGTTGCGTCAGAATTGGTGCCATCTGGAACAAAGGTATTCTCAATGGAAATGTTTACTCTGCTGAACAGATTTTTATTCATGAAGTAGCGATAACTCTGATCATTATTGCCATCCAGTCCCACATACTCATCCAGGTTTACGGATTTTACATGGGAAAAATCAAGAATTCCTTCTTCATACATTTGAACCAGCTGATCATAGGTACCAACTGGGGAAGAACCGGTAGCAAGTCCGAGGATGCAGTCTGGTTTCGATAAAATAACGCCGGCGATGATCGTTGCGGCAGTACGGCTCAGCTCATCGTAATTTTTTACTTTTATAATTTTCATCATTCAGATCTCCTTTTGCCTTTTATTTTCAAGACACTATCAGTATATCGTAAATTGAAGGGAAACGCTATAAATATTTCTGCTGTTTTTTGGATTCATATGTTTAAAATTGACAAGAATGGAATAGTCTGTTACGATAAATCATATGCAGTTTGGTAATATCTGTTAAAAAATTTAATATACAGAAACCAGGAGGTAAAAGTGATATGAAAAAGCCAGCATTAGTAGTAATGGCAGCCGGAATGGGAAGCAGATACGGCGGTCTGAAACAGATCGATCCTGTTGACAAAGATGGAGATATTATTATCGATTTTTCCATCTATGACGCTGTTCAGGCGGGATTTGAGAAAATCATATTTATTATAAAGAAAGAAAACGAAGCTGATTTCCGTGCAGCTATCGGTGATAAAGTGAGCAGACATGCGGAAGTTGTATTTGTGTTCCAGGATCTTTATAATCTGCCAGAAGGCTTTAAAGTTCCCGAAGGCCGTGTAAAACCATGGGGAACTGGCCATGCGATCATGAGCTGCATAGACGTGCTTGACGGATCTTTCGCAGTGATCAATGCAGACGATTATTATGGCCGCCACGCATTTAAGATGGCATATGATTTCCTTACCCAGAACCAGGAGAAAGATGGTATCTACCAGTATATGATGGTAGGATACAAGCTGGAGAATACTCTGACGGATAATGGGCATGTATCCAGAGGCGTTTGTGTGACAGATGAAGAAGGATATCTGAAGGACATTAACGAGCGGACCCATATTGAGAAGAGAAACGGCGGCGCAGCCTATACAGAGGATGACGGTGCTACCTGGAACGCGCTTCCGGTGGATGCTACAGTATCAATGAACATGTGGGGATTTTCTGCAAGCATCCTGAAGGAGCTAAAAGACAGATTCCCTGTATTTTTGAAAGAAAACATTGAAAAAAATCCTTTGAAATGTGAATATTTTCTTCCCTTCGTTGTGGACGAACTTCTCTGTGAGAAGAAGGCAACCGTCAAAGTGCTGAAATCTATGGATAAATGGTACGGTGTTACCTATAAAGAGGATAAGCCGGTTGTTGCTGCTGCTGTCCAGAAGATGAAAGATGATGGTCTTTATCCACAGAAGCTGTGGGATTAATAAGAAAAATTATGAAATGTGACCAATAAGTTCACAGGTAACATTAATAATGATTCAATAGTGAAAGTTGAAATCTATTGTAGAAAAATATAAATAGTGTTATGCTAGGTATAGTACTGGATTATGTTTGAAAATGTTTTCTGCAAAATCTCCCACAAAGTGGGACGGGTAGATTGCAGGAATGATTTTGAGGACACGGTCTGGAGCAGGTGTAAAAAGAGGAGGAAAATATTATGGCAATTTTAGTAACAGGTGGTGCAGGATATATTGGAAGCCACACAGTTGTAGAACTTCAGAATTCCGGTTACGACGTGGTAGTTCTGGATAATCTGTCCAATTCCAGTGAGAAGGCACTTGACAGAGTTTCCAAGATCACAGGGAAACCGGTGAAATTCTATAAAGCAGATATCCTTGACAGAGAAGCACTTAATGAGATTTTTGATAAAGAAGATATTGATTCCTGTATCCATTTCGCCGGACTGAAAGCAGTAGGCGAATCTGTAGTGAAGCCGTGGGAATATTATGAGAATAATATTGCAGGAACCCTGACTCTTGTAGATGTTATGAGAAAGCATAATGTAAAGAATATTATTTTCTCTTCTTCTGCAACTGTATACGGAGATCCGGCACAGATTCCGATCACAGAGGAATGCCCGAAGGGACAGTGCACCAATCCATATGGATGGACCAAATCCATGCTGGAGCAGGTTCTTACAGATATCCAGAAAGCAGATCCAGAGTGGAATGTAATGCTTCTTCGTTACTTTAACCCGATTGGTGCCCATAAGAGCGGAACGATCGGTGAGAATCCAAATGGTATCCCGAATAACCTTATGCCATATATCACACAGGTTGCTGTTGGTAAGCTGAAAGAGCTTGGTGTATTCGGTAATGACTATGACACCCCGGACGGAACTGGTGTGAGAGATTATATCCATGTAGTTGATCTTGCAAAGGGTCATGTAAAAGCTCTGAAGAAGATTGAAGAGAATCCAGGACTTGCGATTTATAACCTTGGTACTGGTAAAGGTTACAGCGTTCTTGACATTGTGAAGAATTTTGAAGCTGCAACTGGAGTGAAGATTCCATATGCGATCAAACCGCGTCGTGCAGGAGATATTGCAACCTGCTACTGTGATGCTTCCAAAGCAGCTAAGGAGCTGGGCTGGACTGCAGAAAATGGTATCCGTGAGATGTGCGAGGATTCCTGGAGATGGCAGAGCAATAATCCAAATGGATATGAAGATTAATATTGGATAGGAAGAATAATATAAAGGAATAATACATATGATTCAGAATCTGATTTTTGATGTGGGAGATGTATTACTGGAATACCGCTGGTTTGAGATGCTGACAAAGGATTACGGACTGTCAGAAGCGGAGGCCCGGCGGATTGGCGGGGAAATGTTTGACAATGAAATCTGGGTGCAGGGAATGGATGGTGGAAGAATTAGTCTTGCAGAAGCCATCTCCCGATATGAGAAGAAGTATCCAGAGGATGTAGAAGTTATGAGCTGGTTCCTTGGCAATGGAGAGCAGATGGCGGTGAAACGTCCGGAAATCTGGGAAAAGATCGCAATGCTAAAAGAAAAAGGATACAGAATATATATCCTGTCTAATTATTCTGAGGAATTATTCCATATGCATACCAATGGAGCTGCATTTCTTGATCTGTTAGATGGAGGCATAGTTTCTTATCAGGTGCATGCATTGAAACCGGATCGCGAGATTTATGAGATCCTGCTTGCCAGATATGATCTGGTGGCAGACCAGTGTCTGTTTTTTGATGACCGTGCTGATAATGTGGAAGGTGCCCGGAAAGTGGGAATCCATGCGATACAGGTTACATCAAGACAGATGTTGAATGAAACTTTAGATAAAATGCTTGCAGAATAGAATGAGTCGTCCCTCCGGGGGCGGCTTTTTCCAATCAATTATACATGCCTTGCTTTTCACATATAAGAATGTTAGAATGGCAGTATCCTGAAGAAAGGCAGGTGAATGTATGGAAAAAGTAATCATTATCGGTGCCGGACCAGCGGGGATTTCAGCGGCTTTGTATGCAGCGCGCGCAAACATGGATCCACTGGTGATCAATAACGGCATCGGAGCTTTGGAAAAAGCAGAGAAAATAGAGAATTATTATGGTATGGAACATCCGGTTTCCGGGAAAGAATTATTTGAGCGGGGAATTGCCCAGGCGAAGGCTCTTGGAGTTCGGATCCTGGAAGCCCAGGTCCTTGGAGTCGGAGGCTTTGACACCTTTCAGGTGAAAACCACGGTAGGTAACTTTGACACCATCAGTGTGATCCTGGCAACAGGAAGTAAGAGGAAAACTCCTGCAATCCCGGGGATCAAGGAATTCGAAGGAAGAGGAGTAAGCTACTGCGCTGTTTGTGATGCATTCTTTTACAGAGGCAAGGATGTGGCAGTACTTGGAAATAGTGATTTTGCCCTCCATGAAGCGGAAGAACTGGCACCTATGGCAGGTTCTGTGACCATCTATACAGATGGAAAGGAGCCGGAGTTTTCCAAAGAAGCTTCTTTTACAGTCAATACGATGCGAATCCAGTCCGTAGAAGGTGATGAGAAGGTAACAGGGCTGCGTTTGGCATACGAGCCGGAAAAAGAACCAGATCTGGCTGCCAGCTCAGAGGATTTGTCACAAGAGGCATTTGCCAGGGCAGATGGAATTTTCGTAGCACTGGGAACGGCTGGAAGTGCGGAAATGGCAAGACAGATGGGTGCTTCTCTTACCGAAAAAGGGAATATCAAAGTAAACGAAAAAATGGAGAGTACCATTCCAGGGCTTTTTGCAGCCGGTGACTGTACAGGAGGACTTCTGCAGGTTTCAAAGGCTGTTTACGATGGAGCCCAGGCCGGAATCAGTGCCAGCCAGTATGTAAGAAAAAAGCAGAGATAATCCAGAAGGCAGTGATTTATGTAGTAAATCGGAGGATTTAAAATCATTGAACTGAATATCAGTTATCAAAATAGAAAGGATGATAAATTTATGGCAAAAGTAATTACAACACAGAATTTTGAAGAAGAAGTATTAAAATCCCAGAAGCCGTTTCTCCTTGATTTCTGGGCAACCTGGTGCGGTCCGTGCATGCGTCAGGGACCAATCGTGGAAGAACTGGCAGAGGAAGGCTATGCAGTAGGAAAGCTGGATGTGGATCAGAATATGGAGATTGCGCAGCAGTTCCGCGTTATGAGCATTCCTACTCTGATCATTTTTAAGGACGGGGCAGAGGCACATCGTCTGGTTGGCCTGACAGACAAAGAAGATTTAAAGAAGCTTCTGGATGAGTAAGACAGATGAAGATATTACTTGCAGCTTGCAATGCAAAATATATACACTCCAATCTGGCTGTCTTTAACCTGAAAGCATATGCAAGAGAATATGACAGTCATATTATCCTTAGGGAATATACTATTAACCAGCAAAAGGATGATATTCTGAAGGATATTTACCGCAGTCATCCAGATGTGGTATGTGTATCCTGTTATATCTGGAATATTACCTTTGTAAGGGAGCTGATGCAGGATCTGAGAAAGATCCTGCCAGAGGTTCCATTCTGGGCCGGAGGCCCGGAAGTATCCTATGATGCAGAGGAATTCCTGAAAAAGAACCCGGCATTTGCTGGCGTTATGGTTGGGGAAGGGGAAGAGACATTCCTGGAGCTTGTGAAGCATTATGTAGATGGAACGGTTTCCCTGGAAGAGACCACAGGTCTTGTGTACCATAAACCGGACGGTACTGTCATAAATAACGGATGGCGCCAGACCATGGATCTGAGTAAGGTTCCATTTGTTTACGAAGACCTGAAAGATTTTGAAAACCGTATCATATATTACGAAAGCAGCCGTGGCTGTCCTTTTTCCTGCAGCTACTGTCTGTCCTCGGTGGATAAGAAGCTTCGTTTCCGGGCTCTTGAACTGGTCAAAAAAGAATTGCAGTTTTTCCTGGATCATAAGGTACCCCAGGTGAAATTTGTGGACAGAACCTTTAACTGCAGGCATGATCATGCAATGACAATCTGGCAGTATATCAAGGAACATGATAACGGAATTACCAATTTTCACTTTGAGATCTCAGCAGACCTTCTGAGAGAGAATGAACTGGAGCTTATGAGCACCATGCGCCCAGGATTGATTCAGCTGGAAATCGGCGTACAGTCTACAAATCCGGACACCATTCGTGCCATCCATAGAACGATGAATTTCGGGAAACTGGCAGAGATCGTAGACCGGATCCATAGTTTCCAGAATATCCACCAGCATCTGGATCTGATCGCAGGTCTTCCATATGAAGATTATGACAGCTTCCACCGATCTTTTAATGAGGTATACGCACTGCGTCCCCAGCAGCTTCAGCTTGGCTTTCTGAAGGTTCTGAAAGGCTCCCATATGCAAGAAATGACGAAAGCGTATGGAATCGTACATAAAGAACTGGAGCCATATGAAGTATTAGGAACCAGATGGCTGCTTTATGAGGATATTTTGCGGCTGAAAATGGTGGAAAGTATGGTGGAAGTGTATTATAATAGTGGACAGTTCCAGAACACCCTGTTATGTGTGGAGCCGATGTTTGGGGATGCTTTCACGTTATATGAGAAACTGGGACAGTTTTATGAGAAAAAAGGGTATTCCGAGATTTCTCATTCCAGAATGCGTCGTTATGAGATCCTTCTGGAGTTCGTGAAGGAAGAACTGAGAAATGCCAACACGGGCAGAGTAACGTGGGAAAAGGTGGCAGACAGTATAATCTACGATTTGTATCTGCGTGAGAACCTGAAAAGCCATCCATCTTTTGAATATGACCAGAAGCCATATGAGAAGGCAATCTGGGAGTACAGACGTCAGGAAAAAATACCGAAGACAGCTCATATTGAGGTGTTCCGCGATGGAAGAATACTGTTGTTTGATTATGAGAACCGGGACCCACTGCTTCACAATGCGGCAGTGAAGGAAATCCGGATATAAAGAGAGGTTTTATATTATGGGAATGTTTGATCCAAAGAAAAGAAAACTTGTGACTGCGATCATTGCTGTGATTCTTGTTCTGGCAATGGTGGTACCTACTGTTATTTCGCTGCTTCTGTAAGGAACATAAAGATGAGACTTGGAAAAGAGGCAATGGAAGCCCTGCAGGCAGAAATCTGCGGGCTTCTTGCGCCTGGAAATGAACTGGTTGTGGCAGGTGCTGTTGCCCTTAAGGGAACAGCACGGATCGCAAAAGAAAAGTATGATATTTTAAGAGAACATTTCTCAGAGAGCTTTCTGCGGGAAGCCAGGAATCTGGAAGTACTTTATGGAATTTCTGCGCTGGACCAGGTGAAGGGGCAGCCATTTGAAGAAGGTACTGTCTGGAAAGCTGCAAGGGCAGCCGGTGCCACTGCAATGTATGCCATGGGAGATGGGGGATTTTTAAGTGCCCTTTGGAAAATGGCAGAAGCCTCCCAGGTTGGCCTGGAAATGGAGTTTACCAAGGTTCCCATACGGCAGGAGACCATTGAAATCTGTGAGATCTTTGATCTTAATCCCTATAAGCTGGATGCGGGCGGCGCGGTTCTCATCGGTATTCCGGCTGGTGAGGCACTGGTGCAGGAATTGCGAAGAGAAGGAATCATGGCAGCAGTGATCGGTCAGACGAACCCAGGAAATGACAGAATGCTTTATTACAATGGAAATGGCAGATACCTGGAGCGTCCAGGAAAGGATGAGCTTTATAAGGTTTTGCCTATGCAGGCTGGAAGAATACAAAACAGGAGAACATAAAAGTAAATGGGAACATTAAACATTGTACTTCATGAGCCGGAGATTCCGGCAAATACAGGAAATATCGGACGTACCTGTGTTGCCACAGGCACCAGGCTTCATCTGATCGAGCCTCTTGGCTTTTCTTTAAGTGAGAAAGCCTTGAAGCGTGCCGGAATGGATTACTGGAAAGATCTGGATGTGACTACCTATCTGGATTATGAGGACTTCCTTGAGCGGAATCCAGGGGCCAAGATCTATTATGCGACAACAAAGGCGCCGCAGACATACGCAGATGTAAAATACGAGGATGATTGCTTCATCATGTTTGGAAAAGAGAGTGCCGGTATTCCAGAGGAAATATTAAGGGATAACCAGGAAACCTGTGTCCGGATTCCTATGTTCGGGGAGACCAGATCCTTGAACCTGAGTAATTCTGTGGCGATTATCCTTTATGAAGCTTTCCGTCAGCATGATTTTGCACACCTGAAGCTGGAAGGGCATCTGCGTAAATATGACTGGAAATAAAATATTGATAATCATCAAAGACTGGCAAGCATAAAGATCGTAATTAAGAATATCTGTAACATTAAAAGACCTGCGCATAATAGAAACTTTCTTCTTAGAAGATTTCTGCTATGCGGCAGGTCTTATTTGCTATGAAAGTCCTGTGCGGCAGCCATGAATCCAGCATGCTTGCATGTTGGATTCATGGATATCGCACAGGCTAGACTGTATGAGTAAGTAGGGCGATAGCCCGGATTACGAATACAGTCGGTGATTGCGGGAGCGCCAAGGGCGCGGAGCAATCAACTTTCATTTATGGTGATGTCTGCGACAGCAGACATGTCCGTTTAGTTACGAATTATGTACAAGCCAGGTAAAAAAGCAGAAAGTCTTTTTCAAATACGTTCTAGTTTCCCTGCTTTTTTTAAAGTAAAAATAAATTCTGTCCCAACACCTTCCGTGCTGATCACATTAATATTCTGATCGTGGGCGTTGATGATCTCTTTCACAATGGAAAGCCCAAGCCCGGTACCTTTCCGGTCTTTTCCGCGGGAAGGATCTGTTTTGTAAAAACGGTCCCATACCTTGGAAAGGCTTTCTTTGGGGATTCCGATTCCGTGATCTTTTACAGAAACGAACACTTTTCCATTCTTTACGGATGTTTCAATATTGATGGAAGAATTATCGTTACTGAATTTGATTGCATTGTCCAATAAATTGTATAGTACCTGCTGAATCTGTTCCATATCTGCTTCCACGTAAAGCTCTTTTCCAAAAAGAAGAAGCTCCAGATCGATATTTTTCTTAGAGCAGGTACCTTCGAAAGTATTCGCAGTATTTTTGATCACATCATTAATATCAAAACGGCGGATGTTCATCATCCGTTTCTTTTCATCCAGATCATTGAGAACCAGAAGACTGCGTGTCAGCTTCTCCAGACGGTCTGCTTCATGGGAAATAATATTCAGGTATTTATCCTGCATTTCCGGTGGAATGGTGCCATCCAGGATTGCCTCCACATAACCCTTGATGGAGGTAAGGGGAGAGCGGAAATCATGGGACACGTTGGCAATAAAGGTGCGCTGGTATTCCCCGTTCTGGTTGATCTTATCTGCCATATAATTCAAAGTGTTGGCAAGATAACCCATTTCATCCTCGGATTTTACCGGAATACGGTAAGTCAGATCTCCGTTGGCATATTCAGATGCCCCTTTGATGATCTGCTGCAGGGGAAGATGAATCCATAACTGATAGCATATGATAAGCAGCCCACACAGCAGGTATACCACAAGGAAAACCATCTGAAGGATTCCAAGAAGTCCGCTTCGTTTCTGATAAAGCTGCTGCATATCATAATGAAAAGTGACATAACCAATGGCTGCACTGGAAGATTCCACTGGAACAGCTATGTTTAAGTGAAGACCGGAAAAATAACCATAAAAGCTGCTGATGATATACTGGCGGTTTTTCCAAAGCTCTGGGTCAAATCCTGAAATCTGATATTCCGTATAGGCCTTAGCAGCACCATCTGTAACCGGTTGGGCTGAGAAAGAATCGGTAATGTCAGAGGATTGAACCAGGATATTGGAATTTTTATCCAGAACCAGGATGTCTATCCCTTCACCTGAAGCAAGAAGATCCGTGATCTTTTGCAGTCCTTTTATGTCCCTGTCTGTTATCTGCTGTATGGTGGTTTCTTCAGAAGCAAATTTTTCTGCGCTTTCATATAATCTGCTTCCTACTTCGTCTTCCAGATAATTTTCCACAGAGTGGGAGCCGCCGGCTGTAGCAAAGAGAAAGCTGAGGATTCCGATGAGAATATAACAGCCGATCAGTTTACTGTGAACTGTTTTTCTCATTCGCTTTTTACCTCAAATTTGTAACCGATTCCCCAGACGGTAGAAATGGACCAGCTTGGATGATCCTTGATCTTTTCACGGAGACGTTTGATGTGGACGTCTACGGTTCTGGTATCACCAATGTACTCATATCCCCAGATATGATCCAGAAGCTGCTCCCTGGTAAATACCTGGTTTGGGGAAGAGGCAAGGAAATAAAGCAGTTCCAGTTCCTTAGGCGGCATGTCTACCTGTTTTCCCATATAAGTAACCGAATAATTGGTAAGATTTACGGTAAGATCCGGGTATGTGGCACATTTCTCATCGTTTACAACGGCAGTCTGTTTCGGCTTAAAACGGCGGAGTACTGCGCGTACACGGGCAACAAGTTCTTTGGAGTCAAAAGGCTTGATAATATAATCATCTGCCCCAAGCTCCAGGCCAAGAACCTTGTCGAAGGTTTCTCCCTTGGCAGAGAGCATGATGATGGGCACATCGGAAGTATGGCGGATCTCCCGGCATACCTGATAACCGTCTATGCCTGGAAGCATCAGATCCAGAAGAATCAGGTTCGGACGGAAGGTCTGGAACTCCTTCAGTGCCAGTTCACCGTCGTTCACGATCCGGGTTTCAAAACACTCTTTTGTAAGATACAGAGAAATCAGCTCTGCAATATTATTGTCATCATCTACAATCAGGATTTTCTGTTTAGCGACCATAGTTTCTCCTTCATAACAAAGATATCATTTAATTTGCTCTGGACAATTATTTCTTAAATTCTACAATGGTAACGCCGGCATCACCCTCGCCAAATTCAGCAAGGTGGAAATCTGCCACATGCTTCTGGCGGCGGAGATAGTTATGCACACCTTTGCGGAGTGCGCCTGTTCCTTTTCCATGGACGATACGCACGCTTCTTAAGTGAGCCAGATAAGCGTCGTCCAGGTATTTATCCAGCTCTGCAACTGCCTCATCCACAGTTTTTCCAAGAAGATTGATCTCAGTGGAAACGCTGGAAGATTTGGACATGCGGATCTTGCCTGCCCCGGTGCGGGAAAGTCCCGGTGACTTGATCACTGGCTCGTCGATCAGCTCAAGATCGGAAATATGGACCTTGGAGCGGATAATTCCCATCTGGACAAAAAGGAAGCCCTTGGAATCCGGATGGCTGCTGACAGTTCCCTTCAGATTCATGCTCAGCACCTGGACGGCATCGCCAAGAGAAAGATCTTTGGCTGTCAGCTCTTTCTTTGGTTTCTTTACAGGTGTGTTCATAGACATACCTTTTTCTGCCTTGTTCATACGGTTTCTGAGATTCTGGCGTTCTTTTTCTATGGCAGCAGTATCCACATGGTCCTTCTGGAATTTGTGGAACATTTTCATGGTCCGGTCTGCATATTCCTTTGTATCCGCAAGGATTTTGCGGGCCTCTTCATTGGCTTCGCGGAGAATCCGCTCTTTGCGCTCATCCAGTTTCTCCTGCTTGGATTCCAGCTCCTGTTTCAGAGAGGCGATTTCGGCTTTGTAGCGCTCGACCTCCTGCCGTTCATTTTCGATGATTACACGGCTGTTTTCCAAAGAGGCAAGTACGTCCTCAAAGGATTCGTCCTTCTGGCTGATCTGCTCTTTGGCACGTTCGATGATAAAATCAGGAAGGCCAAGCTTGGAGGAGATGGCAAATGCGTTACTTTTTCCCGGAACACCGATCAGCAGGCGGTAAGTAGGACGCAGGGTCTCCACATTGAATTCACAGCAGGCATTTTCCACACCATCGGTAGAGAGGGCGTAAACCTTCAGCTCACTGTAGTGGGTAGTTGCCATGGTACGAATTCCCTGTTCATGCAGGAAGGATAAAATGGAGATGGCAAGTGCAGCACCTTCGGTGGGGTCCGTACCTGCTCCCAGCTCATCGAAAAGTACCAGGGAGTCCTGGTCTGCTTTCTTAAGGAAAGATACCACATTGGTCATATGGGAGGAAAAGGTACTTAAGGACTGCTCAATACTCTGTTCGTCACCGATATCGGCATAAACCTCATGAAAAACGGAAAGCTCAGAGCGGTCCAGTGCAGGAATATGAAGTCCTGCCTGTCCCATCAGGGTGAGAAGTCCTACTGTTTTCAGGGAAACGGTTTTACCACCTGTGTTAGGTCCTGTGACAACCAGAAGATCGAAATCTTCTCCCAGACGGATATCGATTGGAACAGCCTTTTTTCTGGAAATCAGTGGATGCCGTGCCTGTTTCAGGTGAATGCGCTTCTCTGTATTAAAAATTGGTTCTGTAGCGTTCATATCCAGGGCAAGAGAAGCTCTTGCAAAAATGAAATCCAGCTGGATCATAATGTCAAGGTCTGCACGGATGGCATCGACATTCTGGGCGGTCTGCTCGCTTAAGGTGGCGAGAACTGCCTCGATCTCTTTCTGTTCCTGCAGCTCAAGCTCGCGGATATCGTTATTCAGCTTCACGATGGCGAGAGGTTCGATAAATAAGGTGGAACCTGTGGAGGACTGGTCATGGATCATACCAGGAACCTGTCCTTTGTATTCTGCTTTGACTGGGATACAGTAGCGTCCGTTACGCATGGTGATAACGGAATCCTGCAGATAATTGCGGGCGCTTCCATTTACCAGGGAAGCCAGCTGTGTGTGAATGCGGTCATTGGCAACCTTCATACTGCGGCGCACATGCATAAGCCCGGCACTGGCATCGTCGCTGATCTCATCCTGGGAAAGAATACAGCGGCGGATCTCGGAAGAGAGAAGAGTCAGCGGCTCCAGACTCTCAAACATGCCATCCAGGGAATCTTCCCGTGCATCCCCACGCTCATTCCGGGAGTATGCTTTTACCCGGTTGGTATTTTCCAGAAGTCCGGCAATGGCAAGAAGCTCGGAAATTCCCAGGGAGCTCCCAATCTCCAGACGCTTCAGGGAGCCGCGCACATCCTTTACACTTCCAAAAGAGATATTCCCCTTCTGGAAAAGCCGGGTGAGGGCATCCTTTGTCTGGGTCTGCATATGGCGGATCTCATAAATATCTTCCGATGGCAGAAGGTGCCTGCACAGGTCTTTTCCCATCTGGGAAGAGGCTTTTTCTGTCAGCTGGTCGATAATTTTATAATATTCAAGTGATTTTAAAGCTTTCTGATTCATAGTGTCTCCTGAACTATTTCGTAATTTATTATGAAAGTCCTGTGCGGCAGCCATAAATCCAGCATGCTTGCATGTTGGATTTATGGATATCGCACAGGCTAGACAACATAATTTGTTAAATTACAAATCTGTAAACAATATTTACTGCACCCCTTATTGTACATGATTTACAGGAACTTGAAAAGGAAAAAGTGGGGCAATATTCATAAAATGTTCATAAATATTTGCTATGATATAAAAGATTTGGATTCTTTAAGCAAACAAGTTACATCCATTTTTAGAAAGGGAAGGAATATATGCGTTTTTTAAACGAGTTACACGAAGGTGACCGTATCAGCGGCATTTATCTGTGCAAGCAGAAGCAGCCGGCTGTGACGAAGAACGGAAAGCCTTATGAAAATATTATTCTCCAGGATAAGACTGGAGTGATGGACGGCAAGATCTGGGATCCCAATTCCCTTGGAATCGATGATTTTGACGCACTGGATTATATTGAAGTCATGGGAGATGTGACCAGCTTCGCAGGAGCCATGCAGCTGAATATCAAGCGTGTGCGCAAAGCGGGAGAGGGTGAGTACAATCCGGCAGATTATCTTCCGGTAAGTGAGAATAGCACAGATGATATGTATACCCAGCTTGTAGCTATGATCGGTACGGTTAAGAACACTTATCTGAACACACTTCTGAAGAAATTATTTGTAGAGGATAAGGAGTTTCTGAAAGCCTTTGAAGAGCATTCCGCAGCGAAGACGGTACATCACGGATTCGTCGGAGGGCTGATGGAACATACTTTAAGTGTTACAAAGCTCTGCGATTATATGGCTGGCGCTTATCCGGTGATCAAGCGTGACATGCTGATCACAGCAGCGCTTCTCCATGATGTGGGCAAGACGAGAGAGCTTTCCTCTTTCCCATTGAATGATTATACAGATGAGGGGCAGCTTCTGGGACACATTGTGATCGGTGCGCAGATGATCCATGATCTGGCGAAGGAGATCCCGGATTTCCCACAGGATCTGGAGAACCAGCTGGTACATTGTATTCTGGCGCATCACGGCGAGTTGGAATATGGTTCTCCGAAGAAGCCGGCCATGGTAGAGGCAGTTGCCCTGAATCTGGCAGATAATACAGATGCTCGTATGGAGACTCTTACAGAGATTTTCGCAGCTGATAAGAGTAAGAAAGACTGGCTTGGATTTAACAGATTGTTTGAATCAAACTTAAGAAAGACAGGAGAATGGTAATCTTTATGGAATATCGTAAGAATGATATTGTTACGTTAGAGATTGAAGATTGCGGAATTGACGGTGAAGGTATCGGAAAGGCTGATGGCTTCACCGTTTTTGTCAAAGATGCTGTGATCGGAGACACAGTTCGCGCAAAGATCATGAAAGCGAAGAAAAATTACGGTTATGGAAGACTGGAGGAGATCATAACTCCATCTCCTGACCGTGTACAGCCAAGGTGCCAGTTTGCAAGACAATGTGGTGGCTGTCAGCTGCAGGCTCTTTCTTATGAGAAGCAGCTGGAATTTAAAACTGCCAAGGTACGGGGACATCTGGAGCGGATCGGCGGATTTACCAATCTTCCCATGGAAGAAATCCTGGGAATGGAGCAGCCATTTCATTACAGAAATAAGGCGCAGTTTCCTGTTGGCAGATCAAAGGATGGCAGGATCATTACCGGATTTTATGCTGGCCGCACGCATAGTATCATCGAGAATCGTGACTGCGCGCTTGGAGTCGCACAGAACAAAGAGGTTCTGGATCGTGTGATCGCCCATATGGAGAAGTATCATATCCAGCCTTATGACGAAAACACGGGCAAAGGACTGGTGCGTCATGTACTGATCCGTTACGGTTTTTTTACCGATGAGATGATGGTCTGTCTGATCATCAATGGGGAGAAAATTCCGGGCGAAGAAGCTCTTGTGAGATCTCTTCGGGAGATTCCCCAGACAGTCAGCGTAATGGTAAATATAAATAAGAAACGGAATAATGTGATCCTTGGGGAAAAGGTACGTCTGCTCTGGGGACAGCCTTATATTACAGATAAGATCGGGGAGATTTCCTATCAGATCTCACCATTGTCCTTTTTCCAGGTGAATCCATACCAGACAGGGCGGCTTTATGCAAAGGCTCTGGAATATGCAGGACTCTCCGGGGATGAGACTGTATGGGATCTGTATTGTGGAATCGGAACCATTTCCCTGTTCCTGGCGCAGAAAGCGAAGATGGTCAGAGGCGTGGAAATCATTCCGGCAGCTATTGAGAATGCCAGAGAGAACGCACGGCTGAACGGGTTTGACAATACAGAATTTTTCGTCGGAAAAGCGGAAGAAGTACTCCCAGAGCAGTATGCCCGCACTGGGGAGCGTGCAGATGTGATCGTAGTAGATCCGCCGCGAAAGGGCTGTGATGAGACTCTGCTGGCTACGATTATTGAAATGCAACCGGAGCGTGTGGTCTATGTAAGCTGTGACAGTGCCACACTGGCAAGAGATCTGAAGTACCTTTGTGAGAGAGGCTACGAATTGAAGCAAGTCTGCCCGGTTGATATGTTCCCGAATACGGTTTCGGTAGAGACTGTGGCGAAGCTTGAAAAGAAGAAAGGAGCCAAAGCGCAGTGAAAAAAATATTAAAAAGCAATTTTGCAATTGCTATATATGCGCTTTTTACCAGTCTTTTTTTCACTTTTACAGTGAAATCAGGTTCGATTATATTCTGGAATGGAAAAAGAAAGGCTGTTATCGGTCTCGGAGTTTTCCTGGTATCCTGTGTATTTTATTATCTGGTTGTTCATAGAATTGAGGCCAGATATAAGACGGGATTTTTTCTCCTGATGTTTATAGTATGTGGTTTCTTTTCCTTTGCTTCGGTGATGGGAGTGTTTTATGCTTCTGGAGAAAGAAATGGAGCCAGAATTGATTTTGGAGATGTTTTCGGAGGAGGATGTGGTTCAGTCCTGAAATTTGCCATTGTATTTGTCGGAGGTGTGATATTTTTTTATCTGCTGGCAGCCTGCCTCGGAGTCCTTAGAGCCTATCTGCAAAACCATTCCAGGTGGAAAGAAACCTTCAAGCGCATGGATTCTTTTATGATGGAAAAAAACAGTTTCCTGAAAAATGGTATTTTTATAGCTGCTTTTTGGATACCGCAGTTTGCAGTCCGCTATCCGGGGGTTACAGTTGTGGACAGTATTACCTGTCTATACCAGTATTATGGAATGGCTTCCTATACCACACAGCATCCGATTATTTATACGCAGCTTCTGGGAAGATTTGCTGACCTTGGAAGCAGAATGGGCAGTGTAAGTGCCGGACTATTTTTATTGATCCTGCTGCAGGGGGGAGTACTATTGCTGGTACTTTCCTATCTGCTTGACACCCTGAAGAAATTCGGGGCACCAGGATGGCTGAGATGGATTTCTCTTGTACTGTTTGCCGTTGCACCGGTTTATGCAGGATATGCTACTGTATTTCTTATAGATATATTCTACTGTGCATTTATACTTCTTCTGGTCATTGAGCTGATCTGGTATTTATTTGAGCAAGAGCATTACATAAGCAGCTGGAAGCATCCGGTTTTGACAATGCTTGCAGTTCTGGGGATGTTTTTCCGACATAATGGAATTTATGTGGTGACCGTTACTGTCCTTTTTATAGGACTAAGAGAAGCTTACCTGCTGATCAGAAGAAAGCAGAAAATCCAGGTAACTGCATTGATCCTTGCAGTTTTACTGATCCCACTTTGTGCTGGTAAGGTAAATGAGTCTGTACTGTACAAAAAGTATAACGTTTCCCATACTTCCGCCAGAGCAATGCTGGCCGTTCCTCTTCAGCAGATCGGCAGGTATATGCTGAATAACAGCGAAGACCTTACGGAAGAGGAAATTCAGGATATACAGGCGGTTATGTCTTATACTCCTTTGGAATACGGGGAAAAGTACCGCCCCTATAATATGGATGGTGTGAAATGGGGATTTAAGAATGATGCTTCCAAAGAAGATATGCAGCAGTTCTGGAAAGCCTGGTTTCGTCTTTTGAAAAAGCATCCTGGGACCTTTATAGGGGCAACACTGAACCAGAATTATTGTCTGTTCAGCCCTTTGGCAGATAATATAAAATATTATGACAGTACAAAGGAGAAGCTGGCCGAAATTGATGCTGTGGATTTTTCAGAAGTATATGAAAAAATAAATTCTGAAGGAATTTTGAAAAAGCTTTTACGTGTTTATTATAAAAAGTTTTCAGATATTCCATTGGTCGGATTTTATGTAAATCAGGGAATCATGGACTTTTTGCTGCTTGCGATATGTATCTACAGCCTGTTTGACAAAAATGGAAAGCTTTTGCTGGCAGCACTGCCGATGCTTCTGACACTGGCAGTTACTTTTGTAGGACCGGCAGCTATGGGACACCCAAGATATACATTTCCGATTATTTATTCCATGCCACTGTTAGTTGGAATTTTCCTGAATGGCAAGGATTCAGGAAAAAACAGTGTTCCACAATAGAACGAACGTAATCCATTTCACTTGCTTTATTAAAGCAGTGAAATGGATTTCTTCAGCCACTCAATCATCATTTCTTCACGCATAATTGCTCCCATGAGTACCAGATAGTCTCCGAATTCGTCGGATGCGCTATCTGGTACCTGGGAGAATTTTTTTTGGTTATTTTGCAGATGATTCAGACGGGCAGTGTGTCTGTGTACCTGTTCCTCCAGCATGAATTTCCGTTCCTCGGGAGAAAGACAGCTGCAGAAAAAAATCTTCAGCCGGGAGATATCTTTGGGAGTGGGCTGGGCTGGGGTTTCTGAGGAAAGCCAGGCCATGAAATCTTTCTGCCCTTCCGGGGTGATATGGTACAGCTTTTTTTCCAGACCATTATCAGAGGATTCCTGTCTGTAGGTGATGCTGCCTTCTTCTGTAAGCTTCTTTAATTCCGGGTAGATCTGGCTGTGTTTGGCAGACCAGAATTCGCATAAGGTGGATTCGAACTGCTTCATCAGATCGTATCCGGTCATTTCTTTTTGATTCAAAAGGCCAAGAATGGCGTATTTTAATGTTCTCATATAAATTCTCTTTCGTAATGATAGATTTCTGTGATCTGACAGTTACTATCATATCATATTAAAAAAAATTTCCAACCTTTTCCTATGCATTTTTTAACACGTTTTACTATGAAAGTCCTGTGCAGCAGCCATGAATCCAGCATGCTTGCATGTTGGATTTATGGATATTGCACAGGCTAGACTGTATGAGTAAGTAGGGCGATAGCCCGGATTACGAATACAGTCGGCGATTGCGGGAGCGCCATAGGCGCGGAGCAATCGACTTTCATTTACGCGAGCAACGAGCCAAAGTTCGTGCTTGCACGAAACCTTGGCGACTGCCGCGATAATCATAAGAAACTCGCAATGCGTGTTTCTTATGATTTATGGTGATGTCTGCGTACGCAGACATGTCCGTTTAGTATCTAAAAACAGTCAGTGAAATACATTTTGTAAGCAGTGCCTAAAAAAGACGTGAAAATATTGTTAAAAATTACATGTAACAATTTATATGTCTATATTTACATATGAAAAAAGATGTGATAATATAAACAAGCATTGACAAAATAATAACAAACAGAGAAAAGGAGAGACAAGATGAACTTAACCAGAAAACGGTGGAGAACATTGATCGCATGTTGTTTTATCAATTTATGCCTGGGGTCCATTTATGTATGGAGTGTATTCGCAGCTTCCATGGCTGAGTTCTTAAGTGCCAGAAATGGCGTAGCCTTAACGACAGCTGATCTTGCAATCGTCTATACCATTGCCAATTCAGTTGGACCGATCACAATGATCACAGGTGGATACTTTAATGATAAATTTGGACCGAAGAAGGTAATCCTTACAGGCGGAATCATGGTCGGTGTGGGAATGATCGCTTCCGGATTTGCAACAAGTGTAGGAACACTGGTGGTTACCTATGGCCTGATCTTCGGATTAGGACTTGGCATGACTTATGGAACAGCAGTCAGCACCTGTATGAAATTCTTCCCGGACAAGAGAGGTCTGATCGGCGGAATCACCACTGCAATTTACGGCCTTGGTTCTGTAATCCTGCCGCCGATCGTAACGGAGATTGTATCTGTTACAGATGCACCGGCAGCTTTTAAAATTGTAGGAGCAGCGTTCCTTATTATTATCTGCGGATGTTCTTTCTTTATGGAACAGTGTCCGGCAGATTTTATTCCAGAGGGATGGACACCTCCGGCAGCAGCATCTAATGGTGTGGAAAATAAAAACTGGAAGGAAATGATAAAAACACCAGTGTTTTATGTAATGCTTCTGTTATTTACCTGCGGGGCATTCAGTGGAATGATGGTTATTTCACAGGCGTCAGCAGTTGCTACCAATATGGTAGGAATGACCGCACTTATGGCAAGTACCGCTGTTTCTGTTCTTGCCGTGTTCAATGCAGCTGGACGTATTCTTGCGGGACTGTTATCTGACAGAATCGGAAGAATCAGCACCTTGTCTGTGGCAAGCGTGCTGGGCATTATCGGGCTTCTGCTTCTGTATATGACTGGAGAGGGTGGCTATACAACATTTTATATGGGAATCGCAGGGGTTGGTTTAAGCTTTGGATCCTTCATGGGCGTATATCCGGGATTTACAGCTGACCAGTTTGGACCAAAGAATAATAGTGTAAACTATGGAATCATGTTCATTGGCCTGGCAGCAGCCGGTTACTTTGGGCCTTCTGCGATGAGACATATCTATATGGCAGAGGGGACTTACCATGGGGCGTTTTTAGTGGCATGTGCCTTTGGAATTGCTGGATTTGTACTTACCTTTGTGTACCGCTTTTTGGCAAAGAAGAAAGCGTAAAGTTGCTAATGTAACTATACAAGTAAAATTATTGTAACTGTTCAGAGCCAACCTCCAAAATGCGACCCATTTCGTCGGTGTGGCGTATCCGCCAAATGGATTTATGTGCAAAAGTGTTCATTCATGCAAGCATGATTCACACTTTTGTACATAAATCCGCTTGGCTCTGAACAGTTACCAATTATTATAGAAAGGGATTTCACTATGGAAAGAAAATATCCACATTTATGTCAGCCTATCACATTAGGCAATGTAACCTTCCGTAACCGCATGTTCGCCTCCCCCATCGGAGCAACGGATATTGACAAAGACTGTGTTCCGGGAAATCGAACACAGGCTTTTTATGAGCTTCGCGCAAAAGGCGGTGCAGCTGCTGTAACCATGAGTGAGCTTGTAGTACATCCCGAGACAGATGGTTCCCACATGCTTCACCTGGATCTTGCAACAGTTGGTTCTCTTGCTGCCTTTACTTTTACAGCAGATGCCATCAAGAGACATGGTGCAGTTCCAAGTGTAGAATTTTCTCACTCCGGACAGTATGCCGGAACCTACATGGCAGACAAGAATAAAAAGCAGGGGCTTACACAGTATGGTCCAAGTGATGGAGTAAGACCAGATGGGATGAAAGTGACGGCTCTGACAAAAGAGCAGATTGCTGATATTGTAAAGCGTTACGGAGAGACAGCAATCCTTGCGAAGCGCGCAGGCTTTGAGATGATCATGATCCATGGCGGACATACCTGGCTTCTGAACCAGTTTATTTCCCCATACTTTAATCATAGAACAGATGAATATGGTGGAAGCTTTGAAAACAGAATGCGTTTTACCATTGAGGTACTTAAGGAAGTCCGCAATGCAGTAGGTCCTGTGTTCCCAATCGAGTTCAGAATGAGTGGTTCCGAGCTGTTTGAGGGTGGTTATGACCTGGATGAGGGTGTAAGGATTGCCCAGGCAGTAGAGCCATATGTGGATCTGATCCATGTATCTGCCGGTTCTTATCAGTTCGGATTTTTCAGAACCCATCCGTCCATGTTTGCTGAGCATGGTGTGAACGTTTATCTTGCAGAGGAAATTAAGAAGCATGTAAGTAAGCCTGTAGCGACCATCGGTGCATTAAATGATCCGGCGCAGATGGAAGAAATCATTGCTTCTGGAAAAGCTGATGTGGTTTACATGGGACGTGCTCTTCTGGCAGATCCATACCTTCCACAGAAAGTGGTTTCCGGAAATGATGATAAGATCGTGAAATGTCTCCGCTGCTTTGCATGTATGGCAGAAAGACCTACCACACAGACTAGAAGATGTACAGTTAATCCGCTGATCGGAAGAGAAATCGAAGGTACGGAGGTGCTTCCGGCAGCTGTGAAGAAAAAAGTCCTGGTTGTTGGCGGCGGTGTAGCCGGCTTAAAGGCAGCAGTGACAGCAGCGCTTCGTGGACATAAGGTTATACTTTGTGAAAAGAGCGACAAAGTAGGGGGAATCCTGAAATGTGAGCAGGCAATTGATTTCAAACAGGAAATGTATCAGCTTGGACTTTCCCTGGAAGCCCAGGCAAAAGAGGCTGGTGTTGAGATCCGCTGCAATACTGAGGTAACACCGGAGTATGCCGAAGCACAGAAGGCTGACGTGATGATTCTGGCTGTTGGCTCCAATCCAATCGTTCCATCTCTTAAAGGCATGGATGGTGACAATGTAGTTGTGGTGAACAACTATTATCTGGAAAAAGAAAAGGTTGGCGATTCGGTTGTAGTACTTGGCGGTGGTCTTGCTGGATGTGAGGCGGCCATCCATCTGGCACAGGAGGGCAAAAAAGTGCACCTGGTTGAGATGAGACCGCAGCTTGCTCCAGATGCAAACATCCGTCATCGTCCGATCCTAATGCAGATGATCGACAAATATGTGGAAGCACATACACAGTATCAGGGAATGGAAGTCACGGCAGATGGTGTGATCTGTAAGGATGCAGATGGAAAGGAAGTTCTGGTTCCTGGAAAATCTGTGATCTGTGCAGTTGGACAGAGAGCAAACAGGAGTGTTGTGGATCAGCTTCGTGATTGTGCGCCGGTAGTTCGTGAAATCGGGGACTGCGTCCGTCCAAGTAATATTACAAATGCGATTTATATGGGATATCACGCTGGGTTAGATGCGTAAAAAGTGTTGGGCACTCTGTTTTGGGCAGAGTGCCTTTTGCTATTTTGTGTGTTAAAAGTCCTTCAGGAGAGACGCATTCGGACAATGGAGATTGCTCACTCGCTGGCGCAACGCTACAATGAACTAATCGCTAACTACGACTAATGCGTTCGGGAGAGCCCTCACGCATAAGTCTTCGTAAGCGCTGGATTTCATCTACGCTAAGAACGCGCCTGAAATGGCTCGCTAGAGCAATCTCCATTGCCCGAACGCTGTGTACTGGCTAGAACTGGTATATAGGAACTTTTTATCTGGAGGGGGCTTTGTGCGTTGGTTTCCCTATAATTTGTTGGCAACGATAGTTTTTGAATTTTCCCCTTGCCTGTATCCAGCGGTCTGGCAATGTATATTCACGTAGCCGTGCATTTCAGGAGCGGTTTTAGTGGAGGCGAGATCCATGACTTACGGAGACTTAGGCGCGAAGGCTCTCCTGAGCGTCTTAGTCGTAGTTAGTCATTAGCTTGCCGGAACGTTGCTCCGCACGGCGGTGAATATACATTGTCAGACCGCGTACGGGAAACCAATAATTAGCACATTAAATAGCAATTTAACGTACCCCGCCAGCTGTCGTATAATAAAAACAGAACTAAAAAAGTTTTGAAACTTAAAAACCAACATAAAAAAGAGAGGATAACCAGCCGGATAAAATATGAGAAAAATTCTGAAAAAAGTAAAAGAAACCCGTCTATATGGCGGCCTGGAAAAAGAGCAGTACCGGGCAATTGCTCCGGAAATAGACGAGGCCAACAGAAAAAGCATCATAATCCTGTCTCTGGCCTGCATGGCGATTCTGACTGTACGTCTGAGCCTTCAGTATTCAGAAGTACCACATACAAATAAAGTGGTATTCATTCTAGCAATCATACTGTTCGGCTGTATGGCAGCTGCAAACGCCCTGCTGAAAAAAAGCCGCCTGATCGTACACTGTTCAGCTTATTTATACATAGCATTTTATCTCTGGGTAGGCATTCTTTCCTCCATCGGGGAAGGCAGCATCCATGAGAGAACCACCTTATACCTGGTATTCCTGATGTCTGCACCTTTACTTTATGCCTTGAATGCAGTAGAACTGGCAGCAGCAATTGCTCAGGCAGAGATCGCTTATCTGATCCTTATTGGCAAATATCAGTCAGCCTATCCGGTATATGCCACTAATAAAGGCAATTCCATGTTTTTTTCTATCATTGGGCTTGGACTTGGAATTTATATGGCGAACATGAAATTTACAGGTATTTACAATGTTCATATGAATGCGCGAATGGAAGAAATTCAGGCACTGAACCAGGAACTGGAACAGAACAGGAAGGAACTGTAGATTGCTCTTGCCTCTGCGGAACATGCAAACCGTGCCAAAACTACGTTCTTGAATAACATGTCCCATGATATCCGTACCCCTATGAATGCAATCATCGGATTTACTTCTCTTGCCGCGACTCATATAGATAATAAAGAGCAGGTAAAAGACTACCTGGGAAAAATTATGACCTCCAGTCAGCACCTTTTGTCCCTGATCAATGACGTGCTGGATATGAGCCGTATTGAAAGCGGAAAAGTCAAAATTGAGAAAAAATCATTATTTCTGCCTGATGTGATACATGATATCCGGACAATCATACAGGCAGGAGTAAATGCGAAACAGCTGGAGCTTTTTATTGATACGGAAGATGTATATAATGAAACGATTGTGGGAGACAGCCTCCGCCTTCACCAGATTTTGTTAAATATTCTGGGAAATGCCATCAAATTTACACCTGCGGGTGGATTTATCAGTCTTCGTGTTGTGGAAAAGCAGACTGCACTGGAGGGCTAGGCAGATTATGAATTCCAAGTAAAAGACAGTGGAATTGGTATGAGTAAGGAATTCCAGGAGCATATTTTTTGAAGCATTTACAAGGGAAAATACGGCTACGGTAAGCGGCCTTCAGGGAACCGGCCTTGGAATGGCAATCACAAAAAATATAGTGGATATGATGGGCGGAACCATTCAGGTAAACAGTGAAGAAGGCAAAGGAACAGAGTTTATTGTTTCCCTTAGGTTTGGGCTGGATGGAAAAGCAGTCCGCTATGAGAAGATTCCGCAGCTTCAGGGAATGCGTGCCCTGGTGGCAGATGATGACACAGATGCCTGCCGCAGCGTGAGTAAGATGCTCCGTGAGATTGGTCTGCGGCCGGAATGGACGATTTCCGGTAAAGAAGCTGTTATCCGTGCCCAGGATGCCATGGAAATGGGAGATGAATTCGGAGTCTATATAATCGACTGGCTGATGCCGGATATGAATGGAATTGAGACAGTACGGAGAATCTGGCGCGTAGTGGGAGAAAAGAAGCCGATTATTATTCTTACGGCCTATGATTGGGCAGATATTGAGCAGGAAGCAAGAGAAGCCGGGGTTACGGCATTTTGTTCCAAGCCATTGTTCCTGTCAGAATTCCGAGATATTTTATCACAACCATTTTATATGAAGAAAAAAACTATGGAGCCACAGTTCCTTCCAGACGAGAGCTTCCAGGGGAAAAAGATCCTGCTGGCGGAAGATAATGAACTGAATGCGGAAATCGCAAAAGCAATTCTTGGAGTTCATGGATTTGTGATTGATCTGGCAAGAGATGGTACGGAAGCTGTTGACAAAATGGAAAAGCAGGAAGGCTGTGAATATGATCTGATCCTGATGGATATTCAGATGCCAGGCATGAATGGTTATGAAGCTACCAGAAGAATAAGAAAATTAAAGAATCCTGCAAAGGCAAATATTCCGATCATAGCCATGACAGCGAATGCGTTTGAAGAAGACCGTCAAATGGCGTTGGATGCTGGGATGAACGGACATATTGCAAAGCCTATTGAGGTGCCGAAATTACTTGAAATTCTGAAAAAAGTATTAACAAGTTGAGAAATCATTGCGCCGGATGGGAAATCCCATTTATTTCGTGTCCTATGCTTGCATTTTGTTCTGTAGAAACGTAATAGATTCTTTTTTTGTATTATAATTTGTCAGTAAGGGATATTAATTAAATACAGTTCTCTTTAGAGAGTGTCTGAGAAATTTTAAGTAGGATATTGCAATGAAGACAATTGAAGAACTTTACAATGAAGTTATGGCAAGTGAGGAATTGAAGAAGGAATTTCTTACACTGAAACCAGAGGAAATCGAGAGCTTTGCCGAAAAACATGGCTGCAAGGCAACATTCGATGAGATTAAGGCATTCCTGACTGAGAAAAGTACCGCTTCAGGTGAGCTGTCTGATGATGAGCTGGAGCAGATTGCAGGTGGAAAGATGAAACCAGACGATGTATTAGGCTCTGTAATTACATTCGGAGCCTCTTGCCAGAAATGGTAAAAATGTGAAAACAAAACACTATTTAACAAAGGAAGACTGCTGCATAGAAAAGAAGTATTATTCGGTTCTGATCCATTTTGTACATAAATGGGAGGAGCGTTTTTTGGATGATGACAAGATCGAACAAAAACTTCTTTCGGGTTCTGCGAAATTCTATGCGGGGCTTCTTTTATTTGGAGAATACAGTGAGATTGCTGCCAACACATTGGATTATCTTTACACGCAGGAATTGATAAGAATAAACCCGATGCTCGGATGGAATACAGCACTTGCAACACAAGAGATAAAGAAAATGGCTGCAGGCTCCCTGCTTGAAAAGCTTGAGGGGAATCCGCAGCTGTTATTTGATGTATCACCACTATTAAGTGAGCGATTGGAAACTTGTACGAAGCAGTTTGAGGATGCGCTGCAGGAAATGCTCATTCGGATACGGAAAGACCGTCAGGAAATCCAGAATGCTTTCTTTAGCGGAAGTGATTTTGGAAAGATCATTAAATTTGACAGCAGTGGTGCAGACCGGCACCAGACTGGAAGATTTACTAGTATAATTATCACAGAGCATGGCAAATTTCTCTATAAACCGAGAAAAATGGAAGCAGATACGGTGCTTTTCCACCTTGTATCAGATTTGTTCCCAGATGTCTTTATCCTGACAAAGGCTTTGGACTTTGGTTCCTATGGCTATGCTGAATTCCTTGTGGATGAACCAGCCAGGACAAAGGAAGCTGCCGAAAAATTCTTTTACCGTCTCGGTGGGGCATGTGCGATTTTTCAAGCGTTTGGAAGTTGCGATTTTCATTGTGAAAATATTTTGGAAAAAGGTGAATTTCCAGCGATTGTTGATCTGGAGACCTTCCTTGGAATTCCAATTTTCTCCAATAAGGAAAATGTAGATTTGTTTCAAAGAGATCTTCAATATTCTATTTTTTATAGCTTCATTTTACCAAAAAGAAGTGAGGGATATGAACTGTCCCCTTTGCTGTACAAAGACAAAAATTCGATTCTGCCATTGATTGAAGGGAAAAGAGAGGATGTTCGAGGGTATTTACCTTGTTTTGATGCAGGATTTCAGGCAATTTATCATCGCTGTATGGAAAATAAACCTTATCTTTTAACGTATCTTGAACGCTTTTCCAATTGTTCTTTTCGTTGTCTTCTCAGAAATACAAATGACTATGCAAGAATGCTTCAGGGGCTGTATTCGGTGAAGCTTCTATTTTCAAAAGCCTGTTGTAAGGAACGAGTGGAAGCGCTTAGGACAGTACTTAGCTGTCTGGGACAGGAAATTGCGGATGAGGAACTGATCGCATTGCTTCGTGGAGATGTTCCGAATTTGGAAAAGGAGAATGGAGAAATGCTGCGGGTTGACAGATTGTATTTGCTACAATATATGATGATACTTCCAAATGAATGGCATAGCCCACTTGCTGATCACTATATGAAAATGGCAGATTCTGAATCAGGCAGGGCATTTCTTCTCAGTGATAATGATAGGCCCGTGGCATATGCAGTTCTGAATAAAGAAAATGCAGGGTGGGTTCTTAACTATATTGATACCGATAAAGAGAAAAGGAGAAAGAACTATGCTTCCTATCTGATTCGAAAGATTGTTCTTCAAATGGACCAATATGTGCGTGTGCATCTGGTTCACTCTCATCCTTATTATGATGCAGTAACCTCCTGCCTTGATAAGCTTGGGTTCATCGTGAATGACACAAGCAGTGTCTACGCTGTATCAGTGGGAGAAAGTATTTGGAGACATATGGATGAATTGCAGCTTCTGCGTATGAAGGAATTTCTGCTAAGAGACGGTTCAAAGTGTATTCCATTTTGTAAAATGGGCAGCGGCATAAGAGAACAGCTTATAAAGTCTTCCTCAAATCACTTTTCCAACTCTTTAAATCCAGAAGGCTTTTTGAAAAACAGTGTTGAAAATGTGGACCTGGAGATCAGTAATGTTTTGGTAAGGGATAAGGAACTTGAAGCATACACTCTGATTACGCGTCCAAGGGTGAATACGG
Source organism: Blautia sp. HCP3S3_H10_2 (assembly GCF_052122375.1). Taxonomy (NCBI): domain Bacteria; kingdom Bacillati; phylum Bacillota; class Clostridia; order Lachnospirales; family Lachnospiraceae; genus Blautia; species Blautia sp. HCP3S3_H10_2. The sequence continues at coordinate 314,506 of NZ_JBQKCL010000001.1, forward strand.
TGTCAATAGAACAGATAGCAGAGGCGCAAAGCAAAATTGGAAGTGGAAGGATTGTTGCTCCTCTTTGTGCCTCGCTTGAGGCAATCCGAAATTGTCCTGAGATTACAATGATGAAAATGACCATAAGTGATCAAAACACAAGATCCTATCGCTTTGTGATGGAAATCCTGAAGGGTCAAAAAATGAATGTGACTAAAAACAGCAGCTATATCGTAACAGCAGCAATGCTGAAATGATGAGATTGTCAGCTTTACCACAAACCCGCTTGTCCTATCCCGAACAGTTTGGTACAATGTAATTATGTGAGCGCATTTTCGTATTTTTTTGCGTGTGACTAAACGAAAATGTTTGCTAACCCGTATGTCACAATAAATGAGAGGTAGAAAAAATGATTGAAAAGTATGAATTTAGAAATATATATCCAGAAGAGGCAGAGCAGGCGGTGGAAATCGAGCAGATCTGTTTTCCGCCAAATGAGGCTTGCTCTGCAAAGAATATGAGGGAGCGGACGATTCATGCATCAGATACGTTTCTGGTTGCAGTTGATAAAGAAACCGGGGAAATTGCCGGATTTTTAAATGGCGTTGCAACAAATGAAACCGTGTTCCGTGATGAGTTTTTTACAGATATTAGTCTTAATGATCCAGATGGTAAAAATATCATGCTTCTTGGACTGGATGTGTTGCCAGAGTATCGACACCAGGGACTGGCCCGCGAGATCATGAACCAGTACGTGAAAAGGGAACAGGCAAAGGGCCGTGAGTGCCTGTATCTGACCTGTCTGGAAACAAAAGTTGAGATGTATAAGAAAATGGGTTATACGGATGATGGAATCTCTGGCTCTGTGTGGGGTGGGGAAGAATGGCACGATATGAGTAGAAAGATAAAAGTATGATTTTACGTACATCGCGAAGCGTGTTGCTGCGAACGGAGTGAACAGTAACCATTTTTGCAAGTATGTATAAGGGGGGAAAAAATGATTCGGCTTCAGGATATCGCAGATCTGGCAGGAGTAAGCAGAACGACTGTATCCAACGTAATAAATGGCAATACAAAAAGGGTTTCCCAGGAAACAATTGACAAAATAACGGCAATTTTGAAGGAACAGAACTATGTGCCCCATATGGGATCTGTTATGCTCTCTGGGCATGGCTCCAGAATTATCGGTGTTGTGCTTGGATTTGCCAAGGCACATGGAATGCAGTCTCTCCAGGATTCTTTTGTTGGTGAGCTTGTAGGAACCATTCAGAAGGAAGCGGAAATGAAAGGCTATTATATTATGCTCATCGGCGGGGAAAATATCCAGAATGTGGTGGATATTGCGTCCAGATGGAACGTGGAAGGACTGATCATTCTTGGGTATAACGATGAACGGTATCGGAAATTGTCCAGGAAGCTGAATAAGAAAATGGTTCTCGTAGATGCTTATCCGGAAGGAGAATATTTCTTCCAAAATGTAGGTGTTGATGATTACTCTGGTGGATACCAGATTGGACGCTATCTTTATTCCTGCGGTTATGAAAAGGCGTTGTTTGTTGCAGAAACGGATATTGACAGCGATTACAGCCGATGGCTGGGGTTTAAGCAGGCGATGGAAAAAGATGGAAAATTCTGCAGCCGGACTCGTCTGCTCATTGTACCAGGTGAAAAGAAGCATCGTTTGCAGAAATACAAAGAGCTTCTTCCACATTTTTTGCAGGTAAAAGCAGTGGCATTTTCTTCGGATTATGCGGCAATTGAGGCGATGAATTTCTTTTTTGACCAGGGAATCAAGGTACCGGAGCAGATTTCTATTACCGGATACGATGATAGTATTTATGCCCAGATGGTCCGTCCTAAGTTGACTACTGTTCACCAGGATGTAGGTCTGAAAGCGCATCTGGCATTAGGCCGTCTGCTTCGAATGGTGGCAGGGGAACAGCTTAAGGAATTTAATGTAAAAAGTCCGGTTTATCTTGTAAAAAGAGATTCAGTAAAATGTAATTAGTGTAATTCAAATATTTTTGAAACATTATTTTGAAGCAGTCTGGCTGTAAAAAGGTCAGGCTGCTTTTGTGTAACAGAACTCTTTCTTATCTGGCAAGTGCATGAAAATTTTGTTAGTTGGAGAAACTTGTAGGATAGGCTGTGTTTTATGAAAAGGTTTCGTCATTTATAAATTATACAACCTGCACAAAATGAAAAATAAAAGTTTGGCAACAATTTAAGTTTCTCGCGAAACCTATTGATTTTACTGGAAAGCTGCGATATTATGAAGCCACCGAAGGGAAGCAGGACAGACGTGTCCGGGGAAGCTTTCACAAACAAAAGTGCTGCGCAGACTTCATTTAGAAAATGATGGAGGAAAGAATTATGAATAAGAAGCTTATATGCACATTAATGGTTGGTACACTGCTGGCTGGTACAGTTACCGGATGCGGCGGCGCCGCTGATGGAGATGCTTCCGCAAAAGACAGCTCCAAAGGAACAGAACTGGAACTGTTCTCCAGCAAGGCCGAGAATAAAGATATTCTTCAGAAACTGGTAGACAAATTCAATGAGACACATGAGAACGTGACAATCAAGATTACCGCTCCGGCAGATGCAGGAACTGTATTAAAGACCAGAATGGCAAAGAATGATATGCCAGATATTGTAGCAATGGGGGGCGATAATAATTACACAGAAGTGGAAAGTGCAGGAATGCTGGTGGATTTAAGTGATGAGGAATATATTTCCAACATCCAGGAGTCTTATCTTCAGATGGTATATGATGTAAATAAAGATAAAGAAGAGAAAGCATACGGTATTCCTTATGCAACAAATGCGTCCGGTGTTATCTACAATGTTGACAAATTTGAAAAGTATGGAATTGAGATTCCAAAAACATGGGATGAATTCATTGATGTGCTGGATAAATTGAAAAAAGAAGGCGAGCAGCCCCTTCTTATGACGTACAAAGATGCATGGACAAGTAACTGCCCGTGGAACAGTATTGCATCTGATCTTGCTCCGGAAGGCTTCAATGATGACCGTAAAGCAGGCAAGACGACATTCGTTGGAACTCATGAGGAAATTGCAGAAAAATATCTGAAGCTTCTTGATTATGCACAGGATGATTTTATGGGACTTAGCTATGATGATGGAAACAAAGCTTTTGCAAATGGAGAAGCGGCAATGATCATCAATGGAAACTGGGCAATCAACCAGTACAAAAACTCCAACGCAGATATCCATGTAAATATGTTTGCCTTTCCGGCTTCCAATGTTGAATCCCAGAATTATGTAACCTCTGGTGTGGATGTACTTCTCGGAGTATGCAAAGACAGTACCAATGAAGAACTGGCAAAAGAATTTGTTTCCTTTATGCTTGAACCGGAAAATGCTCAGATGTATATTGAAGATCAGTTCGCATTTTCTGCAGTAAAAGGCGTAGAACAGGAAGAGGAAACAGTAGCAGGTGTTAAAGAAGACATTGCAGCCGGAAAGGTGGCAAACTTCCCAGACCATTATTATCCCTCTGGATTTGATATGTCTGCACTTCTTACTGAAATGTGTCTGAATTATACAAATGGAATGGATAATGAAGAAAACATAAACCAGTTCCTTTCACAGAGTGATGAGAAATATGATATTGCAAATGTAGACTGATTTATGTGACAGACCGACCAGAAGATACAGGCAAAAGGGTAAGCTCATATAGGAGATGAAACCTTTTGCTTGTATGAAGTGAATGAAATGAGGGAGGAGCCCATGAAGAATAAAACACCACGGAAAAAAACTGTTGTCAACCGGGTTTACTATATTTATGTAGGAATTCTTGCAATTCTCTTTTTCATATTTCATACCATACCATTCTTAAAAGGTGTTATGTACAGCTTTACAGACTGGCGGGGATATGGAGAGTGGAATTTTGTAGGCCTTCGAAATTATATCCATATGTTTTCTGATGCAGATACAGGAAATGCATATTTGTTTACATTTAAATTTGCTGTGATTACAACAATTCTGGTAAACGTGATCAGTCTGATCCTGGCATGTGCATTAAATGCAAAAATCAAGTTTAAAAATACGATTAAAGCTTTTTATTTTCTTCCATATATGCTTGGAAGCCTGATCGTAGGTTTTATTTTTAACTATATTTTTGCAAATTTGATTCCACAGCTGGGAAAAACTCTTGGAATTAAAGCTTTAAGCGTGAATATTCTTGGAACTAATAATGCAATCTGGGGAATCATTGCTGTATCTTTGTGGATTGGATGCGCGTTTAACACTCTGATTTATATTGCAGGACTTCAGTCCATTGACACAGATGTGTATGAAGCGGCTGATCTGGATGGTGCAACCGGATTTAAAAGATTCAGTAAAATTACATTTCCACTTCTTGCTCCGTCTTTTACCATTAATATGGTGCTTTCAGCAAAGGGATATCTGATGGTTTACGATCAGATTATGGCTATGACGGATGGTGGTCCGGGAACAAGCACTACCTCCATTGCAGTATTGATCTATAAGAAAGGTTTTGGAGGCGGACAGTTTGCTTACCAGTCAGCCAATGCTGTAACGCTTTTCATCGTAGTGGTACTGATTTCTGTGTTCCAGCTGCGTGTACTTGAGAAGAGGGAGGAAAAATTAGGATGAAACAGAATACAGTAAAAGTAAAAGAACGTTATAACTGGCCTGTTACGATCCTTCTGATCATTGGGATTGTGTTGGTGATTCTCCTGCCTCTTTATATGGCTCTGATGATCGCAATCAAAGATCCTGCAGACATGAATAATATCCTGGCATGGCCAAAAAAAATCAGACTTCAGAACTTTGTGGATGCATGGGTAATGACAGATTTTCCGAGGAAATTTTTTAATACAGCTTTTATTACGGTAGTGAATCTGTTTTTTACATTGATTACCAATTCATTTGCAGCTTATGCGATCACAAGAAACCGTAAGAAGAGTAAATTCTTTTCTCTTATGTACTATTACTTTATCAGCGCCATGTTTATTCCATTTCAGGTAATTATGCTTCCATTGGTGGTACAGGCAAATACGTTCCATTTGGATAATATTTTTGGAATCACTTTCCTGTATGTTATTTTTGGTCTTCCAATGAATATCTTCCTTTATACAGGAGCGGTAAAGGCAATTCCGGAAGCTCTTGATGAAGCTGCAATGATTGATGGGGCAAATCCCATTCAGACTTTTTCCCGGATCATCTTCCCGGTTCTGAAGCCAACTACAGCTACAGTAGCGATTCTTTCCTTTATGTGGACCTGGAATGACTTTACCATGCCGCTGGTACTGTTAAGTGATGAGAGCCAGCAGACATTACAGCTTGCTCAGTATGTGTTTAAGAAACAGTTCTCTGTTGATTATAACCTGGCATTTGCATCTTATCTGCTTGTTCTGTTTCCGGTATTGATCGTGTATATTTTCTGTCAGAAGTGGATTATGAATGGTGTAGTTGCAGGAGCTGTGAAATAAAGAAAAAATCTGTAAAGGAAAATCAGGAGGGCTTTTAGGAAATGCAGAAGAATTGGTGGAAAGAAAGTGTTGTATATCAGATTTATCCCAAAAGCTTCAATGACAGCAATGGGGATGGAATTGGTGATATCAGAGGAATCATAGAGAAACTGGACTATTTGAAAGAACTTGGCGTAAATGTTTTGTGGATTTCTCCTATGCTGGAATCCCCTCAGGATGACAATGGCTATGATATTTCTGACTATTGCAAAATCTATAAAGATTATGGAAGCATGGAGGATTACGAAGAATTGCTTTCAAAGGCTCATGCCCGCGGAATTAAAGTGTTGATGGATCTGGTGGTAAATCATACCTCAGATGAGCACCGGTGGTTCCAGGAAAGCAGAAAGTCCAAGGACAATCCATATCGCGATTATTACATCTGGAGAAATCCGGCAAATGGAAAAGAGCCAAACAACTGGGGCGGTGTGTTCGGTGGTTCGGCATGGGAGTATGACAATGAGACACAGATGTATTACCTGCATCTTTTTTCAAAAAAACAGCCTGACCTGAACTGGGAAAACGAGAAAGTGCGCCAGGAAGTTTATGATATGATGAAATTCTGGTGTGACAAGGGAATTGACGGATTCCGGATGGATGTGATCAGCATGATCTCAAAAGACCAGAGTTTTCCGGATGGAGAGGTAAGAGGCGGCTTGTATGGCGATTTCGGACCATATTGTGTGCATGGTCCAAGAATTCATGAATTTCTTCAGGAAATGAACCGTGAAGTTCTTTCCAAGTATGATATAATGACAGTCGGTGAAACTTCCGGTGTTACTATTGAAGAGGCACAGAAATACGCTGGAGAAAACAGGGGCGAGCTGAATATGGTATTTCAGTTTGAACATGTGGAGGATAGCGCCCAGCATGCGGAGTTTGGCAAATGGACCACAGCCCGATATGATTTTAAGGCATTTAAGAAGACTATGATTAAGTGGCAGGAAGAGCTTCAGGGAAAAGCCTGGAACAGCCTGTTCCTTGGAAACCATGACCAGCCAAGATGCGTTTCCAGATTTGGAAATGATAATCCGGCTTACAGAGAGAGTTCGGCGAAAATGCTGGCAACCTGCCTTCATATGATGCAGGGAACTCCTTACGTCTATCAGGGCGAAGAACTGGGAATGACAAATGCTTATTTTGATAAGCTGGAGGATTATAAGGATATTGAAAGTATTCAGTATTATACGGAGCTGACAGATGCCGGGCTTATGAGTCCTGATTATATGATGAAATGTCTCATGCTCAGAAGCCGTGACAATGCAAGAACACCGATGCAATGGAATGCTTCAGAAAATGCAGGCTTTACAGAAGGGAAGCCATGGATTAAAATAAATCCGAATTATAAGGAAATCAATGCTGCCAGCCAGCTGGAAGACCCGGATTCCATTTTTTACTATTATCAGAAGCTGATCGCACTTCGAAAAGAGCTGGATATTGTTGTATATGGTCAGTTTGAGCCGTTATATCGCGAGGATGACCGGATTTTTGCATATATGAGAAAACTGGACGAAGAAAGGCTTCTTACAGTGTGCAATTTCAGTGAGTATCCGGCTGAGTTTGAGGTTCCGACTGAATTCAAAGCTTCCCGGTGTCTGATTACAAACCTTGGGAGAAATGTATTTGAAGGGAAAATCGTGTTGAAGCCTTATGAAGCATTTGTGCTTTATAAATAGGAACATCGTAATATGATAGTATAAAAAACAGGTGCAAGGATGCATTCCGATAAGGAACATTTCAGGCACCTGGTTTTGATAAACAGATATAGAAATAGTTTTAGAAGCTGAATAAGTATAAAGAATGAAAGGGAAAAGGGACATGATAACAAAGTACAGATATGGCACTCCTTTTGACACAGAGGCATTAGTGGAAGAAATTTCCACCACAGAAGGCGATTTTCCATATGGAAAGATCTGCCTGGAAAATGGATTTGAGTTTACATACATAATGGATGAGGCTGATATTGTGTACGGCCTTGGTGAGGCAAACAGGGGAATCAATAAAAGAGGGTATTGCTACATCAGCGATTGTACCGATGATCCCAATCACACAGAGGATAAGCGTTCTTTGTATGGTGCGCATAATTTTATTGTTGTAGCAGGAAAGCACACATTTGGTCTGTTTTTTGATTATCCGGCAAAACTCGCCTTTGATATTGGTTATACCAGAATGGACGCCTTGAAGGTATCCTGCGAAAATGCAGATCTGGATGTGTATGTGATTGAAGGAGAATCTGCATATGACATTGTGAAACAGTTCCGTCATGTGATCGGCCGCAGCTATATTCCGCCGAAATTTGCTTTTGGATTTGGACAAAGCAGATGGGGCTACACCACAAAGGAAGATTTTCGCAAGGTTGCAGCAGGGTACCGTGAAAATCATATTCCCCTTGATATGATCTACATGGATATTGATTATATGGATTCCTACAAGGATTTTACCCTGAATCCAGAGAATTTCCCGGATTTTCCGGAATTTGTAAAAGAAATGAAAGACCAGGAACTTCGCCTGATTCCCATCATTGATGCTGGTGTAAAAGTGGAAAAAGGATATGAGGTTTACGAAGAAGGTGTGGAAAATAATTATTTCTGCAAGAGAGCGGATGGAAGCGATTTCGTGGCGGCAGTATGGCCGGGAGATACCCATTTTCCGGATGTGTTGAATAAAGATGCCAGAAAGTGGTTTGGAGATAAATACCGCTTCCTGATCGATCAGGGAATTGAAGGCTTCTGGAATGATATGAATGAGCCTGCCATTTTTTATTCCTCAGAAGGAATGGAAGAGGCGAAGAGGCTTGCCGGTGAATTTTCCCAGGACAAAGAAGGAAAGGTTCATATCTGGAAGATGCAGGGCGAGTTAAATGGTCTGGCAAATAACCCGGAAGATTACCGTAGATTTTACCATAATGTAAATGGCAAAAAGATCCGTCACGATAAAGTACACAATCTGTTTGGTTACAATATGACAAGGGCTGCCGGAGAAGCCTTTGACCGTACCTGTCCGGACAAGCGTTTTCTTATGTTCTCCAGATCCTCCTATATTGGAATGCACCGCTATGGTGGAATCTGGATGGGCGATAACAAATCCTGGTGGAGTCATATCCTTCTGAATCTGAAAATGCTGCCATCCTTAAATATGTGTGGATTTTTATATACAGGAGCAGACCTTGGGGGATTCGGGGCAGATGCAACCAGAGATCTGGTGCTTCGGCATATGGCACTTGGAGTATTTACCCCACTTATGAGAAATCATGCTGCGCTTGGAACGAGAGAACAGGAGTGCTACCAGTTTGAGAATATAGAAGATTTCCGTAGTGTAGTAGAAACAAGATACCGTCTGATTCCTTATCTGTACAGTGAATACATGAAAGCAGCTTTAAATGATGACATGTATTTCAAGCCGCTTGGTTTTGTGTATCCGGATGATAAAATGGCAGTGCGTGTGGAAGATCAGCTGATTCTTGGAAATGAAGTGATGATCGCACCTGTATATGAGCAGAATGCAAGAGGACGCTACGTCTATCTTCCGGAAGAAATGATATTTGTGAAATTCCTGCCAGATGGGCAGATTTCTGAAGAGATTCTGGAAAAAGGTGTTCATTATGTGGAAGTGGCTTTAAATGAAGTCCCCTTGTTTATCAGAGGTGGCAAATGTATTCCGATTGCAAATGCAGCAGAATGTGTAAAGGATATTGATACTTCTTCCCTTACACTTCTTGGTTATAAGGGCAGCAGCTATACCTTGTATGAGGATGACGGGATACATAAGGATTATGAGAAAAAAGAACATTACAGAAAATTGACAAAATAGCAGTGACTTTCCCTTACAAAATTTTAGGTGGCGAAGTTGGGAGATATTTGCCAGAGTATATGCTCCCATTAGGAGAAAGAGCGATGGCTTATAATGGATTTGAGTAGAATCCAACAGGCGGCAGGAGAGTATCCTGCCGCCTGTTGCACATTATATGAAATTACATGGTATTAATCCTGCTATTTACAGCATAGAAAATGGCTGGCTTTTTATTTAATGGCATCCAGTGCATTGGAAATATCTGCGATCAGATCCTCTTTATCCTCAAGTCCCAGGCTGATACGGATCAGCTCGGCAGGAACACCAGCCTCGATCAGCTGCTCGTCAGTCATCTGTCTGTGAGTGGAGGTAGCCGGGTTCAGGCAGCAGGTTCTTGCATCTGCTACATGGGTTTCAATTGCTCCAAGCTTTAAGTTCTGCATGAAGGTGGAAGCAGCAGCGCGTCCTCCCTTCAGACCGAAGGATACTACACCACATCCGCCGTTTGGAAGATACTTTTTCGCTCTTTCATAATATTTGTTAGAAGGAAGTCCGGAATAGTTTACATAAGCTACCTTCGGATGTTTTTCAAGGAATTCTGCTACAGCCTGTCCGTTCTCTACATGTTTTGGCATACGGACATGTAAGGACTCCAGCCCAAGGTTCAGGATAAAAGCACTGTTCGGGGACTGCATGGAACCGAAATCACGCATAAGCTGTGCGGTACATTTCGTGATGAAAGCTCCCTCTTTGCCGAATTTCTCTGCATAGGTGATTCCGTGATAGCTTTCATCTGGTGTGCAAAGTCCCGGATATCGGTCTTTGTGTGCCATCCAGTCGAATTTACCACCGTCAATAATAGCACCGCCAAGTGCAGCACCGTGTCCGTCCATGTATTTGGTTGTAGAGTGGGTGACAATGTCAGCACCCCATTCAATAGGACGACAGTTCACAGGTGTCGGGAACGTGTTATCTACTACAAGGGGAACACCGTGTGCGTGAGCAACCTTTGCAAAAAGTTCAATATCCAGGACAGTCAGTGCCGGGTTGGCAATAGTCTCGCCGAACATAACCTTTGTGTTAGGTTTAAATGCTGCATTTAGTTCTTCTTCTGTTGCATCGGGGGAAACAAAGGTGGCTGTGATTCCCATTTTCGCCATGGTTACAGAAATCAGATTAAAGGTTCCGCCGTAAATGGAGGAAGAAGCCACAATGTGGTCTCCGCACTCACAGATATTAAACAGTGCCATGAAATTGGCAGCCTGTCCGGAAGAAGTAAGCATAGCTGCCGTACCGCCCTCCATGGCAGCAAGCTTGGCTGCTACATGATCACAGGTAGGGTTCTGAAGACGGGAATAGAAATAACCATCTGCTTCCAGGTCGAAAAGCTTTCCCATATCCTCGCTGGTATCGTATTTAAAAGTTGTTGACTGAATGATCGGAATCTGCCTTGGCTCCCCATTTCCTGGCTTATATCCTGCCTGGACACATTTTGTCCCCATTTTGTAATCGTTCATTATGTACCTCCTCATCTGGTAAAATAAGCTCTATGTGTCCGAAAGGCTCACACAGAGCTATCATATGAAGATATAGTATCATTTTTCAAAAGAATTTGCAATTTCTAATATATTTAAAAATTGATGAATGCCTGTCAGGCATTTTGAAGAATGTAAAATAAGTATTAGACACAATTAAAAGTAATCTATAATATGAAAGATATTGAGAGATACTTGTTATTATATAAAAAAGAATTATTAGGGAAAAATATCTGGGAAAGGCAATCAGAAACAATATTGCGCGGGATAAGGTTGTGATCGCTTCCAAGGTTTATTTTAACGAAGGCCGCCTTTCAAGAAATGCTATCAGGCGGGAAATTGACGGTTCCCTGAAACGCCTTCAGACAGATTATCTGGATCTGTATATCATTCACCGCTTCGATTACGAAACCCCAATAGAAGAAACCATGGAAGCGCTCCATGATCTTGTAAAGGTTGGAAAAGTCCGTGCAATCGGAGCTTCTGCAATGTATGGCTATCAGTTCTATAATATGCAGCAGACTGCGAAAGAGCATGGCTGGACACAGTTCTCTACTATGGAAAATCATTATAACCTGCTGTATCGTGAGGATGAACGGGAGCTGATCCCGATCTGTAAACAGATGAATGTATCCCTTATGCCATACAGTCCACTGGCCGCAGGACACCTGGCACGTCAGTCCTGGAAATCGGACAGTCTTCGTGGAAAAACAGACCGTGTAGCCATGGGAAAATATGACCGGATGGAGGAAGCTGACATGCAGATCGTAAAGCGCGTCCACCAGCTGGCCGAAAAGTACCAGTGTAAAATGTCACAGATCGCGATTGCATGGCACTGGGCAAAAGGGGTGTCAGCACCGATCATCGGAGCAACGAAAGCTGCCTATCTGGATGATGGAGCAGAAGCACTGAAAATTAAGCTTACAGAAGAAGATGTTGCATTTCTGGAAGAACTGTATGTGCCTCATCCAATTGTGGGGGCGATCAATAAAAATCCGGAACAGGGTGTTGTGTTGCTGGATGAGAAGAAATAAAAAGTCCTGTCACGGTTCTTCCTTATTTGCACGTGAGACATCTTCGATAATAGTAGTGTTTACATCATCTTCATACAACCGCATCTGTACCTGCATAGGCGTTGGATCATCGGTAAGCTTCATTCTTCCGAAATGATTGAAGAAGAACAGAACTCCAAATCCGATTCCAATGGAATAGGAAATTTCCAGAGCTGTAAATCCATCCGTTTTAAGCCCTGTGACCTGGGTGTAGATCTGTTCAAAGAGAGCGGGGACATCTACGTCATTGTTGAATGTCATAATAGAAAATCCGGCACCGAAAAAGGTGGCAAGGCAGACAAAGAAAACCTTACACCACCTTATAACAATATTGATAGTGCCCTCTTTTTGATAGGTAAGGATAAAAGTTGGCTCTCCAATGTGTGTAATGTCAAGCTCAGGCTCTCTTGGCTGGATATCATTGATAAGATCCATAACAGAAATGACATACCGTCCTGGCTTATCAGGTTTTAGGTTTGCTACGGGCAGGACCCTGAGCCGGTTTAAAATTTTAGAATTGCTGCAGGAAAGCTTGGCAATATCCTGGAGATATACGTGGGGGTGATGAACCTCCACGTTTTTTTCGGTCTGAATGTAAAGCGTATCACTCATAAAAGGTTACCTCATTTATTATTGCTATATTGAATGGTCTGTTTTCTATTCTTTCATTTTTGGTTTAAATACCCAGCTTGCCAGATAAGAAAAGATCAGTGCGGCAGAAACTCCGGCTGCGCAGGCTGTAAATCCTCCTGTAAAAAGTCCGATGAAGCCATCTGTGTCGATGGCTTCTTTTAATCCTTTCCAGAGGGTATTTCCAAATCCAAGAAGTGGTACAGAAGCTCCTGCACCTGCGAAGTCGATCAGTGGCTGGTAAATGCCCACAGCTCCAAGAATAGAGCCGGTACATACCAGAAGAACCATGACACGGCCTGGCATAAGCTTTGTTTTGTCAAGTAAGATCTGGACCAGGGCACAGATCAGGCCTCCTACCCAGAATGCGTTGAAATAATCCATTGTAAAATCTCCTTGTATAAGATATCTTGTAATTATTCAGTAGGCAGTATTCCGCGAGGCGTTTTGGCATGAATATGCCAAAATCCCGAGACATACAAGCCAAAATGCCATCACAGCAGGTGATTTGGAATGCATTTTGGCTCGTAACTGTGAAGGTACTGAACAGTTACGATATCTTGAAAAACAGTGTGTAAAGAACGGTTTATTGTGTCTGAAAAATAAGGATGCCTGTATGAGGAAAGAAAATCAGCTGGGTATCGGGGTATGCTCAAGCACTACTGCATGGGCAATTCCTGGAATGGAATCCCCTTCATTAAAGCTTGTTTTGGAAAGCAGTGCGCCTGTAGGAACAAAAAGAATCCGATTCCACGTACCTTTTGCCAGTTCAGGAAGAATATAGGCTGTCAGAACAGAAGCACTGCATCCGCATCCGCTTCCTCCGGAATGGGTATCCTGGGTTTCTCCATCGAAAATTAAGAGCCCACAGTCCTGATAAATGGACTCGATGTCATATCCTTTTTCTGCAAGCAGATCCAGCAGAATCCTTTTCCCTACTGCCCCCAGATCTCCGGTGAAAATAGCATCATAATCATTAGGGGTTCTGTTAAAATCGCAGAAATTCTGGTAAATAGTGTCGCAGGCAGCAGGTGCCATGCATCCGCCCATATTCAAAGAGTCTTTAAGTCCATAGTCAACCAGCTTTCCAGTAGTAAGTCCCGTAATCTGTACACAGCCATCAGATACAAGAAGTGGCTCTGTTTTCTGGAAAATTTCCTGTGTGGGCGGTGTACCGGAAAGAACACAGGCCCCGCTTCCGGTCACTGTCCAGGTGGCAGAGAGTGGGCGCTGGTTTCCATACGCCAGTGGAAAACGAAATTCTTTTTCGGCACTGGCAAAGTGACTGGAAGTAGCACAAAGGATATGCTCTCCATATCCGGCAGCAATGGACATGGCTCCAAGGGAAAGGGATTCTCCCATAGTGGAGCATGCTCCAAAAAGTCCGTAAAAAGGGATGCCCATGCCTGCGATTCCAAAAGAGGAAGCGGTTGTCTGTGCCAGCAGGTCTCCTGCAAAAGTCATGCGGATATCGCCAGTGGTAAGTCCGGCTTTTCCAAGAGCCAGAGAGGCTGCTTCTTTTTGCATGGTACTTTCTGCTGCTTCCCAGGTATCTTCACCAAACATGGGATCCTCACAGATGAGGTCAAATTTATCTCCAAGAGGGCCTTCGCCTTCTTTTTTTCCAACCACAGAAGCACAGCTTGTGATATAAACCGGATTCTGGAAAAGCATACTGGCAGAGCCGGTAAGTCTGGCTGGTGTCTGTTTATTCATGAAATCACCCCCATTATTTTTAAAAGATAGTAAATCACTCCGGCGGCCCAGGAACTCATAATTCCATATAAGATGACCGGACCTGCAATGGTGAAAATCTTACATCCGATTCCAAAAACCTGTCCCTCTGCTTTATATTCAATAGCAGGCGCGGCTACGGAGTTGGCAAACCCGGTGATTGGAACCAGGCTGCCAGCGCCCCCGAATTTTCCGATCTTTGGATAAATATTAAATCCGGTGAGAAGGACACTGATCAGAACCAAAGTGACGGAGCACCAGGTTCCAGCCATATCCTGATCCAGCCCCTGGGCTTTTGCAAAATTTGTTATAATCTGTCCAAGAACGCAGATAAGACCACCTGTGAGAAAGGCCTTTGCCATATTCAAGGGAAGGCTGTGTGTGGGGGTGATGTTTTTTACGTAATTGGCGTATTTCTTCTGTTGTTCTTGCTGCTTCTGGTTATTCATAAGAACCTCCTTTTGTACAAATGATGCGTATGTGGATATAAAACACGCTGACGGAAACAGAGAAAGCGGTAGTTTTTAATTGCGGACAATGGAAGCAGGAACCTCTTGGCAGTTAGTATGTGAAAAAATATGTAAAATATACTTCCTTTTTCGGCTGACTTATAATATTATGATAGCATTGTTATGATATCAGGATCAAACAGAAGAAAAGAGGTAGCTTATGGAAAAGTATTTTATAGGTAAGGGTGCGCAGCTTCTTACGGAAGATTCAGAAGAAAAAGCCAGAATTTACAAGCTGGAGCTGCTTCAGCCTGAATTTGGACATATGCCCTGTATGAAAGGAAAGGCGTTTACTTTTATACTGGCAGAAGAAGGAGAAATGCAGTGCCAGGTAAATCAGGAAAAGGTGGATATGGAGGCTGGGGAGGCATTGTTTATCAATGCAGGACAATCCTATCGTCTGAACAGAAGTGAGACAGAGAGATGTACGATTTACATAATTGAGATCGCAGAGGAATATCTTTTTGCAGGAGATGAATGCCTTAGGGACAAATATATCACTCCGGTTGCACAGGCAGAGGCGTTTCCTTATTGTAGATTTATGCCATCAGCGGAAGAAGATACAGATGAGGACATTCTTCTCCAGGCTCTTCTGGCAGCAGCGCAGACTGCTGAGGGAAGAGATATGGCTTATGAGCTGGATATGAAGAGCTGGATGTTTACTGCCTGGGGAAGCCTTTACAAGAAGTTTGTACAGCTTGCACCAGAGTGTAAGAACGCAGTACTCCGGGAACGGGCGAAACTGAACCGCATGACCGGATATCTGTCAGAGCATTGCAATGAGAAGCTGACGCTTGCCGGTATGGCAGAAGCATGCCAGGTAAGTACCGGGGATTTTTGCCGTTTCTTTAAGAAGCATATGGAAATGACACCATTTGAATATCTTCAGAAGTGCAGAATCTGGAACAGTATGGATGCAGTTCTTAATAAAACTGCATCTATGGGAGAGATTGCCATGGCAAATGGTTTTGCAGGAGCTAGTTATTTTTCCGAAACGTTCCGTAAAGAAATGGGGTGTTCTCCGGCTGATTACAGAAAATGGTACCGTGGTCTGGAAAGTGAGTGCCCGGTGCTTGCTGTGAAAAATGAGGAAGAAGATGGACCTCAGACTGGTGAAAAGGGAAAAACATCCAAAACGGGCAAAAACGTTCCTTCCTATTTATTATGATAAAACTGGGTGAAAGCTGTGGATGCACCATGTCTGGAATCTGCGTCTAAAGGACGATTGGGGAAATCTGTATGCCTGGCTTTGCAGGAAATGTTGCTCTCGTTTAGTTTAGCATACTTTGCATGAATTCATGGAAACCAGCGCTTAAAGAAATAATAAAGAGATCCCAGTGTTTTTCCCAGTGCGACCGCGATCACAGCCAGCCGGATTCCATTGGTCAGCTTGATCCGCCTGGAAAAAATGGGAAAAACGTCTGCCATTTCTGCCAGCGCCATGATCCAGCCGCCCAGGAAAATGCCGGAGAAAAGCCCATAAAGTATCAGGAAAAAAGTATTGCCTGGAATATGCCATCCATAAAGAAAAAACAGATTACCACACATAATGCCAAGAAAGGTAATATCTTCATATAATAATATGTGTTTTCCTGTATGGGTGACACCAGCGTAGCGTGGGACAATGGAAAGGCCGATGAGCAGGCCGACTACACCACCTGCGATGATGATTCCGGAGCAGAAGCCGATTATGGATAGGAAAATTTGCTGCAGCATAAATGAAAACTCCTTTCACTTTCAGAAGTAGATCTGAACTATTATTCAGTATGGAAAGAATGTTGGAAAATATACGTTTTTCCTGTACAATTTTGCAGTTGGATAGTATAATAAAAAGATGCGGCAATGGCAAAGATAAGATTGCTGCAGATGTTATTTTATGTAGAAAGATAGAGGATGTAAATCTGTGAATGTAAATATAAAACAACGTTTCCAGGAAATCCTGGGAAATGACCGGGTTCTGGAAAATGAGCCTATGAGTAAGCACACTACATTCCGGATCGGTGGACCGGCCGATTTATTTATAATGCCTGAGACCATCGGTGAAATAGCGCAGGTGATAGCGGTTTGTAAAGAAGAGAAAGTTCCTTATTTCATTCTTGGAAATGGAAGTAATCTTCTTGTAAGTGACAAAGGCTACCAGGGTGTTGTTGTGCAGTTGTACCGCAGCTTTGGAAAGATCACACTGGAGAAAAATGAGATCCACGCCCAGGCTGGCGCACTGTTATCTGGAATCGCTGCAGCTGCGCGTGAGGCATCACTGACAGGCTTCGAATTTGCCGGAGGCATCCCGGGAACCTTAGGCGGTGCGGTTGTGATGAATGCAGGCGCCTATGGCGGGGAGATGAAGGATGTGATCAAAGAGGTTACAGTGCTGACTCCGGAAGAAGAGATTATCACTTTGCAGTCCGACGAACTCCAGATGGGGTATCGCACCAGTATTATCAAGAAATCCGGATATATTGTTCTGGAAGCTGTTATTTCCCTTCAGAAAGGAAATCAGGAAGAAATCAGGAGCCGTATGCAGGAGCTGGCAGGTATGAGAAGCAGCAAACAGCCGCTTTCTTATCCAAGTGCCGGAAGCACCTTCAAAAGACCCGAAGGCTATTTCGCCGGCAAGCTGATCATGGACAGCGGACTTCGCGGGTATCAGGTAGGCGGGGCCCAGGTTTCAGAGAAACACTGCGGCTTTGTTATTAATGCAGGAAATGCGACGGCTGAAGATGTGACAACTCTTATGAAAGACGTTCAGCGGATCGTTAAGGAGAAATTTGGCGTGATGCTTGAACCGGAAGTGCAATTTCTTGGTGAGTTTTGAACAGGAGATAAATTATGCGATTTGTAATAGTTACAGGCGTTTCAGGTGCTGGCAAATCTACAGTGCTGAAAATGCTGGAGGATGCACACTATTTCTGTGTGGATAATCTTCCCATTCCGTTAGTTGAGAAATTTGCATCCCTGATGCTGGAAGTGCATGAAGAGGGGGTCCAGAATGCAGCACTTGGTATTGATGCCAGAAGTGGACGCTCTCTGGAAGAGCTTGCCAAGGTTCTGGACCATATGAAGGAAGCTGGCTATGACTTTGAAATCCTTTTTATGGATGCTGAGGATTCAGTGCTGGTGAAGCGCTATAAAGAGACAAGACGAAGCCATCCTCTGGCAAACAATGGCAGGGTTGATGACGGAATCCGGCTGGAACGTGAGAAAATGGATTTCCTTCGCAAAAGAGCAGATTATATTATTGATACCAGTCATTTGCTTACAAGGGAACTTCGCCAGGAGATTGAGAAGATTTTTGTAAACGATGAAAAATTCTGTAATATGATGGTCACGGTATTGTCTTTCGGATTTAAATATGGGATTCCGGCAGATGCAGACCTGGTATTTGATGTGCGTTTTCTTCCAAACCCATATTATGAGGATGATCTGAGGCCGCTTACGGGGATGGATGAAAGTGTCTTCAATTATGTAATGGATAATGAAACTGCCAGGATTTTTGCAAATAAACTGGAGGATATGATCGAATTTCTGATTCCCAAATATTCCCAGGAGGGCAAAACAAGCCTTGTCATCGCCATTGGATGCACCGGTGGTAAACACCGCTCTGTTACCATTGCCAGAGAGCTGTACAGCCGCATTGCCAGAAATGGTGAATATGGGTTCCGGCTTGAACACAGGGATGTGGATAAGGACCGGTTACTGAAGAAATAGAAAGAGGAGATCAGGAAATGTCTTTTTCAGGGATGGTGAAAGAAGAACTTTCCAGGCATATAGGTTCCGGAAGACATTGCAAGATTGCGGAACTGGCTGCAATCTTCACTTTTTGTGGCAGCCTGGACACTGGAATAAAAGGGGAAAAATCCCTTCATATCCAGACAGAAAATGAGGCACTTTCAAGAAAAAGCTTTACATTATTGCAAAAAACATTTAATATAGAGACAGATGTATCAAATTCCCGGATAGACTGTTTCAGGAGGGGGAATCTTTATTGTATTTCCATAACAGACCTTGATCTGATAAAGGAAATATTAGATTCTGCCAAGCTGGAATTTTCGGGGATAAGCGGAGGAATGCCTCTCGTATCCAATTCCATTGTGTATCAGCGGGATTGCTGCAAAAGGGCGTTTGTACGCGGTGCTTTTCTCTCGGCAGGATCTATCAGCGATCCCCAGAAGGGGTATCATTTCGAAATCGTGTGTCCAAGCCAGGAGATAGGCGGGCAGTTGCAGGAGATCATCCGTAGCTTTCATATAGATGCCAAGATTGTATTACGGAAGAAGTCATATGTGCTTTATGTGAAAGAGGGTGCGCAGATTGTGGATATGCTGGCCATTATGGAAGCGAACGTTGCCCTGATGGATCTGGAGAATATCCGTATTCTGAAGGAAATGCGTAATTCTGTGAACCGGAAGGTTAACTGTGAGACTGCAAATATAAATAAGACGGTTAATGCAGCAGTGAAACAGATCAATGATATCAGACTTCTTGAAGAAAAAGTGGGTCTGGAGAGTCTGAATGAAGGACTGGAGGAGATCGCCAGATTACGGCTGCAGTATCCGGAAGCAACACTTAAAGAATTAGGATTGATGTTGAACCCACAGGTGGGCAAGTCCGGAGTAAATCACCGGCTTCGTAAATTGAGCCTGCTCGCGGATGACCTGAGGGAAAACAAGGAGGAATTATTATGATTAAAAAGCCAATCACCATTCACCTGTCCACAGGACTTGAAGCCAGACCCGTTGCACAGTTAGTACAGGTGGCAAGTCAGTTTAACAGTGAGATCTATGTAGAAGTAGGCAAGAAGAAAGTAAATGCCAAGAGTATCATGGGTATGATGACACTGGGGCTGGATGCTGGTGAGGAGATTACACTTTCAGCTAATGGTGAAGATGAAGAAGCTGCCATGAGCAGTATTGAACAGTATTTGAGCAACCAGTAAAGGCTGCCATAAAAAGTGAGGATGGTTACCAATGTCTAAATTTTTGAAATTTATAGTACATTTCGTTGTAATATGCACCATACTTTGTGTGATTGCATTGGCAGTACCTCCGTTCTTCGGGGTGACTACCGAAATAAGAGATGACTCCACAGTCAAGTCAAATCTTGCCATGGGATCTGTTACATATGCAATTCCGGTTAAAACAGAAGAAGCAGCTCTGGGTACACCGATCCTTGTAAATGATGAGAATGACGCAGTATACCGTTACACTCTTGCAAGTGCAGATGTGGCAAACGGCACAGGAACTGCCATGGATCCTACTGTTTCCCAGGGACAGCCGATCAATGTAGCGATTGGAAGCTACCTTCCTAAGATTGTAGTGACAATTCCGTTCATTGGTTATCTGATGGCTGCCACCAAGAGCATTGAAGGACTGATCGTTCTGGGACTTAGCGTTTTGTTCCTGATCATTCTTTATGTGATCGCAGAGCTTTGGAAAAGAGATCCTGATGACTATGATGATGACTATCCGGAAGATACAGAGCCTGGATATGTGAAGAGCCGCAAGGAACTTAAAAGAGAAGAAAAACGCAAAGAACGTGAGTACCGTGATGAAGAGCGCGAGATTAAGGCACAGGGCAAGCGTAACAAGAAAGAGAAGCGTAAGATCCGTACAGGCGGTTTTGTAGATGAGATCGATGAGGATGATTTTGATACAGAAGAGGAAGAGCGTCCACAGAGAACTGTACAGAGTGCTACAAGTGAGGCACATGAGCTTCTGAAGAAAGAGGTTGCCGCAGCTACAGCCCAGACACGTAAGCCGGCTAAGAAATCTGCTAAGCCAGCAGCCCAGGCTAAGAAAGCTGCCCCGAAGAAAAAGGCAGAACCGGAGATCATGGAAGATGAGGATGAACCAGTAGAAATCAAGAAACTGGCAATACCGAGATATTCACCGGCACAGCTTGCTGCGAAAGCAAAGAAAGAGGGAGATGCTCCTGATATTGTAAAGGATGAGATCACTAAGGTTACCTTATTTGATTATTCTGATATCTTTGCTGACGAAGAAGAGGATGATGATGAATATTACGATGATGAAGATTGATTCTTCATTATAATAAGAAAGAAGAGGCATCGGCTGATGTCTCTTTTTCTTATTATAAGTGCCTGGATTTATTCTGAGATAAATTTCAATCTAAAAGGAACCTTGAAATATGAAACATCGTTCACTGAAATTATACAAAAATTGTATTTAAAATAATACAATAAAACATCGAAAATTTTTGAAAAAAATACTTGCAATTTGCAGAACGTTTGTGTATAATCATATCTGCTGTGACATGATAGCGATGAAGCGTGAGGTTGCTGCCCAGCCAGGCAGGTTTTCCGTGGAGCGAATGTCAAGTTAGGAAACTGACGACAAGTCACTGTACAAGTTCAATAGCCATCTAGGGATGGGACGTGTGAGATAAGAGTTCGAGACAAGAAGATGTTTTAGGACACACACGGAGATGTGTACAGTCGCCGCTTGTCGTACTGATAGTGAGTACGAATAGGAGGAGACTTTTTTTATGGCAAATCAGGTAATGAGAATCACATTAAAAGCTTACGATCATCAGTTAGTAGATGCATCTGCTGCAAAGATCATCGATACTGTTAAGAAAAACGGTGCAACAGTTAGCGGACCGGTTCCGCTTCCAACTAAGAAGGAAGTTGTTACAATCTTAAGAGCTGTTCACAAATACAAAGATTCCAGAGAGCAGTTCGAGCAGAGAACACATAAGAGACTGATTGATATCATTGCTCCGACCCAGAAGACAGTTGATGCACTGTCCAGACTGGAAATGCCTGCTGGTGTTCATATCGACATCAAGATGAAGGCAAAATAATTAATCTTGTAAATGCATAAGCATTTAGCTATTTATTATATGATTACCCGCAAGGGCAATCCGCTATAGGAGGAAGAAAGATGAAGAAAGCTATTTTAGCTACCAAAGTCGGAATGACTCAGATCTTCAACGAAGATGGAATGTTAATTCCGGTAACCGTTTTACAGGCTGGTCCATGTGTCGTAACTCAGGTTAAAACAGAAGAGAACGACGGATACACAGCAGTTCAGGTTGGCTTCGGCGACATCAGAGAGAAACTGGTGAACAAACCGGAAACAGGCCACTTTGCAAAAGCAGGCGTTGCAGTTAAGAGATTCGTTAAAGAATTCCGTTTCGAGAACGCTGCTGAATATGAAGTAGGACAGGAAATTAAAGCTGATATCTTCGCAGCTGGAGATCACATCGATGCAACAGCTGTTTCCAAAGGTAAAGGCTTCCAGGGCGCAATCAAGAGACATGGACAGTCCAGAGGACCTATGGCTCACGGTTCCAAATATCATCGTCATGCAGGTTCCAACGGTGCTTGTTCTGATCCGAGCAAGGTATTCAAAGGAAAACACATGCCAGGTCATATGGGAAGCGAGCAGGTTACTGTTCAGAATCTTGAGATCGTACGCGTAGATACAGAGAATAACTTACTGTTAGTTAAAGGTGCTGTTCCAGGACCTAAGAAATCCTTGGTTACAATCAAAGAGACAGTAAAGTCCTTATAATAAGAAAGGAGGAGCACACAAATGGCAAACGTAACTGTTTATAATATGGAAGGCAATGAAGTTGGAACAATGGAGCTGAACGATGCAGTGTTTGGTGTAGAGATTAACGAGCATCTTGTTCATCTCGCAGTTGTTCGCCAGCTTGCAAATAAACGCCAGGGTACTCAGAAAGCGAAAACTCGCTCTGAAGTAAGCGGTGGCGGAAGAAAACCTTGGAGACAGAAAGGAACCGGTCATGCAAGACAGGGATCCATCCGTGCTGCACAGTGGACAGGCGGCGGTGTTGTTTTCGCACCAACTCCAAGAGATTATGATGTAAAAATGAACAAGAAAGAAAGAAGAGCAGCTCTTAAATCCGCTCTGACTTCCAAAGTTCAGGACAATAAATTCGTAGTTGTTGATAGCCTTGCACTTGCTGAAGCTAAGACAAAAGAAATGCAGAAGGTTCTTACAAACCTGAAAGCAGAAAAAGCTCTTATCGTAACAGCACAGGAAGACAAGAATGTAATCCTTTCTGCAAGAAATATCGAGAACGTACAGACTGTAGCTGCTAACGGCATCAACGTATATGATGTTATGAGCCACGGTACTGTAGTAGTAACTAAAGACGCTGTAGCATCCATCGAGGAGGTATACGCATAATGGCAGATATTAAATATTACGACGTGATCAAAAGACCAGTGATCACTGAAAAATCCATGGCTGCTATGGGTGAGAAGAAATATACTTTCCTTGTTCATCCGGAAGCAAACAAAGCTCAGATCAAAGAAGCTGTTGAGAAAATGTTCGAAGGAACAAAAGTTAAGAGCGTAAATACCATGAACCTTGATGGTAAGAAAAAACGCCGTGGAATGGTAGTTGGAAAAACTGCTAAATCCAAAAAAGCTATCGTAGCCCTTACAGAGGACAGCAAAGACATCGAGATCTTCGAAGGTCTTTAATTGATAGCATTGCGATACGTACGAGTGCACCTCGGAAGTTTTGCTTCCTCGGTCGCGTTGCACGCTTTCAAGTCTTCATAAGAATCCGGTCTTACATGCAAGCATGACGACCTGCTTCTTCTGAATCCTTGGCACTCTGAATATCGCGGATATACGCATTCAAAAGCGTGAGAACAAATTTGAAAGGAGAAAAGAAATGGGAATCAAAAGTTATAACCCATATACCCCGTCTAGAAGACATATGACTGGTTCCGACTTCTCTGAGATCACTAAGACAACTCCAGAGAAATCCCTTACCGTGTCTTTAAAGAAAAACGCTGGACGTAATAACCAGGGTAAGATCACTGTAAGACATCAGGGAGGCGGAAGCCGTAGAAAATATAGAATCATCGACTTCAAGAGAAGAAAAGATGGAATCCCGGCAGTAGTTAAATCTGTTGAGTACGATCCAAACAGAACAGCAAATATCGCACTTATCTGCTATGCAGATGGCGAGAAAGCATACATTCTTGCTCCAGAAGGACTTAAAGTTGGACAGAAAGTTATGAACGGACCGGAAGCTGAAATCCGTGTAGGTAACTGCTTACCGTTAGAGCTTATCCCGGTTGGTACTATGGTTCATAACATTGAGCTTCACCCAGGAAAGGGCGGACAGATGGTTCGTTCCGCTGGTAACGGCGCTCAGCTTATGGCTAAAGAAGGCAAATACGCTACACTTCGTCTCCCATCTGGTGAGATGAGAATGGTTCCGATCATCTGCCGTGCTACAGTTGGTATCATCGGAAACGGCGATCACAACCTGATCAACATCGGTAAAGCTGGTCGTAAGCGTCACATGGGAATCAGACCTACAGTTCGTGGTTCTGTCATGAACCCGAATGACCATCCACATGGTGGTGGAGAGGGCCGCGCTCCGGTTGGACGTCCAGGTCCGTGTACACCTTGGGGCAAACCTGCTCTTGGTCTGAAGACAAGAAAGAAAAACAAAGCGTCCAACAAGCTCATCGTAAGAAGACGCGATGGAAAAGCTTTAAGCAAATAATAAGGAGGATTAAGAATGTCTCGTTCACTGAAAAAAGGACCTTTTGCAGATCAGAGCTTACTTAAAAAAGTAGATGCATTAAACGCTGCAAATGATAAATCCGTAATCAAAACCTGGTCACGCCGTTCCACAATCTTCCCGTCTTTTGTTGGACATACAATCGCTGTCCATGACGGAAGAAAACATGTGCCGGTATATATCACTGAGGATATGGTTGGTCACAAACTTGGTGAGTTTGTTGCTACCAGAACCTACAGAGGACACGGAAAAGACGAAAAGAAATCCGGTGTTCGCTAGTTAGAACTTTACACCAGACTGCCTGATCCGCTATAAGCGGTCAGACAGGACAGGGTGTTTACCTGAATATTGAATATGACGAAAGGAGGCACTTTAAAATGGCAAAAGGACATAGAAGCCAGATTAAGAGAGCCAGAAATGAGAATAATAGAGAGACAAGACCGTCTGCAAAATTATCTTATGCAAGAATTTCTGTTCAGAAAGCCTGCTACGTTTTAGATGCAATTCGTGGCAAAGATGTGCAGACAGCACTTGGTATCCTGACATATAACCCAAGATACGCTTCCAGCGTAATCAAAAAGTTACTGGAATCAGCCATTGCAAATGCTGAGAACAATAACGGAATGAACGCAGACAATCTCGTCGTTGCAGCCTGCTATGCAAATAAAGGACCTACAATGAAGAGAATCCAGCCAAGAGCAAAGGGTAGTGCTTACAGAATCGAGAAGAGAACAAGCCATATCACCATCGTGCTGGATGAGAAATAAGGAGGATAATCATGGGACAGAAAGTTAACCCACATGGCCTTAGAGTCGGTGTTATCAAGGATTGGGATTCAAGATGGTATGCAGAGAGCGATTTCGCAGACTATCTGGTAGAGGATTACAACATCAGAACATTCCTTAAAAAGAAATTATACAGCGCAGGTGTTTCCAAGATCGAGATCGAGAGAGCATCTGACAGAGTAAAAGTTATCATTTACACAGCAAAACCTGGTATCGTAATCGGTAAAGGTGGCGCTGAGATCGAGAAAGTTAAAGCTGAACTTGCTAAATATACAGACAAGAAGCTTATCGTTGATATCAAAGAAGTTAAGAGACCAGACAGAGACGCTCAGCTTGTTGCAGAGAACATCGCTCTTCAGCTGGAGAACCGTATCTCCTTCAGACGTGCTATGAAATCTACAATGCAGCGTACAATGAAATCCGGTGCTAAGGGAATCAAAACATCCGTATCCGGACGTCTTGGCGGAGCTGATATGGCTCGTACAGAGTTCTACAGCGATGGAACTATTCCGCTTCAGACACTTCGTGCAGACATCGATTATGGTTTCGCAGAAGCAGACACCACATATGGCAAAGTTGGTGTAAAGGCATGGATCTACAATGGTGAGATTCTTCCAACTAAAGGAACTAAGGAAGGGAGCGATAAATAATGTTAATGCCAAAAAGAGTTAAACGTCGTAAACAATTCCGTGGCTCCATGAGAGGAAAAGCCCTTAGAGGTAATCAGATCAATTATGGTGAATTCGGTCTTGTTGCTACCGAGCCTTGCTGGATCAGATCTAATCAGATCGAGGCAGCCCGTGTTGCTATGACCCGTTATATCAAACGTGGTGGTAAGGTTTGGATCAAGATTTTCCCAGATAAACCAGTAACAGCAAAACCAGCAGAAACTCGTATGGGTTCCGGAAAAGGTGCCCTGGAATACTGGGTAGCAGTTGTTAAACCAGGACGTGTTATGTTTGAGATCGCAGGCGTTTCCGAAGAAATCGCTCGTGAAGCATTACGTCTTGCAATGCACAAGTTACCATGTAAATGTAAAATAGTTTCTCGTGCAGAGTTAGAAGGCGGTGATAACAGTGAAAATTAATAAATTCGTAGAAGATTTACAGGCAAAATCAGCTGCAGAATTAAACGAAGAATTAGTAGCTGCTAAGAAAGAACTTTTCAATCTGAGATTTCAGAATGCAACCAATCAGTTAGACAATACAGGACGAATCAAAGAGGTTCGTAGAAATATTGCCAGAATCCAGACAGTGATCACTGCGAAAGCTAACGCTTCCAAATAGTGAATTTAGGAGGAAATAATCGTGGAAAGAAATCTGAGAAAAACCCGTGTGGGTAAGGTTGTCAGCAATAAGATGGATAAGACCATTGTAGTTGCAATTGAAGACCATGTAAAACATCCTCTTTACAAGAAAATCGTGAAGAGAACATATAAATTAAAAGCTCATGACGAAAACAATGAGTGCAACATCGGTGATACCGTTAAGGTTATGGAGACCAGACCGCTGTCCAAGGACAAGAGATGGAGACTGGTTGAAGTTGTAGAGAAAGTGAAATAAGGAGGATAACCAGTATGATTCAGCAGGAAACAAGACTGAAAGTTGCCGACAACACTGGTGCAAAAGAAATCCTTTGTATCCGTGTTATGGGTGGCTCTACAAGAAGATATGCAAACATCGGCGATACAATCGTTGCTACTGTTAAAGATGCAACACCAGGCGGCGTTGTTAAAAAAGGTGACGTAGTAAAGGCTGTTGTAGTTAGATCCAAAAAAGGCGCTCGTCGTAAAGACGGATCCTATATCCGTTTCGATGAAAATGCTGCCGTAATCATTAAAGACGACTTAACTCCGAGAGGAACACGTATCTTTGGACCAGTTGCCAGAGAGCTTCGTGAGAAGAAATTCATGAAGATCGTTTCCTTAGCTCCGGAAGTATTATAGGAGGGTGCCTAATGTCAGCTATGAAGATTAAAAAAGGTGATACTGTTACAGTAATCGCTGGTAAAGATAAAGGCAAAGAAGGCAAAGTCCTTGCCATCAATGTAAAAGACAATACCGTATTAGTAGAGAACGTTAATATGGTTACAAAACACACCAAACCATCAGCTGCAAACCAGAATGGTGGAATCATCACAAAAGAAGCTCCGCTTCACATCTCCAATGTAATGCTTATGGTAGATGGAAAAGCTACAAGAGTTGGCTTTAAGATGGATGGTGACAAAAAAGTCCGTGTTGCTAAAGCAACAGGTAAGGTTATCGATTAATTGAGAGAGGAGGCAGACATAAGTGAGTAGATTAAAAGAACTTTACACTAATGAGATCATGGATGCCATGACCAAGAAATTCGGATATAAAAACGTTATGGAAGTGCCAAAACTCGACAAGATCGTAATTAACATGGGTGTTGGTGAGGCCAAAGAGAACGCTAAGCTTCTTGATGCTGCAATCGCAGATATGGAGCTGATCACAGGACAGAAAGCAATCGCTACAAAAGCGAAAAAATCTGTCGCTAACTTCAAAATCAGAGAGGGAATGCCGATCGGATGTAAAGTAACATTAAGAGGCGAGAAGATGTATGAGTTCGCTGATCGTCTGATCAACCTGGCACTTCCACGTGTACGTGACTTCCGTGGCGTTAATCCTAACGCATTCGATGGAAGAGGAAACTACGCTCTTGGTATCAAAGAGCAGCTTATCTTCCCAGAAGTTGAGTACGATAAAGTTGACAAAGTAAGAGGTATGGACATTATCTTCGTTACAACAGCAAACACTGATGAGGAAGCTCGTGAGTTACTGAAGCTGTTCAACATGCCTTTTGCGAAATAAGATGAGGAACATTCCAAAGTTGACCGCCGGCAAACAGCCGGGGTCAGCAGATCTGATATAGGAGGAACGATTCATGGCTAAGACAGCAATGAAAATCAAACAGCAGCGTCCTGCTAAATTCTCTACCAGAGAATACAGCCGTTGCAGAATTTGTGGACGTCCACATGCATATTTAAGAAAATACGGAATCTGCAGAATCTGCTTCCGTGAGTTAGCTTACAAAGGACAGATCCCGGGAGTTAAGAAAGCTTCCTGGTAGACCGAGGCCGAAAGCAACTTAATGAGTGCAAGCCGCAAGGCGCCGCACGAATTTAGTGCGAGGTCCATCCCGAGCCTTAGTGAATGCAAGCCGTCAGGCGCAGCATGAACTTAGCTGAGGGATGCAGTTACACATGGTAACACGTAAATCATTCAAATATACACTATGACATGTAAAGTCTGAATATGAGGAGGAAACTAACATGACAATGAGCGATCCAATCGCAGATATGCTTACAAGAATTCGTAATGCAAACACTGCAAAACATGACACTGTAGATGTTCCGGCATCTAAAATGAAAATTGCAATTGCTAACATCCTTGTTGATGAAGGATACATTGCAAAATACGATTTAGTTGAAGATGGTGTTGCTAAAAACATCCATATCACACTGAAATATGGCGAAGACAAAAACGAGAAGATCATCACAGGTTTAAAGAGAATTTCCAAACCAGGTCTTCGTGTTTATGCTGGTAAGGACGAGCTTCCAAAGGTTCTTGGAGGACTTGGAATCGCAATCCTTTCCACTAATAAAGGTGTTATCACTGACAAAGAAGCTCGTAAACTTCAGGTAGGTGGCGAGGTTCTGGCTTTCGTTTGGTAGGCTGAAAGCAACTTAATGAGTGCAAGCCGTAAGGCGCAGTACGAATTTAGTGCGAAGCCCATCCCGAACCTTAGTGAATGCAAGCCCCTGGGCGCAGCATGAACTTAGTTGAGGGATGTGTTACACGGCCAGAAAAGTAAAGAAACTGAAAACAGAGAGGTTCCAGTAACCTCTCCGATAATCTAAGTAAGGAGGACACATAGTATGTCACGTATCGGTAGACTTCCGGTTGCTATTCCGGCAGGAGTTGAAGTATCTGTTGCAGAAGGAAATGTAGTAACCGTAAAAGGACCAAAAGGAACACTTGAAAGAGCGCTTCCAACAGAAATGGAAATCAAAGTTGAAGATGGTCATGTAGTTGTTGCAAGACCAAACGACTTAAAGAAAATGAAATCCCTTCACGGCTTAACCAGAAGCCTTATCCACAACATGGTTGTTGGTGTAAGCGAGGGTTATACAAAGACTCTTGAGGTTAACGGTGTTGGTTACAGAGCAGCTAAACAGGGCAAGAAGCTTACTTTAAACCTTGGATATTCTCACCCGGTAGAAATGGAAGATCCGGAAGGTATTGAGACAAAAGTTGACGGTAACAAGATTATCGTTTCCGGTATCAGCAAGGAAAAAGTTGGCCAGTTTGCGGCTGAGATCAGAGATAAGAGAAGACCTGAGCCATACAAGGGCAAGGGAATCAAATATGATACTGAGGTTATCAGACGTAAAGTTGGTAAGACTGGTAAGAAATAATTAAGGAGAGTGAGAAAATGGTTAATAAAGCATCTAGAGCGGAAATTCGCGAGAAAAAGCATAGAAGATTACGTCATCATTTAAATGGCACTGCAACTACTCCGCGTCTTGCAGTATTTCGTTCCAATAAACATATGTATGCACAGATTATCGATGACACCGTTGGAAAGACTTTAGTATCTGCTTCTACTCTTCAGAAAGATGTAAAAGCACAGCTTGAGAACACCGACGATGTTGCAGCAGCAGCATATCTTGGCACTGTAATCGGTAAGAAGGCAGTGGAAGCCGGCATCGAGGAAGTTGTATTTGACAGAGGTGGATACATTTACCACGGTAAAGTAAAAGCACTGGCAGACGCAGCAAGAGAAGCTGGACTGAAATTCTAATAAGGAGGAGCGAAACACATGAAACGTAATCTTATTGATGCTAGTCAGTTAGAGTTAGAAGATAAAGTAGTATCAATCAAGCGTGTTACCAAGGTTGTTAAAGGTGGTCGTAACTTCCGTTTCACAGCTTTAGTTGTTGTAGGTGACGGCAATGGACACGTTGGTGCAGGACTTGGAAAGGCAGCCGAAATTCCGGAAGCTATCCGCAAAGGAAAAGAGGATGCTATTAAGAAATTAGTAACCGTAGCAAGAGATGAGAATGGTTCCATTACACATGACTTCGTAGGTTCTTACGGAAGCGCTTCCATGCTTCTTAAGAGAGCTCCGGAAGGTACTGGAGTTATCGCCGGCGGTCCGGCTCGTGCCGTTATCGAGTTAGCTGGTATCAAAAACATCCGTACAAAATGTATGGGATCCAGAAATAAGCAGAATGTTGTTCTTGCAACCATCGAAGGCTTAAGACAGTTAAAAACTCCGGAAGAAGTTGCAAAACTTCGTGGAAAATCTGTTGATGAGATTCTGGCTTAAGGAGGAATATTAAAATGGCAAATACATTAAAAGTTACTTTAGTAAAATCTCCGATTGGCGCAGTTCCGAAGCACAAACTTACTGTTAAGGCAATGGGTCTTACCAAAATGCACAAAACAGTTGAAATGCCAGACAATGCGGCAACAAGAGGAATGATTCAGCAGGTACAGCACCTGGTAAAAGTAGAAGAAGCATAATTACAAAAAGGAGGTGCCATAATGGAATTATCAAACTTAAGACCAGCAGAGGGTTCTAAGCACAGCGATAACTTCAGAAGAGGCCGTGGACATGGTTCAGGAAACGGCAAAACAGCCGGTAAAGGCCATAAAGGACAGTTAGCACGTTCCGGACACAAGAAACCGGGATTTGAAGGTGGACAGATGCCTTTATACAGACGTCTGCCTAAGAGAGGATTTACAAACAGAAATTCTAAAGAGATCATTGCAATCAATGTTGATGTTCTGAACCGTTTCGAAGATGGTGCAGAAGTAACAGTTGAGAGCTTACTTGCAAGCAGCGCAATTTCCAAAGCTGGTGACGGCGTTAAGATCCTTGGAAACGGCGAGCTTACCAAGAAACTTACAGTAAAAGTAAACGCTGTAAGTGAGACTGCAAAGTCTAAAATTGAAGCTGCAGGTGGTACAGTAGAGCTGATCTAATAGAGGTGATCAAATGTTTGAAACTCTCAAGAACGTTTTCAGAGTGAAAGAGATGAGACGTAAGCTCCTCTATGTATTATGGATGATTCTTGTCATCCGTGTTGGATCACAGCTTCCTGTTCCGGGAGTAGACAGCGATTTCTTTAAAGAGTGGTTTGCAAAAAACACTGGTGACGCATTCAATTTCTTTGATGCGTTCACCGGTGGCTCATTTACTCAGATGTCAATCTTTGCATTGAACATCACGCCATACATTACATCCTCCATTATCATGCAGCTTCTTACAATTGCCATTCCGGCACTGGAAGAGATGCAGAGAGATGGAGAAGAAGGCAGAAAGAAAATTACTGCCATTACCCGTTATGTAACTGTTGGTCTTGCGTTGTTTGAGTCTGTGGCAATGGCAATCGGTTTCGGTCGCCAGGGTCTGATCCCGAACATGAACTTCTTCAAAGGCTTAACTGTAGTTGCTTGTCTTACAGCTGGTTCTGCCATGCTGATGTGGATTGGTGAGCGTATTACAGAGAAGGGTGTTGGAAATGGTATTTCCATCGTCCTGACTGTTAATATCGTTTCCAGAATCCCAAGTGACTTATCACTGCTTTATGAGAACTTCATCAAGGGAAAAACAATTGCAAAAGGACTGCTTGCAGGACTTATTATTCTTGCAATCATCGTTGTTATGGTCGTATTCGTACTGATCCTCAATGGTGCTGAGAGAAGAATTCCTGTTCAGTATTCCAGAAAAATGGTCGGCAGAAAACTGATGGGTGGTCAGACTACCAACATCCCGCTGAAAGTTAATACTGCTGGTGTTATCCCGGTTATCTTTGCTTCCTCAATCATGTCCTTCCCGGGTGTGATCGCACAGCTTGCAGGTAAAGCAAACGGAACTGGTATCGGTAGCGAGATTATTCGTGGATTATCTTCCAATAACTGGTGTAATCCGAATCAGCTTCAGTATACATGGGGACTGCTTCTGTATGTTGTACTTTGCGTATTCTTCGCATATTTCTACACTTCCATTACATTCAATCCACTGGAAGTTGCAGACAACATCAAAAAGCAGGGTGGTTTCATTCCTGGCATCCGTCCAGGTAAACCAACGTCAGACTATTTGACTAAAATCTTAAATTATATTATATTTATAGGTGCAGTAGGCCTGATCATCGTTGCGGTCATTCCGTTCTTCTTCAATGGAGTATTCGGAGCAAACGTATCTTTCGGTGGTACTTCCATCATCATTATTGTTGGAGTTATCCTGGAGACTGTGAAACAGATCGAATCACAGATGCTTGTCCGCAATTACAAAGGCTTCCTGAACAACTAAAAGAATAAAGGTTGTGGTGCTTACGCGTCACAGCCTTAATTCGTAGTATGAGAAAAATGGAGGGGCTTTTATGAGAATTATCATGTTAGGTGCACCAGGTGCAGGCAAAGGAACCCAGGCGAAGAAGATTGCTGAGAAATATGGTATTCCGCACATTTCCACAGGAGATATTTTCCGTGCCAATATTAAAAATGGTACAGAGCTTGGAAAGAAAGCAAAAACTTATATGGATCAGGGTCTGCTTGTACCGGATGAACTTACCTGCGACCTTGTTGTGGACAGAATCCAGCAGCCGGATGCCAAGAACGGCTATGTACTGGATGGTTTCCCAAGAACAATTCCACAGGCAGAATGCCTTACCGATGCTTTAAGCAAGCTTGGAAGCAAGATTGATTATGCAATCGATGTTGACGTTCCGGATGAGAATATCGTAAACCGTATGGGCGGAAGACGTGCATGCGTAAAATGCGGTGCAACTTATCACGTTGTATTTGCAGCTCCGAAGGTTGAAGGAGTTTGTGATACATGTGGAGAAGAGCTTGTGCTCCGTGACGATGATAAGCCGGAAACAGTTCAGAAACGTCTGAATGTATATCATGATCAGACTCAGCCGCTTATTGACTACTATACAGGTCAGGGCGTACTGAAAACAGTAGATGGTACCAAGAACCTGGAAGAGGTATTTGGTGATATTGTTAAGATCCTTGGCGAATAGAATAGAGGATAAGAAGTAATGTCAGTTTCAATAAAAACAGCACAAGAAATTGAACTTATGAGGGAATCCGGACATCTTCTGGAAAAGGTTCATGATGGACTGATCCCTTATATCAAACCAGGAATGAGCACGAAGGAAATTGACCGTATCGGTGAAGATATGATCCGTTCCATGGGCTGCATTCCCAACTTTCTGAATTATGGAGGCTTTCCTGGCTCCTTCTGCATCAGCCTGAATGATGAAGTGGTCCACGGAATTCCTTCGGAGGACAAAATTATCCAGGATGGTGATCTGGTTAAGATCGACGCAGGTCTGATCTACAAAGGATATCATTCTGATGCGGCCCGTACTTATGCAGTCGGAGAAGTTTCCAAAGAGGCCAGACAGCTTATGGATGTAACAAAGCAGTGCTTCTTTGAAGGAATAAAATTCGCGAAAGCAGGAAATCATCTCAATGATGTTTCCAAGGCAATCGGAGCGTATGTAGCGAAATACCGTTATGGTATTGTACGAGATCTGGTGGGACATGGGATTGGTACCCATCTTCACGAAGATCCGCAGATTCCCAACTTCCCACAGAAACGCAGGGGAGTGAAATTACTTCCAGGTATGACACTTGCCATTGAGCCTATGATCAATATGGGCAGGGCAGATGTATGCTGGCTGGATGACGAATGGACAGTGGTGACCATGGATGGTTCCCTTTCCGCACATTATGAGAACACCATACTGATTACAGATGGCGAACCGGAGATTCTGACACTCACAAAATAATTTTTTATGCAATAGGAAATTTAGGATTCATTAAGGCGATACAGGAGGTTTAAAATGTCAAAAGTAGATGTACTTGAAGTAGAAGGCACTGTTTTAGAGAAGCTGCCAAACGCAATGTTTAAAGTGGAACTTGAGAATAAGCATGTTGTACTTGCCCATATCAGCGGTAAGCTGCGCATGAACTTTATCCGTATTCTTCCAGGAGATAAAGTAACAATGGAGCTTTCCCCATATGATCTTTCCAAGGGAAGAATCATCTGGAGAGATAAATAATTCTTATTCGGTTATAAATTAATAGCTGATTTAAGCTTGAAAAGCAATAAAAAGACTCCTGCTCCTGGATGTACTTCTGAGAGCAGGAGTCCTTCTATTATAGAAGAAAATAATTTTATGATACCAGTGTCAAAAGGTCAAAAAGCTGTTCGTGCTTGCACGATAAAGCTTTTGATCTTGGGACACGCCAAACATGAGGAAGTAGCGATTTACGCAGTAAATCAGCGGATTCCGAATGTTTGAAGGATTGTGTGAGCAGCGTATCTGCGGAACAATCCGTGGTATCGAGTTAGTGTCAAAAGACCTTTTGACACTAACATCATTTTATAAAATGTAAAAAAAATTTAAAAAACTGCTTGCATTTTGTAGACCATAATGCTACAATACAATGCGGACGCGCTTATACCATGTGTATAACTGCGCCTAAACTGCAGATTTTAATGCTATATTTTACGGAAGGAGGATTTCCAGTGAAAGTAAGATCATCTGTAAAACCGATCTGCGAGAAATGCAAGGTCATTAAAAGAAAAGGTTCTATCAGAATTATCTGTGAGAATCCAAAACACAAACAGCGTCAGGGTTGATTTATCCCGTGTTTGTGAATGCGGCTGCAGGTGAAACACCCGGCTGGGTTGTATCATCTGACATATAATGAACTAAGCATGTATTGCCTAATACCGGAGGCAACGTTGGCCCGTTGGCCGCAAATTTCGGAAAGGCTGCGAATCGCCAAAAGCAGCTGGGTGTTTTACCGAGGCACCCCAATTAGGAACTAAGAATGAAGAAAGAGTGCGTGTGGATGCATCCCATTTCACCTTGTATCTGATACAAGTGATGTACGAAGACGCAGGACTTTCAGTAAAGAAAATGGAGGAAACAGTACATGGCTCGTATAGCTGGTGTAGACTTACCAAGAGAGAAAAGAATCGAAATCGGTCTTACCTATATTTATGGTATTGGAAGACCAAGTGCAGACAAAATCCTTGCTCAGGCAAATGTAAATCCTGACACACGTGTCAGAGACCTGACTGATGATGAAGTTAAGAGACTTCAGGCTGTCATTGATGAGACAATGATGGTAGAAGGTGATCTTCGTAGAGAAATCGCCCTGAACATTAAGAGACTGCAGGAAATCGGATGCTACAGAGGAATCCGTCATCGTAAAGGACTTCCGGTTCGTGGTCAGAAGACCAAGACTAATGCTAGAACACGCAAAGGTCCGAAGAGAACAGTAGCAAATAAGAAGAAATAATTCAGTATCCTAACTATAAATTATAATTGATTAAGGAAAGCGTAGGTTAGTTTTAAAATGGCAAAAACAACTAAAAAAGCGACAACAAAACGTCGTGTCAAGAAAAACGTTGAACACGGACAGGCACATATCCAGTCTTCTTTTAACAACACAATTGTTACTCTGACTGACAACGAAGGAAACGCTCTTTCATGGGCAAGTGCCGGCGGTCTGGGATTTAGAGGTTCAAGGAAATCTACCCCTTATGCAGCACAGATGGCAGCTGAGACTGCAACAAAGGCTGCTTTAATTCATGGATTAAAAACAGTAGACGTTATGGTTAAAGGACCAGGATCAGGTCGTGAGGCTGCTATCCGTGCCCTTCAGGCATGCGGTCTTGAAGTAACAAGTATCCGTGACGTAACTCCGGTTCCGCACAACGGATGCCGTCCACCAAAACGTAGAAGAGTCTAATTGAATTAGGAGGTAAGCCAAGATGGCAGTAGATAGAACACCGGTCCTGAAAAGATGTAGATCCC
Source organism: Blautia sp. HCP3S3_H10_2 (assembly GCF_052122375.1). NCBI lineage: Bacteria > Bacillati > Bacillota > Clostridia > Lachnospirales > Lachnospiraceae > Blautia > Blautia sp. HCP3S3_H10_2. Next base: position 350,446 of record NZ_JBQKCL010000001.1, read on the forward strand.
TTGGAATGGATCCAATTTATTTAGGAATTGATAAAAAATCCACAAGACAGTTAAAACGTGCAAACCGTAAAGTATCTGAGTACGGTCTTCAGTTAAAAGAAAAACAGAAAGCAAAATTCATTTATGGCGTTCTGGAGAAACCTTTCCGTAACTACTACAAGAAAGCCGACAGAATGAAAGGTCAGACTGGTGAGAACCTGATGATCATGCTTGAGACAAGACTTGACAATGTTCTTTTCCGTATGGGATTCGCAAGAACAAGAAAAGAAGCTCGTCAGATCGTTGACCACAAGCACGTTCTTGTAAACGGAAAATGCGTTAACATTCCTTCTTATCTCGTAAAAGCTGGTGACAGCATCGAGATCAAAGAGAAATGCAAAGGTTCTGAGAGATACAAAGGAATCCTGGAAGTAACAGGCGGAAGACTTGTTCCGAACTGGCTTGAGGCTGATCAGGAGAACCTTAAGGGCGTTGTAAAAGAGCTTCCTACAAGAGAAGAAATCGACGTTCCTGTAAACGAGATGCTTATCGTCGAGTTGTACTCCAAATAATGAGCCCTGATAATACCCTCAATTGCATACAACCCAGAAGGAGGGAAATTTATAGTGTTTGATTTTAATAAACCAAAAATCGAAATTACCGAGATATCTGAAGATAAAAAATTTGGAAGATTCGTTGTAGAGCCTCTGGAAAGAGGTTACGGTACTACACTTGGCAATTCTCTTAGAAGAATTATGCTGTCCTCCCTGCCGGGAGCTGCAGTAAGCCAGGTTAAGATCGACGGTGTTCTTCACGAGTTCAGCTCCATTCCTGGAGTAAAAGAAGACGTGACAGAGATCATCATGAATCTTAAGAGTCTTGCAATTAAGAATAACAGTGCTGACAATGAGCCTAAGACTGCATACATCGAGTGTGAGGGCAAAGGTGTTGTTACAGCTGCTGATATTCAGGCAGACCAGGATATCGAGATCATGAATCCGGATCAGGTAATCGCTACCTTAAATGGTGGTAAGGACTGCAGACTTGCAATGGAACTTACCATTACAAAAGGCCGCGGATACGTAAGTGCGGATAAGGGCAAATCAGATGACATGCCAATCGGCGTGATTGCAGTTGATGCAATCTACAGCCCGGTTGAGAGAGTCAATATGGTTGTGCAGAATACACGTGTAGGTCAGGTTACAGACTTTGATAAGCTGACACTTGATGTTTACACAAACGGCACGCTGGATCCTGATGAGGCAGTAAGCCTTGCAGCAAAGGTATTAAGCGAGCATTTAAGTCTTTTCATTGACCTTTCCGAGAATGCTAAGACCGCTGAGGTCATGATCGAGAAAGAAGACAATGAGAAAGAGAAAGTTCTTGAAATGAGCATTGATGAGCTTGAGCTTTCAGTTCGTTCTTACAACTGTCTGAAGAGAGCTGGTATCAATACTGTTGAAGAGCTTTGCAATAAGACTTCCGACGACATGATGAAAGTACGTAACCTTGGACGTAAGTCCTTAGAGGAAGTACTTGCCAAGTTGAAAGAGCTGGGCTTACAGCTTCAGCCAACCGAAGAGTAAGATTATTACAGTGGGGATTTGCTAAGCAGCAGTCCAGTAAGACCGAACAAGCGTGGACTGCTGTCCCACAGATGGAGGAAAATTAAATGGCAAAATATAGAAAATTAAGCAGAACAGCTGACCAGAGAAAAGCTCTGTTAAGAAACCAGGTTACAAATCTGTTATACAACGGAAAGATCGTTACAACAGAAGCAAAGGCTAAAGAGATCCGTAAGATCGCTGAAGGTCTTGTAGCTATGGCAGTTCGCGAGAAAGACAACTTCGAGACTGTTACTGTAACAGCTAAGGTTGCCAGAAAAGACGCTGAAGGCAAGAGAGTGAAAGAAGTTGTAGACGGTAAGAAGAAAACTGTTTACGATGAAGTTGAGAAGCAGATCACAAAAGATGCTCCATCCAGACTTCACGCTCGTCGTCAGATGATGAAAGTGTTCTACCCGGTTAAAGAAGTTCCGGCTAAGGGCGCTGGCAAGAAGAAAAACACCAAAGACGTTGATATGGTTAAGAAAATGTTCGAGGAGATCGCACCAAAATACGCTAACCGTAACGGTGGATACACCAGAATCGTTAAGATTGGACAGCGTAAAGGTGATGGCGCTATGGAAGTGCTCATCGAGCTGGTTTAATCCGAAACTGAATTACTGATCATATGGAAAGAGATATTTACGTTTCGTAGATATCTCTTTTTTCTTAATATACGCGGGCAACAAGCCAAAGTCCATGCTTGCATGAGACCTTGGCGACTGCTGCGTTAACGAGTGAAACTCGCTTACGCGGGCAACGAGCCTGAACTGAAGACAATATAAGGAATACAGATGTGAGAAAGTTAATTTATTTTATCGAAATTTGTTTGTTGGCCTGCCTTTTGACAGGCTCTGCCCAGAGAGAATCAAATGCAGATATTCCTGTGAATATACCGGAATTTAACTGGGAAAATTACAACATTATAACACATGCCCTGGGTGGAATGGATGGTCTCACATACTTAAATTCCCGTGAGAGTTTTATCAATTATTATGACAAAGGCTGCCGGCTTTTCGAAGTGGATCTGACACAGACAAGTGATGGCGTCTGGGTATGCCGCCACAACTGGAAGGAACCGCTTGGCCAGTGGGAAGGGGAAGAGCGTAAGGTACTCTCTTCTGAAGAATTTTTGAACACACCCATATATGGAAAATATACGCCGCTGACGTTTGAAGACCTGCTAAAGCTGCTGGATGAGCACCCAGATGCATTTGTTATGCTGGACTCCAAACAATACTCTGTACGCAATTACCAGCGTACGCTGGATGATTATGCCCAGTACAGGGAAATTGCAATAAATGCTGGAATTGAACACACTCTGGGACAGATCATACCTGAGATATACAATTCTGCAATGTATCCAGGAACAGCCCTGCTATATAAGTTTCCGGCATATATTTATTCCCTGTGGCAGGAGTATTCTGCGGATGAACTGCGGGAGATTGCAGATTTCTGTCAGAATAGTAAAATCAAGGCGGTAACGATATACAAAGATTATTGGTCAGAAGATGTGCAGAAAATTTTTGACGAACGGGACATTTTGGTATATATTTATACCATAAATGACAAAGAAGTGGCAAAAGGATATCTGGCGGATGGAATAAAAGGCGTCTGTTCAGATGTGCTGATAGAGTCCACTCTCGATGATTAACAGGAATCTGTCGCTAACGAAAAGACTTTCGTAAAACGAAAAAGGCTTTCATAATTGACAGATTCATGATTCGGATAACACACGAAAATTATACAAAAAGCTGCTGTCAGCCAGAAGATGGCAGGCAGCGACCAAAAAGGATTAAATACACATGAAAATCAGAACAATGGCTGCAGTCTTTGCAGCAAAAACTGCGGGCTTTGTCTGCAGGAAAATGGGCCGCCAGGGAGTTACCTGGGCGGGAAAAATCGCATTAAAGATCAATCCGGATATTCTGGAAGATCTGTCTTCCCAGGTACGAAAGAAAATCTTTGTAACCTGTGGAACCAATGGAAAAACAACTACCAACAATATGCTTTGTGCAGCCCTGGAAAATGAGGGACAGAAAGTAGTATGCAATCATACCGGTTCTAACATGCTAAATGGCGTTGTGGCAGCTTTTGTACTGGCTGCAGGTCCTACAGGTAAGCTGGATGCAGATTATGCCTGCATAGAGGTTGACGAAGCCTCTACACGCCATGTTTTTCCCGGACTGAAACCGGATTACATGCTGCTTACCAATCTGTTTCGTGACCAGCTGGACCGTTACGGTGAAATTGATATCACGATGAACATTCTGGAAGAAATGATCCGTACAGTGCCAAAGATGCAGGTAATCGTAAATGCAGATGATGCACTTTCCGCTTATCTGGCCATGGACAGCGGTAATTCCTATATTACCTACGGAATCAGCAAGCCGGTACAGAAAAGTGCAGCCAATGAGATCCGTGAGGGACGCTTCTGCAAAAAGTGCGGTGCGAAACTGGAATACAGCTTTTACCACTATAGCCAGTTAGGAGATTACAAATGTCCAAACTGTGGATTTGCAAGACCAGCGATCCAGTATGACGCACAGGATGTAAAAGTAGGCGATCAGCTGTCCTTCCAGGTAGAGGATAAGCGTCTGACTGCAAATTACAAGGGATTTTATAATGTATATAATATTCTGGCTGCTTATGCAGGCCTTCGCACAGCTGGTTTTTCAGGAGACCATTTCCAGAATATGCTGCAGAAATTTAATCCTGAGAATGGCCGCATGGAGCAGTTTCGCATTAAAGGCACTGGTGTAATGCTGAATCTTGCCAAGAATCCGGCTGGATTTAACCAGAATATTTCTGCAGTTATGCAGGATAAATCCCAGAAAGATATCATTATCACGATCAATGACAATGCGCAGGATGGAACGGATATTTCCTGGCTTTGGGACGTAGATTTCGATCTGCTTGGAGATGAAAGCATTCATTCCATTACCGTAAGTGGAATCCGTTGTCAGGATATGCGTCTACGAATGAAATATGTGGATATTCCGGTTATGCTGGAAGAGGATGTGGAAACTGCTATCCGGAAGAGAATTGAGGACGGTGTTGGCAACCTGTATGTTCTCGTAAACTATACAGCATTATTCAGTACTCACAATATTCTTAAGAAAATGGAGGGAGAAAAGGAATGAAACTGACAATCGGACATTTATATCCTGATCTCCTGAATCTGTATGGAGACAGAGGAAACATCCAGTGTCTTATGAGACGCTGCCAGTGGCGTGGAATTGAGGCTGAGACTATTCCATTTGAGCTGGGAGACAAGATCGATTTTTCCAGACTGGATATTGTGCTTCTGGGCGGAGGCTCAGACAGGGAGCAGATGCTGGTATGTGAGAAATTGAAAGAGATCCAGCCTGATTTTAAGAAATATGTAGAAGATGGAGGCGTTGTGATCGCTATTTGCGGTGGCTACCAGCTTCTGGGAAAATATTATAAGACAGATCAGGGAACCATTACCGGACTTGACCTGGTAGATCTTTACACAGAACAAGGCGAAGGACGTCTCATCAGTAATATTGTGTTAAAAAGTGAGCTTTTTGACATGCCGATAGTGGGTTTTGAGAACCACGGTGGAAGAACCTGTATCAATAACTGTAAGCCGCTTGGAAAAGTACTTTATGGCTCTGGAAATGACGGCAAAACAGGCTATGAGGGCGTAGTCTACAAGAATGTGATCGGAACATACCTTCACGGGCCGCTTCTTCCAAAGAATCCCCAGCTGGCAGACTGGCTGATCGCTCATGCTCTTGAGAAGAAATATGGGGAAGAAATTCAGCTGGCACCGCTTGATGACACAGAGGAAAAGGCTGCAAATGATTATGTATATCATAGATTTGTGAAAGAAAGCTGATGTATGTGTACCAAAATGTGTTTGAAAAACAATCCATGCAATCTGTATGCCCCACTTTGCTGGAGATTTTGCAAGAAAGCCGTTTTCAAACACGCTCTGGCAGATAAGAAAGATGGACAGTGAAAACAGCAGATAAGAAATAAGGGGAACGATATGGCAAAGGGAATCAATCAAAAAGGAAAACTCCTATATCTTGAAAAAATTTTGAAAGAAACAAGTGAGACACATCCGTGCACTATGCAGGAAATCATTGGAAGGCTTCAGGAATACGGAGTAAGCGCAGAGCGTAAAAGTATTTATGATGATATGGAAGTGCTCAGAAGCTTTGGCATGGATATTAAGTTTAAAAGAGGAAAATTTACGGGATATTATATAACCGGACAGAGCGTTGATCAGAGGGAAAACGTGGATATTCCTGGCAGTAATACTGGATTCGCAGAAGGAACCGCAGGGACTCCAGCCGGTAGCGTTCCGGCGCAGAATTCAGGACAAGAGGATAATGTGCAGGCAAAACAGAAGAAACTTTCCTGGCTGCTTCCCCCTTCCGATTCTGAGGAAGATAAGCCGGTAAAACTGCTTTGCAGCAATAAGAAAAAGAATGATATTATAGCTGCACTTGGAAATTATGCCCAGTATAAAGAAAAAGAGGATGACTGTTTTGTAGCATCTGTGCAGGTGGATGAGAATCCGGAATTTTATGGATGGCTTACACAGATGGGACGGGATGTAGTTATCCTGAAACCTAAGAAATCGGTTCAGGCGTACCGGGAATATCTGAAGAATATATTAAAGCAGTATAAATGAGAGCTTTTTATGTTTTGTGCAGAAATAAAAAGATTGGCTCCTTATAAAAGCTACATAGAAAGGATTTTTTTATGAAAAAGCAAATCGCAGCAATCCTGTCTGGAGTTCTGGTATGCAGCACTTTTTTGACCGGCTGTGGGAAAAATGAGGCTACAGAGGCGGTAAAGGAAAGTGTGGAAACAGAAAAAGAGGGTACCGGAGATCTTGACACTGAGAGCAGCCAGGAACAAAAGTCCGAAAAACAGGACAATGAAAGCTCCCAGGCAGAGGATTCTTTGACAGATGATACGCAGGACTCCCAGGCATCCAGGGAAAATCTTGACAAAGTTGGAGTACTGCTTCCAGAAGAGGGAGAGGATATTAATAGCAGTCTGGAACGGGCAGAACTGAAATCACGCCTGGAGGAGGCTGGGTATAATCCGGCACTTTATTTCGCAGGAAACGATTCAGATACCCAGATTTCCCAGATTCAGGAACTGCTTCAGGATGAGAAGTTAAAGGCATTGGTAATCTCCCCGGTAGATCCATATTCTCTCACAGATGTGCTGGAACAGGTAGAAGAGCAGTCAATTCCTGTAATTGATTATGATGACCTGATCATGGATACTGCTAATGTAAAATACTTCGTTGCCTTTAATACACGGGCAATCGGAAAAGAAATCGCAGATAATATAGTAAAGAAAGCAGAACTGGATAAGGTCCGGGAGGACAGAGGTGTCAGAACCATCGAGTTTTTAATGGGTGCACCGGACGATGATGCCTCTCTTTTCCTGTTCAATGGAATTATGGAAGGTTTGCAGGATTATATAGATGATGGAACCCTGATCTGCCGTTCCGGGAAAACGACATTTGAGGAAACTGCCATTGCAGAAGGCGATACGAGCACTGCAAAAAAACAGCTGGAATCAGTAATTGACGAATATTATCATCAGGAAAAAACGCCGGATATCATCTGTACTGCAGAGGATGCTTTTGCACTGGCAGCCATGGATATTGTAGAGGCAAAACAGATTCAGCCAGGAGATGAGACCTGGCCGCTGATCACAGGTGTGAATGCAGAGGCGGAAGCGGTAAAGAGTATTGCAGAAGGAAAATTAGGCTTTACCGTTATGATGGACAGACGAGATCTGGCCGAGGCCTGTGTGACGCTTGTAGACACTTATCTGAAAGGGGACGATGTTGAGATCAGCAACTATTCCCAGTACGATAATGGAGTGAAAATCATCGGAACCGCTACCTGTGATGGGAAGCTGATCGATAAAGACAATTACCAGATTCTGGTGGATAATGGATTTTATCTGGCGGAGATGATCGCACCGGATGTTTCTCCTACTCCTACGCCAGAGGAAGCTGGTCCTGCACCGGAGGCTTCTGTGACACCAAGCGCCAGTCTTACACCAGAGCCTGGTGCTATTGGAAATACTGCAGATGTAACGCCAAAAGAGAACCCGGAAATTACTACAGAAGAAGTTCCGTCAGTAGAAAATGGTGGGAACGAAGAAAGCAGTACCGATGCATTGGCTGTCGGAAAAGCGAAATAACAATAAAAAGCAGCTGTAAGAGTAACTGGAAATCAGTTCCCTACAGCTGCTTTTGTTCGTATACGCTTATTCATATGAAATGTGGAAATAGCACAGATTTTATTCACGGAAAGTCAGGGAATCATCGGTCATAGAGTCGATGATAGCCAGAGATTCCAGACGGACGCCCATATCACGGATCTGCTGTCCGCCCTGCTGGAAGCCTTTTTCAATAACGATACCAGCTCCCTCGAGAGTGGCACCGGATTTTTTGACAATGTCGATCAGTCCAAGGAGAGCGCAGCCATTTGCAAGGAAATCATCAATCAGAAGAACGTGATCCTCTGGTCCAAGGAACTTCTTGGAAATGATAACGTCATATACTTTCTTATGGGTAAAGGATTCAATCTTGGTGCAGTACATTTCTCCGTCAAGGTTTACACTCTGGGATTTCTTAGCAAAGACTACAGGAACATGGAAGTACTGTGCTGCGATACATGCAATGCCGATACCGGAAGCTTCAATCGTAAGAATCTTAGTGATCGGGCAGTCTGAAAAACGGGCCTTAAATTCTTTACCAATCTCATTGATCAGGTCAATGTCCATCTGATGATTCAAAAAACTGTCTACTTTTAATATATTACCTGGCTTAACAATACCATCTTTCAGAATACGTTCTTTTAAAAGCTGCATGGCTATATCTCCTTCTCGGCTTTTCGTCGTTTTTATTTTAATATTTCTATGATACGACATTCTTGTGAGAAGTTCAATTATTTTTGACAAAAAAGTGTAAAATATCTATAATGAAATTCAGGTAGATATTAGAAATCAGTAAGCAGGTATCAGGCACACATAAAGTGAGGAGAAAAGATGAAAGAATACGAAGTAATCTGGGAAATTTTCAATAAATGTCCACGAAATCAGATGCGTGATGTATTTGTGGAAGAACTGGAATTAGAAGATCCGGAGGAATATGTGAAGAATAAATTCAAAGGCAGGGAAGTATCCTATGAGAAGACCGTTCTTGCAGATGGAACTGTGATTTTTGATATTCAGACTTCACAGATTAAACAGCGCTGTTCTTTTACTGAAATATAAGTGCATAATCATGAGAATTATGATATAATAAAAAATATGGTTGAAAAGAAAATTCTGGCCGCAATAGTCAGTAAGAAACTGAAAAGACTGGAAATTTACAGGGGGATGACATGATCGAGGAGAAAACAAATGAGCAGTTGCATACCCATGTTCTGGAAGATGGCACCACAGTCATGCATTCCCATGGAGAACACGGACATCACCATAGTCACGCACAGACGAAAGCTGTGCTGAACCGGCTTTCCCGGGCCATTGGGCACCTGGAATCCATTAAGCGGATGGTAGAAGATGGACGGGACTGCAGCGAAGTTCTGATCCAGCTTTCCGCAGTGAAATCTGCAATCAACAATACAGGTAAGATCATTTTGCAGGATCATATTGAGCACTGTATTGTGGATGCAGTAGAGCATGGAGACAAGGATGCAATCAAGGAACTGGAACGTGCGATCGACCGGTTTATGAAGTAAAAAATACATGTAACTGTCAGAGATTTACCTATCGCTGTGGGAATGGATTTTTGTGCAAATGTGTTGATTATGCAAGCATGACTGGCATTTAAATCGTTACAGGTCACGGAGTGAACAGTAACCGAAAATCCGCCTGGCGTCCAACAGTTACCTGGATATTATGAAAAAGGAGATATAAAAATGGCAAAAGAATGTGACAGCAAGACTTGCGACAAATCAAGCTGCGAGGGCTGCGCCAGCAAGAAAAATCCGCAGAGCATGCAGGCTGCGATGAATGCAATGTCAAATGTAAAGCATGTGATCGGCATTGTAAGTGGTAAGGGCGGCGTTGGGAAATCCTTTGTGACCGCTTCCCTTGCAAACAGAATGGCGAAGAAAGGCTATAAAGTAGGAATCCTTGACGCAGATATTACAGGTCCGTCTATTCCGAAAATGTACGGCCTGAAAGGGGCTGCCCAGGCAGATGACAGTGGTATTTTCCCGATGGAGACTAAGAATGGAATCAAAGTAATGTCCATCAATCTCCTTCTCCCTACTGAGGACACTCCGGTTATCTGGCGTGGACCGATCCTTGGCAACATGGTAAAACAGTTCTGGACAGATGTAATCTGGGGCGATGTAGACTATCTTTTTGTAGATATGCCGCCAGGAACAGGTGATGTTCCGCTGACTGTATTCCAGTCCCTTCCGATTCAGGGAATCGTGATCGTGACCTCTCCACAGGATCTTGTAAGCATGATCGTAAAGAAGGCTTATAACATGGCTGGAATGATGAAGGTACCGGTTCTGGGCCTTGTAGAGAACTACAGCTATGTGAAATGTCCAGATTGCGGCAAAGAGCTGAAGGTATTCGGCGAGAGCCACATTGATGAAATCGCAGCATCCTTAAACGTACCGGTTCTTGGCAAAATGCCAATTGACCCGGCTTATGCAGCCAAGGTTGATGATGGTGCATTTGATGAGATCGATAACCCTTATATTGAGGCTGCAGACGCTGTTATGCCACAGTAATAAAAATCTCAGATATGAAAATAATCCATAAATTTCTCAGCTGCCTGAGGCAATGGCAGGGTATCATGATGTACCAGTACCAGCTGACGGGTGGGAAGTAGCTGTTTCAGGGTTATCCTGGACAGGGAATGGCTTTGTCCGTGCAGGACAGACAGCATATAATCCGGCACACAGGCAACCCCAAGGCCGATGCGGGCAAGATCAACAAGAAGGTCATTGCTGTTTAGTTCCACTTCGGGAATAAGGTTCTGTCTGTGCGCTGCAAAAAACTGATGGAGATATTCGCTTGTTGTGCTTTTGGAAGAAAGCATAAGGAGAGGAAACTCCATCAGTTTTTTTATTTCCAGTGTTTTTCCTTCAATGGGAAAATAATCCGGATTGGCGATAAACACATCCTGAAATTCTTTTACCACCTGGGTTTTCTTATGTGCGGAAAGCTTTGAATTAGGAAAGTTGCATACGATCAGATCTACCTGGCGGTTGTCAAGAAGCTCCACACAGCCGATAGAAGTGCTGTTGGTAACCTTGATCCGGACACCTGGATAATCCTGGTGAAAACGTTTCAGATAATCAATAAGAAAATAGCGGCAGATGGTATCACTGGCACCGATTCGCAGCTGCCCGGAAAGCCCATCTTCCCCGAGAAGCTGTGCTTCTCCCTGGGAGAGCATTTCCAGGGCAGGCTTCACATGCTGCAAAAGAACTTCCCCTTCAGGAGTGAGGGATACTTTCTTGGTACTACGGAAGAACAGCTCGTGTCCCAGCTTTTTCTCCAGAGCCTTGATGGCCTGACTCACAGCAGACTGGGAGATAAAAAGCTGTCGGGAAGCTTCGGAGAAGCTTAAGGTGGTGGCAACGTAATAGAAGCATTTGTATAATTCAAGATTGATATCCATGGAAACCTCCTGCTTTTGAAAAAAAGTAATGTGATTTGTTTTATCCCTTTTAGATGAACCAGCTGTGAATTTCATGCTCAACAGGTATGTCTGTTGAGCATGAAATTATAAAAACTGAAAATTAATTATTTATAACAATATAATAAGTAACATATATAAGTGATACACATAAATAATATAAGATATATTAATTTTACTTATGATAAATCCTATGATACTATAATAGGCGAAAATGTGCAAGAACGAAACGTAATCCATGCACAGAAATGTAACTGTTCAGATCCGTTTGGTTCTGAAGGATTACCGATAATTGGACAAAAACGTGCAATCACATTCACGAAAGGAGTTTTCCCATGAGTAACGTAAGACGAGTATACGTAGAAAAGAAACCATCCTTTGCCGTAAAAGCCAAAGAACTGAAGCATGAGATCAGCTCTTATCTGGGCATTAAGACAGTAACAAATGTGCGGGAGCTGATCCGCTATGACGTAGAGAATATTTCCGATGATGTATTTGAAAAAGCATGCCACACCGTATTTGCAGAGCCTCCGGTAGATGATCTTTACCTGGAGAAATTTGAAGCAGCAGAAGGTGCCCGCATTTTTTCCGTAGAGTTTCTTCCTGGACAGTTCGACCAGAGAGCTGATTCTGCTGTACAGTGCGTACAGTTTCTGGATGAGAACGCCCAGCCGATCATCCGTTCCGCAACCACTTATGTAATTGAGGGAAATATTACAGAGGAAGAATTTGAGGCAATCAAGAGCCACTGCATTAACCCGGTAGATTCCCGTGAGACAGGACTTCAGAAGCCAGAGACACTGGTTGCGGATTTCAAAGATCCGGAAGATGTGAAGATTTTTGACGGCTTCCGTGATATGGAAGAGGCTCCGTTGAAAGAGCTTTACAGCTCTCTGAATCTTGCCATGACCTTCAAGGATTTCCTTCATATCCAGAACTATTTCAGAAACGAAGAGAAACGTGATCCGTCCATGACTGAGATCCGTGTGCTGGATACCTACTGGTCTGACCACTGCCGTCATACCACCTTCTCCACCGAGCTTACAGACGTAAAATTTGATGAAGGTGATTACAAGGCTCCTATCGTGGACACTTACAAGAAATATCTTTCCGACAGAGAAGTCCTTTATAAGGGACGGGACGATAAATTCATCTGTCTGATGGATCTTGCCCTTATGGCTATGAAGAAACTGAAATCCGAAGGCAAGCTTCAGGATCAGGAAGAGTCTGACGAGATCAACGCCTGCAGTATCGTAGTGCCGGTTGATGTAAATGGCAAAGAAGAGGAATGGCTGATCAACTTCAAAAATGAGACACATAACCATCCTACTGAGATCGAGCCATTCGGTGGTGCAGCTACCTGCCTTGGGGGTGCCATCCGTGACCCGCTTTCCGGACGTACTTATGTTTATCAGGCAATGCGTGTAACAGGAGCTGCTGATCCTACTGTTTCTGTAAAAGAAACTCTGAAAGGTAAGCTTCCACAGAAGAAGCTGGTTCGTGGTGCAGCTCATGGATACAGCTCTTATGGTAACCAGATCGGTCTGGCTACCGGTTATGTAAAAGAAATCTATCATCCGAACTATGTAGCGAAACGTATGGAAATTGGTGCGGTTATGGGTGCTGCCCCAAGACGTGCTGTTATCCGTGAGAATTCTGATCCGGGAGATATCATCATCCTTCTTGGAGGACGTACCGGACGTGATGGTATCGGTGGTGCTACCGGTTCTTCCAAGGTTCATACAGAGGCTTCTATCGAGGTCTGCGGAGCAGAGGTACAGAAAGGAAATGCACCGACAGAACGTAAGATCCAGCGTATGTTCCGTCGTGAGGAAGTCAGCCATATCATTAAGAAATGTAATGATTTTGGTGCAGGTGGTGTGTCTGTAGCTATTGGTGAGCTGGCACCTGGCCTTCAGATTGATCTTGATAAGGTTCCGAAGAAATACGCAGGTCTTGATGGTACTGAGATCGCCATTTCCGAGTCCCAGGAGCGTATGGCTGTAGTAGTTGCTCCGGAAGATGTTGAGAAATTCCTGGGCTTTGCAAATGAAGAGAACTTAGAGGCTGTTCCGGTTGCTGTGGTAACCGAAGAGCCAAGACTGGTACTTTCCTGGCGCGGAAAAGAAGTCGTTAATATTTCCCGTGCATTCCTTGACACCAACGGTGCACATCAGGAGACAACCGTAGAGGTTGAGATCCCGAACAAAGAGGGAAATCTTTTCGAAGAACGCCCGGATGTGGCAGATGTGAAAGAGAAATGGCTTTCCACACTGGCAGACTTAAATGTATGCTCCCAGAAAGGCCTTGTGGAGATGTTTGACAGCTCTATCGGTGCAGCAAGCGTTCTCATGCCTTATGGTGGAAAGAACCAGCTTACAGAGACACAGGCAATGGTTGCAAAGGTTCCGGTACAGAATGGAACCACCAATACTGTAACCATGATGAGCTATGGCTTTGATCCGTATTTATCCTCCTGGAGCCCATATCACGGAGCTGCTTATGCAGTGACAGAATCCGTTGCAAGAATCGTGGCAGCAGGCGGTGATTACAAGAAAATCCGTTTCACCTTCCAGGAATACTTCCGTCGTATGACCGAGGATCCAAAGAGATGGAGCCAGCCATTTGCAGCACTTCTTGGTGCCTATGCAGCTCAGATGGGATTCGGTCTTCCGTCCATCGGAGGTAAAGACAGTATGTCTGGAACTTTCAATGACATTGATGTTCCGCCGACACTGGTTTCTTTCGCAGTAGATGTTGCCAAGCTTCAGGATGTGATCACACCAGAGCTGAAAAAAGCAGGAAACAAGCTGGTATGGCTTCGTGCACCGAAAGATGAGTACGATTTACCGGACTATGCAGGTATTATGGATCAGTACGAGAAGCTTCACAATGACATGCAGGCTGGCAAAGTAGTTTCCGCATATGCACTTGACCGTCATGGTATTGCAGCGGCTGTCAGCAAGATGGCATTTGGTAATGGCATGGGTGTGAAGATCGAGCACAACCTGGATCCACGTGACTTCTTTGCACCAGGTTTTGGTGATCTGGTTCTGGAAGTACCGGATGGAAAAGTTGGAGAGCTTTCCATTACTTATACCGTGATCGGTGAAGTTACAGCTGATGGTAAATTCTCCTATGGAAATGCAGTGATTACTCTTGATGAAGCTTACAAGGCATGGACAGGCACTCTGGAGAAAGTCTTCAAGACAACTTCAGGTGAAGAAAATGACGGACCAAAAGCAGTTGTTGTGAAACCGGCAGATCCGGAAGCAACCTATGAGAACGGTGTATATAATACAAAGAACATTTATGTATGCAAGCATAAAGTAGCGAAACCTCGCGTATTTATTCCGGTATTCCCGGGAACCAACTGCGAATATGACAGCACCCGCGCTTTTGAAAGAGCCGGAGCAGAAGTGGACGTAAAAGTATTTAAGAACTTAAGTGCAGAAGATATCCGTGATTCCGTGGAAATCTTCGAGAAATCTATTGACCAGGCTCAGATGATCATGTTCCCAGGCGGCTTCTCCGCTGGTGATGAGCCAGATGGTTCTGCCAAATTCTTTGCAACTGCTTTCCAGAATGCAAAGATCAAAGAGGCTGTTATGAAGCTGTTAAATGAGAGAGATGGTCTTGCACTTGGTATCTGTAACGGATTCCAGGCTCTGATCAAGCTGGGACTTGTTCCATACGGCGAGATCTGCGGACAGAAAGAGGATTCTCCTACACTGACTTATAACACCATCGGACGCCATATTTCCAAGATGGTTTACACCAAGGTGGTAAGCAATAAATCCCCATGGCTTCAGAAGGCTGCACTTGGCGGTGTATATTGTAATCCGGCTTCCCATGGTGAAGGTCGTTTCGTAGCAAACGAAGAGTGGCTTAAGAAGCTTCTGGCAAACGGACAGGTGGCTACACAGTACGTAAATCCGGACGGAGAACTGGATCAGTCTGAGGAATCTAACATCAACGGTTCTACTTATAATATCGAGGGTATCACAAGCCCGGATGGACGTGTCCTTGGAAAGATGGCTCACAGTGAGCGCCGTGATAATGGTGTTGCAATCAACATTTATGGACAGCAGGATATTCAGATTTTTGAGTCTGGTGTTGAGTATTTCAAATAAATAACTGGAAAGGGATTTCATCTAAGATTTGCATCTGAATGGTGATTTCTGTTTACCAGACATTGCCTTGAATGAAAGCTGGCATCTGTAGAATAAGAAGTGCAGATGCTGGCTTTTTTGCTATTTAATGTGCTGGGCGTCGTTACCCGTACGCGGTCTGGCAATGTATATTCACCGCCGTGCGGAGCAACGTTCCGGCAAGCTAATGACTATCTACGACTAAGACGCTCAGGAGAGCCTTCGCGTCAAGTCTCCGTAAGTCATGGATCTCGCCTCCACTAAAACCGCTCCTGAAATGCACGGCTACGTGAATATACATTGCCAAACCGCTGGTTATCGACAACTGGTTAGAATCGCGGTTTCTCAGCACATTAAATAGCAAATAAAGTGAAATATTCTCCGCCCCATCTCCGTCTAATGAATGTAAAAAGAAAAAGTTACCGCAAGCGTAACAAATGATTTCGTGTACTGCAGAACACAAAAAGGAGCGAAAACCTTATGGAAGATTTGGTGAAAAGGGCGAAATCCGGAGATTCCGGGGCATTTGCACAGCTGATCAGAAAGAATACCCAGAGCATGTACAAGGTTGCCTGGGCCTATCTGAAAAATGATGAGGATGTGGCAGATGCTATCCAGGAAACAATTTTGAAATGCTATGAGAAGCTTTCCAATTTGAAAAATGATTCCTATTTCAAAACCTGGATGATCCGGATATTGATCAATAACTGCAATGAAATGTTGAGGCATAAAGGCCGTGTTTTTCCCACGGTGGAAATGGAAGAGGGAGTCTTCGAGGAGCCAGGCTATCTGGACTGCGAATGGAAGGAAATCCTGGCTTCCCTGGATGAGAAGTATCAGGTGGTGCTTCTTCTGTATTACAGCAGATCCTTAAGTGTAAAGGAAATCGCGGCACTTCTGGAGATTAGCCAGAATACAGTGCTTACAAGGCTTTCCAGGGCCAGAAAACAGCTTCGTGCAGAGTATGAAGGAGAATATATTCATGGATGATAAACTGTTTGATATTTTTTCAAAAGAAACAGATGTGCCGGAATGCGTGTTGAGAAGAGTGGATGAAACTCTGGAAATGATAGAAAACTCTGCGGATGCAGATAAAAGCTATGAGGCAATAGACAGAACTGGCAGGAAAATAAAAAAAGCAGAAAAAACAACAATAACGCTTAATACAGTTGGAAAACGACGAAGTTCCCAAAAGAAAAACTGGAAGCGCAGCCTCATTCTGTCATTTGAAGCAGTTATGGTGTTTGGTGTGGCTGTGTTCGCAGCAGAAAAATATATGGGAATTTCCAGCTTCTGGGATGAAATGGGAAATAAAATGCCAGAAGAAGCTGAAGTCCTGATTGAAAAAGAACCTGTGCAGCAGGAAGATGGCGAGTCTATTCTTTCCTACACAGTGAAGGAAGCACTTTGTGACAAGAATAGTATCCAGATTGTAGTAGAAGCTGCTGCGAAGGAGAAAGGAAAATATTTTGTCATTGGCCAGGATATGATGGACGAGGATTCTGTGAGAAATATTGGAATTGAAAGCGATAAAACTGTTGCAGAATACGCAGCAGAAAAAGGCCTGACTATTGTAAGGGCAGGTGTCAGCTTTGATTTTGGTTCCGAACTTGGAATAAGAAGTGCGATGGGAAATTATCGTCATCAGGAGGATGATGTACTGGATTTCTATTCTTCCGCAGTAAAAGAAAACCAGAGCAAAGATCTTACGGTTTCCTGCATAGGAACAGCGACGCTTCCTGATGCGAAAAGTGTGGATGATGTTATGAGGACGAATATTACATTTAAGCTGGAAGATAAAAGCCAGGGCAGAAGTGTTACCTATGTGCCAGAAGCAACTGCAGACACTGAAAACGGAAACGAGCAGGATGGAATTATAACAGCAGATGGTAAAGTAAAGATCCTGTCTGTGGACATAGATGAATCTGAGACCACAGAATATGTGTCAATTCATTACATTATGCTGGAGAAGTCAGAAAGCATTTCCCTGGATGTGACCGATAAGGATGGAAATCTGTGGCAGATATCCGATCTTGGCGGCTTTGCTCCGATAACAGAAGTCGGGGAAGAAGGCATCTGGCAGTTTGCTTACCAGAAAACAGATTTGCCTGATAAAATTGGAGTCAGGGTATATGATTATGAAAATGATGTAAAGTATGAACCGGTTATGATGGTAATGCAGAAGTAAAACAAGCAGAATAGCGGGAAGGAAAATTGTAAAAAATGAGAGCTGAGTTTTAATGGTATAATAAAACTCAGCTCTTATGTTTGTAAAAAAGTCAATATTGTTATAAAGAAAAACATAATTTATTAAATAGAAGATAAACTTTAAAATTGAAATATTTTGTGATTATTTAATGTATTTTTGCTTTTTGTAAAAATCATTTATAATTTGCCCTAAGCAGCCATTTCTGGTCAATTTTCCGGATCTCATTATCTGAAAAGCGAATGTGTAAGCGAACGGAATTGGGAAACTGGATCACTTCTTCCACGGTACCCTCACCGAATTTGGGATGAGTTACCACATCATTGATCTGGAATTTTATTTCACTGTGTCTGGCACTTTTGTAGGCTTGTTCACGGCGGTAGGTATCACGGATGTGTACTGTTTTATCGTGAATAGGGTTTTTCAGGGCTTTATCATAATCGTGCTTCAGAAGGCTTTCTCCGACTTTATAATAGGGAGTGGGCGCAGCTCCCACAAGCGAACAGCAGTATTTCCAGGCGCTTCCGTGTTTTCCGGCCTGCCAGTTATATTGAGCCGGGATTTTCATATTATACTGCATATAATGAGCATATTCGTGTTTATAAAGATCCAGGCGGTCTTCTTTCGAGAGCGGCTTTTTTACGGCATAGCCAATAAACAGCAGGGAAAAATAGAAGCTCTCTTTCTCATGAGGGGTATTCGGTGTATAGGAGCCGAGCAGTGCCTCGTCATAACCGAAACGGATAGGTACAGATACTCCGCGAAGTCCAAACCTGCGGTCCAGTGTCTGAAATAAGGCGCGAATCTGGGCTTCGTGGATGGTGGTTTCATTGTCAAGAAGTTTTCGGATGGATGGGTCAATGTTCATGAAGATACTCCTTTGCAAATTAAAATGTAGGTTACTTGCTTCAGCACTTTGTTATATAGGCAAAAAAATAGATGCTGCAACCTGCAACATCTATAATAGCGAGAGGGGGATTCGAACCCTCGACACCGCGGGTATGAACCGCGTGCTCTAGCCAACTGAGCTATCTCGCCATATTCAGTTTAAAAAGATTTGCTGAAAAGTCTGTGCGTATAAAAGACTATCAGCAAAGTAGCGAGAGGGGGATTCGAACCCTCGACACCGCGGGTATGAACCGCGTGCTCTAGCCAACTGAGCTATCTCGCCATATTTATTTCATAAGTATGGGGCCTATAGGGCTCGAACCTATGACCCTCTGCTTGTAAGGCAGATGCTCTCCCAGCTGAGCTAAGACCCCATATACAAACTGTGAAGTTTCTTCTCTTCCGCAGCTCGCTTTGCTATTATACTATCAACTGTCGCATATTGTCAACAACTTTTTTTACTTTTTTTTAAACTTTTTTCGCAAATGATTTATTTATTTTTTTCAATATTGTGTACCCTGTTTTTTCAGCAGTTTCATTTTGGGTCCTTATTTGCAAAACTGAAATATAAATTGGCAAGCCAGGTTCTTTTCTGAACGAAAATAAGTGCTATACTGTAGCTGTAATCAAGAAGAACAAACAAAACATACCGAATACCTGCTTAGAAAACATCAAAGATAATGCAGTGTATTCCTATGGTCTCTGCGAAGGTAGATGAACAAAAGGAGAAAAATTCATAGTAGAATTTCTGCTTTTTGTAAATCCTTGAAGAAGGGCTCACAAAAAGCCCGGAGATCATAATTGCGACTGGTCAATAAGAATTTTGGAAGAGGCAGAAGCTGTATGAAATCCAAAGAAAAAAGACTGGCGATACGAAAAGTAGAAAAGGAGAAGATGGTATGAAGATTTTAGATTCCAAATTTATGAAGGGCTTTATTAAAATGGCAGACGATGGTTTCCAGCAGGGCTGGCATGAGAGAAACGGCGGAAACTTAAGCTATCGTCTGAAAGCAGAAGAAGTAGAAATGATCCGTCCGCGTCTGAATGCACCGGGAGAATGGCAGCCAATCGGAACAGAAGTACCGGGACTTGCCGGTGAATTTTTCCTGGTAACCGGAAGCGGCAAGTATTTCCGAAATATTGCAGTTGACCCGGAAGCTTGCCTGGCAATTATCGAGCTGGATGATAAGGGCGTTAATTACAGAATCCGTTGGGGACTTGTGGAGGGCGGCCGTCCTACCAGCGAGCTTCCTACCCACCTTATGAACCATGAGGTAAAAAAGAAGCTTACAAACGGCAGACATCGTGTTATTTATCATGCACATACTACCAATACCATTGCACTTACCTTTGTACTTCCACTTGATGATAAGGTATTTACAAGAGAACTGTGGGAATCCGCTACAGAGTGTCCGGTCGTTTTCCCAGACGGCGTCGGTGTAGTAGGCTGGATGGTGCCAGGCGGAAGAGAAATCGCAGTGAAAACAGCAGAACTGATGAAGAAATATGACGTTGTTATCTGGGCTCATCACGGAATGTTCTGCTCCGGTGAGGATTTCGACCTGACTTTTGGTCTTCTTCATACAGTAGAGAAATCTGCAGAAATCCTTGTAAAAGTCATGTCCATGGCTCCACGCAAGCTGCAGACCATTACACCAGATGATTTCCGCGCAGTAGCAAAAGACTTCCACGTTACCCTGCCGGAAGAATTCCTTTACGAAAAAGAACAGTAGGTAATAGGAAAAAATAAGATTTGTCAGTTGTGAAGCTTTGATAGGATCCCCCTTAAGCAGACAAAATAAAGTCTGCTTAAGGGGGATTTGGTTTTAAGAATAGATTGAAATTCTATGAGTAAAAGGCTAAAATAATAATAGCAATATTAAAGTTGAATTGAGTATAACGTTAAATAAGTTAAGAACAAGTTAGGAAAAGAATAAGTGTAAAAATCAGATTTGGGAGGGAGCAAATGGGCATTTATCTGAATCCAAGTATTGAAAATTTTCAAAAAATGATCAATTCAGAGATTTATGTGGATAAAACAGGTTTATTGAATTATACAAATAAAGTGATAAATACCATGCAGGGATATCTCTGTGTCAGCCGTCCCCGTCGTTTCGGAAAATCAATGGCTGCGAATATGGTGGCAGCTTATTATAATTGTGAATGTGATTCCAGACTCTTGTTTTCCAAGCTGGAAATTTCACGAAGTTCGGATTTTGACAAATTTTTAAATAAATATGATACCATTTTTCTGAATATGCAGGAATTTCTGAGTCAGAGCAAGGACATGGATTCTATGATTGCACTGATACGAAAAAGTGTATTATGGGATCTGCTGGAAAAATATTCTGATTTTCGCTATTTTGATCCTGGCAATCTTACAAGGACCATGCAGGATATTTATAATCAGACAAAACGTCCGTTTGTGATTGTGATAGATGAATGGGATTGTGTTTTCAGGGAATGTAAGATTGATAAGGAGTCTCAGGAGCGGTATCTGGATTTCCTTCGGGATCTCATGAAGGACAAAGGATATATTCATCTTGCATATATGACTGGGATTCTTCCGATTAAGAAATATGGAACCCATTCGGCGTTGAATATGTTTGATGAGTTTTCTATGATAAATCCAGGACCGCTTGCCCCATATGTAGGATTTACAGAAGAAGAAGTGGAGGCACTTTGCAGGAAGTACGGTCTGGATATGGAAGAAATAAAAAGCTGGTATGATGGCTATTCTTTTGAAAATGCGTTATCTGTCTATAGTCCGCGGTCGGTGGTAAATTGTATGCGGTTTGGGAAAATTGAGAATTACTGGAATCAGACAGAGACATTTGAGGCCCTTCAGGTTTATATTGATATGAATTTTGATGGCCTGAAGGATGACATTTTAAGCATGATGGCAGGCGAAGAGGTTCCTGTAAATACTGGAAGTTTTACCAATGATATGACTACCTTTCGCAATGAAGATGATGTGCTCACATTATTGATTCACCTTGGATATCTGGGATACGACGGAAAGAATAAAAGCGTTTTTATTCCCAATAATGAAGTACGGGCAGAATATGTGAGCGCAGTTTCCGCATCTGACTGGGGCGAAATTTCCAGGGCACTGAAGAATTCGGCTGATACGTTAAATGCAATCTGGCAAGGCAGACCAGCGCAAGTGGCCCAAAGTATGCAAGAAGCCCATTTTGAGACATCACACATCCAGTATAACGATGAAAATGCTCTAAGCTATACCATTTCACTTGCACTTTATGCTGCCCGGAATTATTACACTGTTTATCGTGAACTGGCGGGCGGGAAAGGATATGCTGATTTAGTCTTTATACCACGTAAGAAGTTTTTGGATAAACCAGCTCTGGTAGTGGAATTAAAGTGGGATAAAAGTGCCATGGGTGCTATTGAACAGATCAAAGAAAAGAAGTATTGCAAAAGTCTTGATGAATACAAGGGGAATATTCTGCTGGTGGGGATTAATTACAGCAGGAAAACAAAGGAACATGAGTGCGTGATTGAAAGCTGTCAGAAATAGTTTGGCAAAGTAGTGTGCAAATTCTAATTGAAATTTTCTGATAAAAATTTTGTGATGTGAATTTTGTTGAAATGCTTGACAATTTAATTTCGGTATGCTATTTTATATAAAAATTCAATTTAACGAACTAAACCGTTGAAGCGGAAATAAAAACAATCGTGCACCCACAGAGAGTCCGGGAGGCTGAGAACCGGATGGTAATGCAGTTTGTAAGAGCTATCAGGAGAAACTGTAGTAGAACAGTGTTAAGATCTGTAGCTCGCTAAATGGGCCGCTGAGGGCGCATGGAACGGCTGATAAGCCAAGTATGATGCGACGTAAGACATACGTCAGTTGTCAGGAATATGATGGTATTCCGTTAAGAGCACGATTTTTGCATCGTGAATCAAGGTGGCACCGCGGGTGGATTATCCAGACCCGTCCTTGACAGACATAGAAGTTCTGTCATGGACGGGTCTTTTTACGTAATAAGAAATTTCGTTAGAGCCTTCTATTACATAAAAGACACTTCGTGCCAAGGCGTATTCTTTGGGACAAAGTTACGGCAGGACATGGAAGAGAAGCTTGTATGACAATTCTTGCTTTTAACCATCATGTTTTTGTATGCATGGCAAAGTGAGTCGCTGTGAACTTGGTGAATCGTAAAAGTTCAGAAAAAACGGGAGGTGCTCTATGTATCCAACATTTGACAAGATCAGGGAAATGGCAGCAGCGGGAGATTACAAAAGAATTCCCATCTGCAAAGAGTTATACGCAGACAGTTACACACCGGTAGAGATGATGAGAATCTTGCAAAAGGCAAGTCACCATTGCTATCTGCTGGAAAGTGCCAGCCAGAATGAGGTGTGGGGCAGATATTCTTTTCTTGGATATGACCCTTCCATGGAAATTACCTGTACAGACGGAATTTTGCGAATCCGACGGACGGATGAATTGTTTGAAAACAAAACAGATGCTCTGAACACTGAAAAAGCGGAACCAAAGAAAACGGATGCACTGGTGAATGGGAAAACAAGAACTAACGAAGCGGATTCATTGCATGATAAAAAAGCAGAAAATAATGTCAGAAAAGAAAAAAAACAGTCAGAAGAGGTCATGCAGGTTACTCATCCAGGTGATGCCATCCGGAAAATCATCCAGCAGTATAAAAGCCCTGTGATGGACAACATGCCAACCTTCACCGGTGGCCTGGTGGGCTATTTTTCCTACGACTACATCAAATACAGCGAACCAAAACTGAATCTGACCGATGCAGAACAGCAGGATTTCCGGGATCTGGACCTGATGCTGTTTAACGAAGTGATCGCATTTGACCATTACCGTCAGAAGGTACTTCTGATCACAGGAGTAATGACAGACAATCTGGATGAGTCCTATAAGCGGGCCTGTGAAAAACTGGAAGAAATGACAAGACTTATCAAAAATGGTGAGAAAAAAGAGTTCCCTCCAATCTGTCTCCAGTCAGAAATCCAGCCACAGTTTCCAAAAGAAAAATATTGTGAAATGGTGGAAAAAGCCAAGCACTATATTCACGAAGGGGATATTTTCCAGGTGGTTTTATCAAACCCCATGCGGGCGAAGGCTACAGGCAGTCTGTTTGATACCTACAGAGTACTTAGGGCTACGAATCCCTCTCCCTATATGTTTTATTTTTCCAGTGACGACATTGAAATCGCCGGAGCATCGCCGGAAACCCTGGCGAAGCTGGAGCATGGCAAGCTGAGTACTTTTCCCCTTGCAGGAACAAGGCCCCGTGGAAAAACTCCACAGGAGGACAAAGCGCTGGAAGCAGATCTTCTTCAGGATGAAAAAGAACTTGCCGAGCACAACATGCTGGTGGATCTTGGAAGGAATGATATTGGAAAAATAAGCAGGCTTGGAAGCGTAAAAGTGGAAAAATACCTGACTGTGGAGCGTTATTCCTGCGTTATGCATCTTGGCTCCACCGTTACCGGAACCATTGCAGATGGCAGGGATGCCATTGATGCAGTAGATGCGATCTTACCAGCGGGTACTCTTTCGGGAGCACCGAAATTCAGAGCCTGCCAGATCATCCAGGAGCTGGAGCAGAGCAAACGAGGTATTTACGGAGGTGCCATCGGATATGTGGATTTCACCGGAAACCTGGATGTGTGCATTGCAATCCGGCTTGTGTATAAGAAAAAAGATGAGATCTGCATCCGTTCAGGAGCTGGAATTGTAGCAGACAGTGTACCGGAAAAAGAGTTTGAAGAATGTCAGAATAAGGCAAGAGCGGTGGTAAGGGCCATCAGCCAGGCAGAGGAGGGATTAGAATGATTTTACTGATTGATAATTACGACAGTTTTTCCTACAATCTTTACCAGCTGATCGGGTCCGTTAATCCGGACATTCAGGTGGTGCGAAATGATGAAATCACTCTGGCAGAAATTGAAAAGCTGGGACCAGAGGCAATTGTTCTTTCTCCCGGACCTGGACGCCCGGAGGATGCAGGAATCTGCATTCCGGTAATAAAAGCGTTCGCAGGAAAAATCCCAATCCTGGGTGTGTGCCTGGGACACCAAAGTATCTGTGAAGCCTTTGGTGGTGTAGTTTCTTATGCAAAAGAACTGAAGCATGGAAAAAAGGATATGATGATCCAGCAAAACAGTAATGTCCTGTTTAAAGGACTTCCACAAAAATTCCCCGCAGCCAGATACCATTCCCTGGCAGCACTGGAAGAGACACTTCCGGAAGACCTGGTGGTGACTGCCAGAGCCGAAGATGGGGAGATCATGGCGGTAGAACATAAAGAATATCCGGTTTACGGAGTGCAGTTCCATCCGGAATCCGTTATGACACCGGATGGGAAAACTATGATAGAGAATTTTCTGGCAGCCGCACGGGCATTTTCAGAGAGGAGTACAAAAATGATCAAAGAAAGCATTATCAAATTATCGAAAAAACAAAATCTTACTTATCAGGAAGCAGAAGAGGTTATGGATGAGATCATGAGTGGCAAGGCTACTCCGGTGCAGATGTCCGCTTACCTGACAGCCCTTGCATTAAAGGGAGAGACCATTGACGAGATTACTGCTTCAGCTGCTGGGATGAGAGCCCACTGTATCAAGCTGCTTCATGATATGGATGTACTGGAAATCGTTGGTACAGGTGGTGATGGTTCCAACTCCTTTAATATTTCCACAACAGCCTCCCTCGTAATTGCAGCTGGCGGTGTGCCGGTGGCAAAACATGGAAACAGAGCTGCTTCTTCTAAAT
Organism: Blautia sp. HCP3S3_H10_2; assembly: GCF_052122375.1. Lineage (NCBI taxonomy): Bacteria > Bacillati > Bacillota > Clostridia > Lachnospirales > Lachnospiraceae > Blautia > Blautia sp. HCP3S3_H10_2. The sequence goes on from NZ_JBQKCL010000001.1 coordinate 375,728, forward strand.
CCGGAGCAGCAGACGTATTGGAAGCTCTTGGAGTTAAGATCACGATTCCGCCGGAAAAAAGCCAGGAGCTTCTGGAAAAAATCGGAATCTGCTTCCTGTTTGCCCAGAACTATCACATTGCAATGAAATATGTGGCTCCGATCCGCAAGGAACTTGGAATCCGTACCGTATTTAATATTCTCGGCCCCTTAAGCAATCCGGCTGGTGCAAACATGGAGCTGATGGGTGTTTATGATGAGGCATTGGTAGAGCCTCTTGCACAGGTTATGGCAAATCTTGGTGTAACAAGAGGTATGGTAGTTTTCGGACAGGACAGCCTGGATGAGATTTCCATGAGTGCACCGACCTCTGTATGCGAGATTAAGGATGGAAAATTTACCTCCTATGTACTTACACCGGAACAGTTCGGCTATGAGCGCTGCACGAAAGATGCGCTGACTGGTGGAACACCACAGGAAAATGCCGCAATCACAAGAGCAATCCTTGAGGGAAAAGAAACTGGTGCGAAACGCCATGCAGTCTGCCTGAATGCCGGAGCTGCCCTGTATATCGCTGGAAAAGCTGAATCCATTGAGTCAGGTGTGAAAATGGCAGAGCAGCTGATCGACACTGGAGCTGCCCTTGGAAAGCTGGAAGAATTCATAGAGAAGAGTAACCAGGAATAAAGTAACTGGGAACAAAGTAACCAGGAATAAGGTAATCAGGAATAAGATAACCGGAAATAAGAAATACAAGTCTATCATAAAAGAAGATGTCTGCTTAGGCAGATTCCACTATGATGGTATGTAATTAATAGCAGAAAAGTAAAATAGGAGATTTCATGAGCATATTAACAGAGATTGCAGCGCGCACAAAAGAACGCATTGAAGAAGAAAAATTCAAAGTCCCATTAAGAGTACTTATCTCACAGCAAAATTCAGAACTGGCCAGGAAAGCAGAGGAAAAGCAAAGCTTTCTGGAAGCTTTAAAAAAACCAGGAATGTCCTTTATCTGCGAAGTAAAAAAGGCTTCTCCGTCAAAGGGCCTGATCGCACCGGATTTTCCCTATCTGGATATTGCAAGGGAATATGAACAGGCAGGAGCTTCTGCAATTTCCTGTCTCACGGAGCCTTTTTATTTTCAGGGCGCAGACCGGTATCTGCAGGAAATCGCACAGGCGGTAAGTATTCCAGTGCTCCGCAAAGATTTTACCGTGGATGAGTACATGATCTACCAGGCAAAGACATTTGGGGCATCTGCTGTGTTGTTGATCTGTGCCATTCTGGATGACAGCCAGCTGAAAGCTTTTGGGGAGCTGGCACAGGAGCTGGGACTGGATGCCCTGGTGGAAGCCCATGATGAATGGGAAGTGGACAGAGCATTGAATCTTGGGACAAAGATCATAGGTGTGAACAACCGGAATCTCCATGACTTTTCTGTTGATATGGGAAACAGCATCCGGCTTCGGAATATGGCTCCAGAGGATACGGTTTTTGTGTCGGAGAGTGGAATTAAGACAGCGCAGGATATCCGGGTGTTATACGAAAATAAGGTGGACGCGGTATTGATCGGAGAGACACTGATGAGAAGTCCTGATAAAAAGGAGGCACTTGCAGTTTTAAGTCAGGAAATTTAAAATGGAAAATTGAAGTAACAGCTCAGAGCCGGCTCTCAAAATACGCTTTGTGGAACTGTTACTAATTAAAATAACAGAAAGTAAAGGAAACAAATAATATGGCAAAATTAAAAATCTGCGGCCTGACCTGTGAACAGGACATTGCCGCGGTGAATGAAGTAAAACCGGACTTTGCAGGTTTCGTGATCGAAGTCCCGGGAAGAAGACGAAGCCTTAGTGCCGAGCAAGTGAAAGTCCTGGTTAAGGGACTGGACAAGGAAATCCTTCCAGTGGGAGTATTTGTAAATGCAGCTCCAGAACTACCGATTTCTTTATTAAGAGATGGAACGCTCTGGGCGGCCCAGCTACATGGAGATGAAGATGAGGATTACATTGAGAAAATCCAGAATATGACAGGAAAGCCTGTGATCAAGGCCTTTTCCATAAAGACCCCGGAGGATGTGAAAAAGGCACTTAGAAGTCCTGCTGATTACATTCTGCTGGATCAGGGAAATGGAGGAACAGGAGAGACGTTTGACTGGGAACTGGTACCGCCAGTGAGACGGCCATTTTTCCTGGCAGGAGGAATCAGCTCTGAAAATATCCGCAGCGCCATCGGTACCCTGCATCCTTGGGCTGTTGATCTGAGCAGTAGCCTGGAAACCGATGGTAAGAAAGATCCTGCAAAGATCTGTCAGATCGCCCGGATGCTGAAGCAGATTAATACGCTGGAAGCATATAAAAAAGAGCGTGAAGCGGATTTATAATTAAGAAAATTGCTATTTAATGTGCTGGATGTCGATTCCCGGACGCGGTCTGGCAATGTATATTCACCGCCGTGCGGAGCAACGTTCCGCTGAACTAGCTGCTAACTTCGACTAAGACGCTCGGGAGAGCCCTCGCGCCAAGTCTACGTAAGCATCGGATTTCAGCTACACTAAAACCGCTCCTGAAATGCACGGCTACGTGAATATACATTGCCAAACCGCTGGTTATCGACAACTGCAACTGACCAAACAGGAGTTTATTGGCGGGAATTCACTGTGACCGAGTACATACGCCCTGAGCACATTAAATAGTTAATAAGATAGACAATAAAATAATAGCAGAAAGGAACACCCCACCATGTCAAAAGGAAGATTTGGAATCCATGGCGGCCAGTACATTCCGGAAACACTGATGAACGCAGTAATCGAGCTGGAAGAGGCCTACAACCATTATAAAAATGACCCAGAATTTAACCGGGAACTGACAGAGCTTTTAAATGAATATGCAGGACGGCCTTCACGCTTGTACTATGCAGCTCATATGACAGAAGATCTGGGCGGCGCCAAGGTATACCTAAAAAGAGAAGACCTGAACCACACCGGAGCTCACAAGATCAACAACGTATTAGGACAGGTGCTTCTTGCCAAGAAAATGGGCAAAACCCGTGTGATCGCAGAAACAGGAGCGGGCCAGCACGGCGTGGCAACGGCTACAGCGGCAGCCCTTATGGGAATGGAATGCGAGGTTTTCATGGGAAAAGAAGACACCGAGCGCCAGGCTCTGAACGTATATAAAATGTGTCTTCTGGGGGCAAAGGTTCATCCGGTAACCTCAGGAACTGCCACTTTGAAGGATGCAGTATCCGAGACCATGCGTGAATGGACAAACCGCATTGCAGACACCCATTACGTGCTGGGCTCTGTTATGGGACCTCATCCTTTCCCAACGATCGTACGTGATTTCCAGGCAGTTATTTCCAAAGAAATCAAAGAGCAGATGCTGGAAAAAGAGGGAAAGCTTCCAGATGCTGTGCTTGCCTGTGTAGGCGGCGGCTCTAACGCCATCGGAACTTTTTACCATTTTATAGAAGACAAAGAGGTACAGTTGATAGGTTGTGAGGCAGCCGGAAGAGGCGTCAATACTGCAGAGACAGCTGCAACCATTGCTACAGGAAAGCTTGGTATTTTCCATGGCATGAAATCCTATTTCTGCCAGGATGAGTATGGATAGATCGCACCGGTTTATTCTATTTCCGCAGGTCTGGATTACCCTGGAATCGGACCGGAGCATGCACACCTGTACGACATTGGCCGTGCTCAGTATGTACCAGTCACCGACGAAGAAGCGGTGGAAGCTTTTGAATATCTTTCCAGGACAGAGGGAATCATTCCAGCTATCGAAAGTGCCCATGCAGTTGCCTATGCGAAAAAAATCGTTCCAAAGATGGGCAAAGACCAGTGCGTAGTGATCACGATTTCTGGCCGCGGGGACAAGGACTGTGCGGCAATCGCAAGATACAGAGGGGAGGATCTTCATGAGTAACAGAATTTCAGAAGTATTTGCAAAAGGAAAGGCATTTATCCCGTTTATCACCTGCGGAGATCCGTCTCTTGCCATCACGGAACAGCTTGTCTATGCCATGGAGGAGGCAGGGGCAGACCTGATCGAGCTGGGAATTCCGTTTTCCGATCCTACCGCCGAAGGCCCTGTGATCCAGGCAGCCAATGTGCGTGCCTTAAGCGGCGGTGTGACTACAGATAAGGTGTTTGACATGGTAGTGAAAATTCGTGAGAAAACAAAAATCCCAATGGTATTTATGACCTATGCCAACGTTGTTTTTTCCTATGGAACAGAGCGTTTTATCAAGAAGGCAGCAGAAGTGGGAATGGATGGACTGATCCTGCCGGATGTGCCTTTTGAAGAAAAAGAAGAGTTCGATGTGGTGTGTAAGCAGTATGGACTTGATCTGATCTCCCTGATCGCACCAACCTCACATGAGAGAATCGCGCAGATTGCAAAGGAGGCAAATGGATTTGTATATTGCGTGTCATCTCTTGGTGTAACGGGAACCAGAACCCAGATCACAACCGATATCGGAGCTATGGTGAAGCTGGTAAAAGAAGCGAAAGATATTCCATGTGCGGTCGGCTTCGGAATTTCCACTCCTGAGCAGGCGAAGAAAATGGCAGCCCAGTCGGATGGCGCAATCGTTGGCTCTGCTATCGTGAAGCTGTGCGCAGCCCATGGGGAAAACTGCGTGCCGTATGTGAAAGAGTATGTAAAATCCATGAAGGAAGCTGTAAATAACGCTTAAAGGAGAAAATGATTTAATTCTAAAAAGACTATAAAAGAGGGCAAAAGCGTTGACAATTTGCCCTCTTTTTTTTATAGTATCATATGTGAATTAATTTTTATGTGTAAAATAAAGGTAATGAAAAAGAGGAATGAAGTTGGAGAAAAAACTGGTATTTATTTTTAATCCCAAAGCAGGAAAAGGCAAGATCAAAACATCCCTGATGGATATAGTAGATATCTTTAATAAAGGCGGTTATGAAGTGATCATCCGTGCGACCCAGGCTCCAAGGGATGCATATGAGCAGGTGAAGAAATATGCAGATCACGTAGATCTGATCGTGTGCAGCGGCGGCGACGGTACACTGGACGAGGTGGTGACCGGTATTACAGAGGTAGGAAGTCATGTTCCGGTTGGATACATACCTGCAGGAAGCACTAATGACTTTGCTAACAGCCTTTTTATGCCTAAGAATATGCTGGATGCAGCTTCAAACATTATGGAAGAGCAGATCTACCGCTGTGACATTGGCAAATTTAACCATCAGACATTTGCCTATGTGGCTGCATTTGGTCTTTTCACAGATGTTTCCTATGAGACCAGTCAGGATCAGAAGAATATCCTGGGACATCTGGCCTATGTGCTGGAAGGAGCCAAGAGACTTCTTGATATCAAAGCTTACCATCTGAAAGTAACCACAGAGAGCGGCGTGATCGAGGATAACTTTATTTACGGTATGGTTACCAATTCCAGATCTGTTGGTGGATTTAAGAATCTGACCAAGGATGTGGATATGAATGACGGTCTTTTTGAAGTGACATTGATCGTGCAGCCGAAGAATCCTATAGAAATGCAGGAGATCATCCGCAATCTTGTAAGTATGGAGGACAATTCCGACCTGATTTATTCTTTCAAGGCAAGGAAGCTTTCTGTAGAGGCAGAGGAAGAGGTTGCATGGACTCTGGATGGAGAGTATGGCGGAAGCCCGAAGATTGTGGAGATTGAGAACCTGCAGCAGGCCCTGAACCTGTATCTGAAGAGTACGAAGTAGAGTAAAAACCAGCAAAAAACCAGCAATAACCAGCAATGTGTGATGATGAATTACTGCCAGCGCAGGGTTTTTGAAGGAAGATCTTTGTCCTGGCTGTAAGATGGATGAGAGGAGAGGAACAATGGGAGATTATGTTAATGTGAAGGAATTATTCGGATGTGATGTATTCAATGATTCTGTCATGCAGGAACGTCTGCCGAAGAAAGTTTACAAGGAACTGAAGAAAACCATCGAAGAGGGCAAAGAGCTCTCCATGGAGGTTGCGGATGTGGTTGCCCATGAGATGAAGGAATGGGCCATTGAGAAGGGTGCTACCCATTACAGCCACTGGTTCCAGCCCCTTACAGGCGTGACCGCAGAGAAACATGACGCATTTATCACCGCACCTATGGAGAATGGAAAGGTTCTGCAGAGCTTTTCCGGTAAAGAGCTGATCAAAGGTGAGCCGGACGCATCTTCTTTCCCGTCTGGCGGACTTCGCGCTACCTTTGAGGCCAGAGGCTATACCACATGGGATTGTACCTCACCGGCTTTTGTACGCCATGATGCAGCAGGCGGAACCTTATGTATCCCGACTGCTTTCTGCTCCTATACAGGAGAGGCACTGGATCAGAAGACACCTCTTCTCCGTTCCATGGAAGCCATCAATATACAGGCATTACGGCTTCTCAGACTTTTTGGCAATACTACCTCTAAGCATGTGACCCCATCTGTAGGCGCTGAGCAGGAGTATTTCCTCGTTGATAAAGAGAAATATATGCAGAGAAAGGATCTGGTTTATACAGGCCGTACCCTTTTTGGCGCAATGCCGCCTAAGGGACAGGAGATGGATGACCATTATTTCGGAACCATCCGTCAGAGAGTTTCCGCATATATGAAAGAAGTAAATGAAGAGTGCTGGAAGCTGGGCGTGACAGCCAAGACACAGCATAATGAGGTGGCACCGGCACAGCATGAGCTTGCGCCGATCTATGCACCTGTGAATATTGCAGCAGACCATAACCAGATCATGATGCGTATCCTTAAGAAAGTAGCAAGCCGTCATGGCATGCGCTGCCTGCTTCATGAGAAGCCATTTGCAGGGCTGAATGGTTCTGGTAAGCATAATAACTGGTCTCTTACCACAGATGACGGAATCAATCTTCTGGAGCCAGGCAAGACACCGCATGAGAACGTACAGTTCCTTCTGGTACTCACCTGTATCCTGAAAGCAGTTGACAAGCATGCAGATCTTCTTCGTGAGTCTGCTGCAGATGTGGGAAATGACCAGCGTCTGGGCGGTCATGAGGCTCCGCCTGCTGTTATTTCCGTATTTCTTGGTGAGCAGCTGGAGGATGTACTGGAGCAGCTGATCAGCACTGGTACAGCTACCAGAAGTAAGACTGGGGAGAAGCTGGCGACTGGTGTTAAGACCCTTCCGGATTTTATGAAGGATGCCACAGACCGTAACCGTACCTCACCTTTTGCATTTACCGGTAACAAATTCGAATTCCGTATGGTTGGCTCCAAGGATTCCATTTCCGCATGCAACGTGGTGCTGAATACCATCACAGCAGAGGCATTTAAGGAAGCCTGCGACATTCTGGAGAAAGCAGAGGACTTTGACCTGGCAGTTCATGACCTGATCAAGAAATATGCGACTGAGCATCAGAGAATCGTATTTAACGGTAACGGCTATGCACCGGAGTGGGAGAAAGAGGCACGCCGCCGTGGTCTTCCAATCCTTCCGTCTATGGTTGATGCAATCCCGGCACTCACCACAGACAAAGCTGTACAGCTGTTTGGTGAGTTTGGCGTATTTACGAAGACAGAGCTGGAATCCAGAGCGGAGATCCAGTATGAGATCTATGCGAAAGCAATCAATATTGAAGCAAAAACAATGATCGACATGGCTACCAAGCAGATCATTCCTGCAGTTATCAAATATACCACGGTTCTGGCAAAGTCCATCAATCAGGTAAAAGCTGTGGGACCAATTGATGTAAGTGTACAGATGGATCTTCTGAAGAAAGCAAGCAAGCTTCTCAAGGAAGTGAACAGTGCCATGAACAAGCTGAGCAAGCTGGTAAGCCAGGTAGAGGATCATCCGGAAGGACGTGACAGAGCAGTGTTCTGCAGAGAGAAATTAGTTCCGGCAATGGAGAAATTAAGAGAGCCGGTGGATGAACTGGAAATGCTGGTAGATAAAGAAATGTGGCCGATGCCATCCTATGGAGATCTGGTAATTGAGCCGTAAATAAATTGGGAGGACTGCAGCCGCAGTCCTCTTTTCTGTTAAAGGAGTAAAGTGATAAGGGAAAATTAACATAAGAAACAGGAGTGGTAAGTTTTCATGAATGAATTTAAGTTCTTAGAAGAACAAGGCGTAAGCAGCCAGCTTATTAAGGCAGCAGAAGACTTTCGAAAGGAATATGGCGTATCAGAGGAAGCGAAGCACCGTCTGATGAAGCCGTCTCTTCCGTTTTATGGGAAAGAGACTTTGGAGATGGCCATGGCGGCCGTACTGGAAGGGGAAAATCTGCTTCTGGCAGGCCCTAAGGCCACAGGAAAAAATGTACTGGCTGAGAATCTGGCCTATATTTTCGGTAGACCGGTGTATAATGTATCTTTTCATGTAAATACAAACAGTGGGGATCTGATCGGTACCGATACCTTTGTGGACAATCAGGTGAAGCTGCGTAAAGGCAGTATTTACCAGTGTGCCCAGGAAGGAGGCTTCGGAATCCTGGATGAGATCAATATGGCGAAAAATGATGCAGTTTCCGTGCTTCATGCCACATTGGATTACCGCCGTTCCATTGATGTGCCAGGATATGATAAGATTGACCTTCATCCGGCAGCCAGATTTATCGGCACGATGAACTACGGATATGCAGGAACCAAAGAGCTGAATGAAGCCCTTGTCTCCCGTTTCCTAGTAATCGATATGCCAGCCCAGAATGAAGAGACTCTGGGATTTATTTTTAACCGGATGTTCCCGGACGCGAAAAAAGAGGCAGTGGAGCAGTTCATCGGTGTGTTCCTGGATCTGCAGCAGAAATCCATGAACAGCGAGATCTCTACCAAGCCACTGGATCTCCGTGGACTGCTGGCTGCCATGAAGATCGTGCGGACAGGACTTTCCCCATGGCAGGCAGTACAGATGGGAATTGTGAACAAGACATTTGATGTGTTTGAGAAAGAAATCGTGGAGGATGTGGTGCGTACCAGGATTCCGCAGGGATGGACACGGGAAGATGTTTATGGCGAATGAAAAAACGGGAACTGTGAGACATTCTCTGGAAGCGTCAGGGGACACAAATGTGAAGCTTTCTGCGAAACAAATAGATAAAGAGGATGCCGAGGAGGCGCTGGCAAGAAGAGGGGACAGTGAAGAGCCTGGGATTTTGGATTACCAGCTGGAGCTGGAAAACCGAATCCGCAATCTTCTGTGGACCATCAGTGGAGATTACACCCAGCAGATGAAGCCAGATGTTTCCTTATTTCTCAGATCGAAGAATATTGCTTTGTACGATGGAATTAAGCAGGGGGCTCTGGCGAAGTTTTTCGACAAGGAGTTTCTGGGAATGTACCTGGTGAAAAAGATTTTCATGGGTGCAGATGAGGCATCTCTGACCTTCGTGTCCCAGCTTTGCATTGAGGAAGCCATTGGCGAGAGAATCTGTGAACTGCGTCCTGGAATCTGGGACATGCAGAGAAAAGCCTGCGAAGACATTCTGGATCAGGAATATGAAGTGATGCCGTCGGCAGCAGATCGTCTCGGGTATCTGCGGGTGAATCTGCTCCGCCGGAGAATTGACCGGGGACAGGAAAAGAAACAGAAAAAACAAGTTGTAAGTACGGAAAGCATTGCAGATGGAAAGATAAAAACAGTAACAGAAGAAGCGGTAATAGAAGAAGCGATAATAGAAGAAGCGGTAACAGAAGAAACAATAATAGAAGAAACATTAAAAGAAAAAACTGCAACAGAGAAAACGAAAATAGAAAAAACAATAACAAAAGAATCAATAACAGATGATGTCCGAGAAAAATATAACGGAATTTATCACTATATTAACTTGATATCCGGCGCAGCAAATGTGCAGGACACCATGTCCCTGATCCGCATCATTGATACCATATATAATGAAGTGGCAGATCCGGATTTCGGAAAAAAGGTGACGCTAGAGCAGGTACTTGCAGTCACCATGGAAGATCTGACAGAGTTCGACTGGCAGGATTATCTTTCAGAAGAAATGTATGAGGACGCCCTGGAAAGCTATATGGAGCAGCTGACCTCCAATGTGGCAGGGATGGAAAACGCGGACGTCACAAAGGAGATGGAAGAGGAACGCCAGACGAAGCAGAAGATCACAGTACTTCCGCCTGAGGCACTGGAAAAAGCCCACACATATGTGGAACTGAATTTCGGTAAAACCTATCTGAATGAGACGGAAGAAAAGCGGATGAACCAGCTGATGTGCCGGGACATTCACAGCGACTGCAGCCTGTATTTCACAGAGGGAATCCTGAAAAATCCAGTAAAACGAAATTACCAGTATGAATATGCGAAAAGGTTGAAAAATAAGAATATCTGGCTTTATCATGATAAACACCGGATCGTGAAACGGAATATAGCCCTTCTTACGGATATGTTGAAGAAATCGCTGATCATCAAAAGTGAGAGCCAGGAAATCCTTTCTGACCGTGGGATTATTGTGCCCTCAAGGTTATGGCGTCTGGGCAGAAGCAGTGAGGCACGGATCTTTAAACGGGAATTGAAGGGCGATTCCTCGGATTTTGTGGTGGATGTACTGATCGATGCCAGCGGTTCCCAGATGAGCCGTCAGGGAGAAGTGGCGCTGCAGGCTTATATAATCAGCGAAGCTTTAAGCAATGTTGGACTTCCACACAGGGTAATGAGCTACTGCACATTCTGGGATTACACCATTCTTCACCGTTTCCGGGAATATGATGATCCCCGAACGGCGAATGAAAACATTTTTAATTATGTGACATCCTCCAATAACCGGGATGGACTTGCTATCCGGGCGGCAGGATATGGACTTCTGAAACGGGAAGAAGAAAAGAAAATCCTGATCATTTTAAGCGATGGACGGCCTTATGACGTAATTGTGAACCGGCCAAATGCAAAGAATCCTGCACCCTATCATGGGAAATATGCCATTACAGATACGGCCGCCCAGATCCGTAAGCTGCGCAGCCAGGGGGTAAGCGTACTTGGTGTCTTTGCAGGAGAAGAGAAAGACCTGGCGACAGAGAAGAAAATTTTTGGAAAGGATTTTGCCTATATCCGGAACATCACCGGATTTTCCAAGATCGTGGGAAGGTATCTGACGAAGCAGCTGGAGGATGACGAGTGATAGAGCGTGTTTGAAAAATACCAAAAAAGGAGGTATCCCATGTTTCAGAATAACAAAAAAGCCATATATCTGGACTATCTGATGATCATTGTGGGGACAGCGCTTATGGCGACTGCGGTAAACAGTGTTTTCGATATGTCTGGCATGGTAACCGGAGGTTTCTCCGGTATCGCCATTCTGGTAAAAGAGTGGACTGAAGGAGTAGTACCAGGAGGGATTCCACTGTGGATCACCAACTTAAGCCTGAATATTCCCCTTTTTCTGATTGGAATGAAAATCGGGGGATTTCAGTTTGTGAAAAAGGCACTGGTGGGAGAAGTCTGTCTCTCCTTCTGGCTGGCTGTCCTGCCAGCTTTTGACATAGCAGGCAATGACCTTTTACTGGCCGCTGTCTATGGTGGTGTGATCCAGGGCGTTGGAATCGGCCTTGTGTTTCTGGGAAGAGGAACCACAGGCGGTACCGACATGATGGCAGCACTTCTCCAGAGAAAGCTCCGTCATTACTCCATTGCCCAGATCATGCAGTTTATTGACGGTGCTATTGTACTGGTAGGTATGTACGTATTCGGTGTGCAGAAGGCATTGTATGCCATCATTGCCGTTTTCCTTGTGACAAAAGTATCAGACAGCATGATCGAAGGTCTGAAATTTTCCAAGCAGGCCTACATCATTACCAGCAAGCCCCAGGAGATTTCCAGTGAGATCATGGAGAAGCTGGACCGTGGTGTGACCGGAATCCATGGAAAAGGCATGTACTCAGATCAGGATAAGCTGCTGCTTTATTGTGTGGTAGGACGCAAAGAAATCGTAGTCTTAAAAGAGCTGGTGGATGATATCGACCCGGATGCGTTTGTGATCGTGTCTGATGTAAGAGAAGTTCTTGGAGAAGGGTTTATAGAGAGGAAGTAATTTGGAAAAGCCCTCTCCAAACAGGTTTTGGAATCTGCCAGGAAAATTTACACAAATTTCGTCTCAAAATCCTGCTTAAGCAGAGAAAAAAGTGCAAAATAAAGTGCAAAAAATGGTAGGATATAAAAATATCAGAAAAAAACAACCGGAGTTTTGTAAAAAATTTCTACTTTCCTCTTTTCTTTTTGGTGATTTTGTATTAAAATAGTGTCATGGATTTTTTGAATCAGTAGATTTTCCTATGCTAGCCTATGGTTTTGTGCACTTTTACAGATTACAGAGAGCGATTTTTGTGCACATAGCAGGCAGCCATTCATGCCGGAATCCGGCACACATATAATTTTACAAGAAGGGATGGAAGGGTAATGATATCAAATCAGGTACTGCAGAATACACTTGAGGGGCTCAAGGAGATATCCAGGACGGAGTTTTGCATAATTGACACAGATGGCAAGACACTGGCGTCCACCTACAGCGATTTTGAGATTCAGCCACAGGATGTTCAGGCATTTGTGGAATCCCAGGCTGCCAGCCAGCTTGTGAAAGGTTACCAGTATTTCAAGGTCTGTGACGATTACCAGCTGGAATACATTCTGGTTGCCCACGGAGAAGATGAGGATACTTATATGGTCGGTAAGCTTGCAGCTTTCCAGATCCAGAGCCTGATCGTAGCTTATAAGGAGCGTTTTGACAAGGACAGCTTCATTAAGAACCTGCTTCTTGATAACCTGCTCCTGGTAGATATTTATAACCGTGCGAAGAAGCTTCACATCGAAGCAGACGTACGTCGTGTGGTCATGATCCTGGAGCTTGAGCAGGAGAGAGAGCACAGCTCCATGGAGAGCGTGAAGAGTCTTTTCAGCGGTAAGAGCAAGGACTTCATCACCGCAGTTGATGAGAAGAGCATCATCATTGTCAAAGAGCTGGAGGAGAATGAAGGATACGAAGAGATGGACAAGCTTGCCCAGACAGTCCTTGATACCTTAGGCTTTGAGAGAGAGAATCATACACATATCGCATACGGAACCATCGTAAGCGAGCTGAAGGAGGTTTCCCGTTCTTACAAGGAAGCCAGAATGGCTCTTGATGTAGGTAAGATCTTCTCACCGGAGAAGGATGTGATCGCCTACAGTTCCCTTGGAATTGGCCGTCTGATCTATCAGCTTCCGATTCCGCTGTGTAAGGTGTTCATTAAGGAGATCTTCGGTGGCAAATCTCCGGATGATTTCGATGAGGAGACACTGGTTACCATCGACAAGTTCTTTGAGAACAGCCTGAATGTGTCCGAGACCTCCAGACAGCTTTATATTCACCGTAATACTCTTGTATACCGTCTGGATAAGCTCCAGAAGAGCACCGGACTTGACCTTCGTGTATTTGAGGATGCGATTACATTCAAGATCGCACTGATGGTTGTCAGATATATGAAGTATATGGAGACGCTGGAATATTGATTTAAACTGTCAATTCGATATTCGTAAGTTATGTGCCTGTCGTTTTTTGCGGCAGGCATTTTTATGTAATCCCTCTAGAGCGTGCCCCCAAAATCATTCCTGCAATCTGCACGCCCCACTTTGCGGTATATTTTGCCCTCTTTCAGTCGGCGTAGCCCGCTACGCCTCCCTCAATCGGACAAAATCTCCCACAAATTGTGGCGCACATCTTGCAGAAAGCCTTTTGGGGGCACGCTCTAAATCTAAACATTTTGTGAAAAAGGAGAAGATATATTGATTTCCATATAAAACAGGGTATAATGCAATCGTTGGCAGAAAAACCAAAGAAAAAACCAGTTGCATTTTCTATAGACATATATTACAATAATGTTACATAAAAGTTAAGTGAACTGCCGCCAGGCAGTTTTTCCATGAAAACAAGGAGGATACCATGATTGATCTGATAGATGTAAGCAAGTCCTATGGACCAGGACTGCCGGCAGTGAATCACGCCAATCTCCATGTAGATAAAGGCGAATTCGTATTTATAGTAGGAAATAGTGGTTCAGGTAAATCCACCCTGATCAAACTGCTGCTGAAAGAACTGGATTCCACATCAGGTAAAATTATCGTAAGCGGAGAGAAGCTTGAGGGCATGAAGCACCGCCGTGTAGCGAAATACCGCCGTAAGCTTGGAGTTGTATTCCAGGATTTCCGTCTTCTGAAGGACAGAAATGTATATGAGAACGTAGCTTTTGCCCAGCGTGTGGTAAACAGACCTACCCGTGTGATCCGCAAGAGAGTGCCGGAGGTACTTCAGGAAGTAGGACTGGCTGGAAAATATAAGGCATTTCCTGATGAGCTTTCCGGTGGAGAGCAGCAGAGAGTGGCCCTTGCCAGAGCCATTGTGAACCGCCCGGATATCCTTCTGGCAGATGAGCCTACCGGTAACCTGGACCCGAAGACCTCTGAGGAGATCATGAAGCTTCTGGAGGAGATCAATGAGCGTGGAACCACCGTTCTGGTCGTAACCCATAACAAAGAGATCGTCAATTCCATGAAGAAGCGTGTACTGACCATGCACAATGGAGTGATCATCAGCGACGAGAAAGAAGGAGAATATTATGAGGCCTAGTACCATCTGGTATACTCTGAAGCAGGGTATCAAGAATATTAAAAGAAATTTCATGTTTTCCGTAGCTTCTGTTATCACGATGGCAGCATGTATTTTTCTTTTCGGAATTTTTTATTCTATTGTAAATAATGTAAACACACTGGCACACAAGGTTGAGGAAGATGTGCCGATCACTGTACTTTTTAATGAAGGCACCACACAGGAGCAGATGGATGCAGTGGGCGAGCTGATCAAGCAGCGTCCGGAGGTTGCCAAGATCGAGTTTGAATCAGCCGACGAAGCATGGGAAAAGATGAAGAAGGAGTACTTCGGTGATGACGCTGAGGCGGCAGACGGATTCAAGGACGATAACCCGCTGGCCAATTCTTCCAACTACCGTGTATATCTGAACAATATCGAGAAACAGTCAGAGCTGGTTGCATATATTAAGACTCTGGACAATGTCCGTGAGGTAAATATGTCCGAGCAGGCAGCCAAGACACTGGGCTCTATCAACCGTATTGTTTCTTATGTATCAGTTGCAGTGATCATTATTTTGCTTCTGATCGCAGTATTTCTGATCAGCAATACCATTTCAGTGGGTATTACAGTCCGTAAGGACGAGATCGGAATTATGAAATATATTGGTGCTACAGATGGATTTGTCCGCGCACCGTTCCTTCTGGAGGGTATGATCCTTGGTCTGATAGGAGCCGGAATTCCGTTGATCGTTTTGTATTTTTGCTATAACAATGTGGTAACCTATGTATATACCAAATTCAGCGTGCTTATGGGCGTTGTGGATTTCATTCCGGTTGGAGAGATCTATCAGACACTGGTTCCGGTAGCACTGGCTCTGGGAATTGGAATCGGTCTTGTGGGAAGCTTTATTACCACAAGAAAACACTTGAAGGTGTGAGAATTCTGTTTTACAATAAAAACGGTTATTCGCGTTCCACCTGAGAGTGTATTTGGAAAATCCAAATACAGGAAGGTTATTTATGATAAAATATGGGGCTGCCGGAGAAATCTGGCAGCTCTTTTGTATAAAGAGAAGCAGTAAATAATGAGGAGCAGATAAATGGCAGATAAACAATTTTTAAAAGGAGCAATAACTGGCGTGGTCTGTGCATCCCTGGTGCTGGGCGGCGGATATGTGGGCTTGCAGAAGGCGGGCCGGGCTGGCAGCAGTGTGCTGTCTGACGTGGCCGTCACCCAGAAAATCAGTTACCTGGAAAATATAATCGACCAGAATTACCTGGATGAAGCAGACGAAAATTCTCTGAAGGAAGGACTTTACACAGGTCTTCTCTATGGCCTTGGAGATCCTTATTCCCGATATTATACAGAAGAGGAATATGAGGAAGAGACAAGGGATACAGAAGGGTCCTATTCCGGAATCGGGGTGAGTATCACCCAGAATACAGAAGGGGGTATTCTGGTAGTGGAGTGTTACGAGGGCGGCCCCGCAGATGTTGCCGGGGTGAAAAAGAATGATGTGATCACAGCTGTGGATGGAACTGATGTGACAGACATGACACCTTCCCAGGTTTCCAAAATGATCCGGGAAAAAGAGGATGGGACTTCTGTTCTCACTGTTTACCATCAGGAGCAGGACGAACCGGAAGAAATTACAGTGACCATAAGTGATGTGGAGCTGCCGACAGTTTCCTATGAAATGCTGGAGGATTCCATTGGCTATCTGAAGATTACAGAATTTACTATGGTGACGCCCCAGCAGTTTGCGGATGCCTACAAGGATCTGCAGGCAAAAGGAATGGAGAAGCTGATCGTGGATCTCCGCGATAATCCAGGCGGCGTGCTTTCTTCGGTGTGTGACGTGCTTCGGCAGATTTTGCCAGAGGGACTGATCGTGTATACAGAGGACAAATATGGGGAAAAACAGGAGATGAAGTGTGACGGTGATACGCCGATCGACATCCCGTTTGCCGTGCTGGTAAATGAAAACAGTGCCAGCGCTTCGGAAATCTTTGCCGGGGCGGTGAAGGATTATGGAATCGGAACCATTGTGGGAACTACCACTTATGGAAAGGGAATCGTCCAGAGCCTTCAGAAGCTTTCCGATGGAAGTGCCGTGAAGCTGACTACAGCCAGATATTACACCCCGAAGGGCAACAACATTCATAAGGTAGGAATCACTCCGGATGTGGAAGTGAAACTGGATGCCAGTCTCTTGAACAAGTCCGAAATTACCCATGAGGAAGACAATCAGCTTCAGACTGCAATACAGGCGGTTTCTCGTTGACAAAACTACTTTGTTGGATTAGAATGGTAAAAGGATTTTTGTAAGATAGGTACAAATTTTATGGAGGAACCATAATGAAACACAATTTTAAGAAGATCGAGCCGAAATGGCAGAAAAAATGGGAAGAGCAGCAGGCATTTAAAGCTGTTGACGGAAGTGATAAACCGAAATTCTATGGCCTTGTAGAGTTCCCATACCCAAGCGGTGCCGGAATGCACGTAGGTCATATTAAGGCATATTCCAGTATTGAGGTACTTTCCAGAAAGAGAAGAATGCAGGGATACAATGTACTGTTCCCAATCGGATTCGATGCGTTCGGACTTCCTACTGAGAATTATGCGATCAAGACAAATACACATCCTCGTGAGATCACAGACCAGAACATTGCGAAATTCACAAACCAGCTGAAGAGCGTTGGATTCTCCTTTGACTGGAGCCGTGTGATCGATACCACACAGGAGGATTTTTATAAATGGACCCAGTGGATTTTCCTGAAAATGTTCGAGAACGGACTTGTTTTCCGTGATAAGACACTGGTTAACTACTGTCCATCCTGTAAAGTAGTCCTTTCCAATGAGGACAGCCAGGGCGGTAAATGCGACATCTGCCACAGCGATGTTATCCAGAAGTCCAAGGACGTTTGGTACTTAAGAATCACCCAGTACGCAGACAAGCTTCTTGAGGGACTCAACGACGTTGACTATCCGGCAAATATCAAACAGCAGCAGGTAAACTGGATCGGTAAATCCACAGGTGCTTTCGTAAACTTCACAGTTGACGGAATCGACGAGACTCTGCAGATCTACACCACCAGACCAGATACCCTGTTCGGTGTTACCTTCATGGTTATCGCACCAGAGCATCCGCTGATCGACAAATATGCTGACCGCATCACCAACATGGACGAGATCAAGGCTTACCGTGATGAGTGTGCGAAGAAGACTGAGTTCGAGAGAACCCAGCTTGTAAAAGAGAAAACTGGTGTATGCATCCAGGGCCTTGAGGGCGTGAACCCTGTAAACGGCAAGAAGATCCCGATCTACATTGCAGACTATGTAATGATGGGATATGGTACTGGCGCGATCATGGCAGTACCTGCACATGACCAGAGAGACTATGACTTCGCGAAGAAGTTTGGCATTGACATTATCCAGGTTATCAAGGGCGGCGACATCGAGAAAGAAGCCTACACAGGCGACGGCGAGATGATCAACTCCGATTTCCTGAACGGCTATACAAATAAGAAAGATTCCATCAAGCGCATGCTTGAGGAACTTGAGAAGAAAGGCATTGGTAAAGCTGGTGTCCAGTACAAGATGAAAGACTGGGCATTTAACCGCCAGAGATACTGGGGCGAGCCAATCCCGATCGTTCATTGTCCGAAGTGCGGTGACGTAGCAGTTCCATATGAGGAGCTTCCGCTTCGTCTGCCGAAGATCAAAGACTTCCAGCCAGGTGAGGACGGACAGTCACCACTGGCGAAGATTGATTCCTTTGTTAACTGTAAATGCCCGAAATGTGGCGGAGATGCTAAGAGAGAGACAGATACCATGCCTCAGTGGGCTGGATCTTCCTGGTATTTCCTCCGTTACGTGGATCCACATAATACAGAAGCTCTTGCAGACCGCAAGAAGATGGAATACTGGATGCCGGTTGACTGGTACAATGGCGGTATGGAGCATGTAACCAGACATATGATCTACTCCAGATTCTGGCATCATTTCCTGTATGACATGGGTATCGTAAATACTCCGGAGCCATATGCGAAACGTTCTGCACAGGGTATGATCCTTGGTTCAGACGGTGATAAGATGAGTAAATCCAAGGGTAACGTTGTTGACCCGCTGGATATTGTAAATGAGTATGGCGCAGATGCACTTCGTACCTACGTTCTGTTTATGGGTGACTATGGCGCAGCTGCTCCGTGGAATGACAGCTCCGTAAGAGGCTGCAAGCGTTTCCTTGAGAGAGTTGCAGGACTTACCGACATTATGACAGAAGAGCCGGCAGATAAGAATATGGAGGTTAAGATCCATAAGGCAATCAAGAAAGTATCCGCTGATATCGAGGCTATGAAGTTTAATACTGCAATTGCCTGCCTGATGACTCTCATTAACGAGATCTATGCTGTTGGCAAGATCAGTAAGGATGACCTTGTAATCTTCATCAAGCTTCTCTGCCCATTTGCACCTCACCTTTGCGAGGAAATCTGGGAGTTCATCGGCGGAGAAGGCTTACTTTCCCTTTCCCAGTGGCCGGAATATGAGGAGAGCAAGACCGTAGAGGCTTCTGTAGAGATCGGTGTACAGGTTAATGGTAAAGTACGTGGAACCATCGTCATCCCGAATGGCTGTGCGAAAGAGGAAGCTCTTGAGCTGGCGAAGAAGGACGAGAGAGTAGCTTCCTTCCTGGAAGGCAAGACTCTTGTAAAAGAGATTTATGTACCGAATAAGATCGTGAACTTTGTTGCGAAATAAAGATTACTGGAATTGAGAAACTCCCCACTGAATGATCGGTGGGGAGTTTTTTGAATTACAGCAGTTATCTTCAAATAAAAGAATAAAAGACTATCTTATAAAAGAAGATCAGTGGTCAGATAATATGAAGACTGACGGCACACTTGGAAAATTATAGCCAGAGAAAATGCAGAGATAGTCCACTGCTGGCTATAGAAGTATATAGAAAATGCATAAAACGATTATGACTGTTTTAAGAAATTAAACGCTTGCTCATAATGGAGAATGCGGTTTTTTTGATTTTCCAATAAGGTGGTTCGCTTTAATTCAATGGCAATTGTGTAATCTACAAGTTCTTTTCCAGTGCAGTCGAGAAGACGATATTTCTCGATAAGCTGCTGTTCGGAGATGGATTGAACATCGACAGCTGTAGTCGCTCTTTCTTCTGTTAACCCTAACAGGTAATCTGTAGAGACATGAAAAAGCTGCGACATCTTTATAAGGAATGGAAAGCCTGGTTCCCGAATGTCCATTTCGTAATTGCGCAAAGTGTTGGCAGGAATGCCAAGTTCAGCCGCGAAAGTGTCGCGATTGCGATAACCATGTTCTTTACGTAGCTGCATAAGTCTTTTTCCAAAAGTCATGATAAAAATCCCTCCATTTTCTATTATTGATTGACAAAATCATATAGAATAGATATAATATACTCACCAGAACAGCTGGAAGGTAGATGCTCTCTACCCGCTCCTGCTAGTGCGGTAATGGACTTATGAATAGTCGTCCTCGAACTTTGCGGGCTCAGGACGGCTATTTCTTATGTATGGCAAACTCCAGAATTGATACAAGTAAAATACCTGCGGTTAAAATAACCATAAATTCTTCGTATGTTGACATAATAATCACCCCCTTCCGTAAAAACTCGGACGGGTGAGAGCACGTCCCCCAGCTGCTCAGGAAAATATATTAAATTTAAAAACTTAATTGACAATATAGTATAGAATAGATATAATATACTCACCAGAACAGTTGGAAGGTAGATGCTCTCTACCTGATCCTGGTATATTGGGCGTTGACTATTGAGATAGCCGTTCCGCAACTTTCCGAGGGTTAGGACGGCTATTTCTTATGTATGGCGAATTCCAGAATAGAAACAAGTAAAATACCTGCGGTTAAAATAACCATAAATTCTTCATAGGTTGAAAAATGAGTAAAAAAATAAGGAGCTGAAAAACGATGAACGGACTCAGCCAAAAACGATATCTCGAACTCCCCCTCCCAACAGAAGACGATCCCCGCTCAGACCAGCAGCGGATCCTGGATAGTCTGGCGGCGGCAGGTGTGGAAGAGCGGGTTCATATACCTGTCCACATTTTGCGGGAGTTATACCCCTTGCTGGACAACGCAAAGTGGAAAATAACGGTTTCCATTGCCTGGAATGGGGATAAATGGGAAATGGTGGAGATTGAGGAAGGAGATACCACCGCGCAGCATTATGGGCTGGCGGTGGATCTGGGAAGTACCACTGTGGTGGCGAGACTTCTGGACTGCAACAGTGGAGAGATTTTGAAGGAAGTCAGCTGCTTTAATAAGCAGATCCAGTGGGGGACAGATATTCTGTCCAGAATTTTTTACTGTAAAGATAATAGGGAAAAGCTGGAAGAAGTGCGGCGGGCTACGGTGGAATCCATATGTGAATGTTTGGATAAGCTGGATGCAAGCCACTCCGCGCTCTCCATGGTAATCGCGGGCAACACCACTATGATTCACTTCCTTCTTGGAATGGACGCTTTCTGCGTCTTTTATACCCCACACGCAGTCCATGCCGATCGCCCCGGCTTCCAGCTGGCGCGCGATCTGGACATTCCGCTGAAAGGCTACGTTTATTGTTACCCTGCCAAGTCAAACTACCTTGGTGGCGATATTATCAGCGGCATGATTGACACTGAATTATACAAGAAAAACGAGATCAGTGTTTTCTTCGATATCGGAACCAACGGCGAGCTGGTGATTGGAAATAAAGAATTTCTTCTATGCGGCGCAGGCGCAGCAGGACCAGCGCTGGAGGGAGGCGTGGTGCGTACTGGAATGCGGGCGGACATAGGGGCAGTAGATGAAGTGAAGATAAGGGATGGAAACATCTTTGTGCATGTAATTGGAAATTCTGCGCCTCAGGGAATCTGCGGTTCCGGCATTATAGACCTGATCGCAGAGCTTTTTCTGGAGGGCTGGATCGACATCCGCGGCAAGTTTTCCCCGGAAAAAAGCCCTCTCATTCAGGAGAGAGACAACCAGCTCTGCGTAGAATATGCCCCCGGTCTGTACTTCTACCAGAAGGACATCGACGAATTTATCCGCACCAAATCCGCCGCTCACACCATGGTAGAAATCATGCTCCGTGAATCCGGTCTTGACTTAAACCAGGCTGACCGCTTCTACGTGGCAGGAGCCTTTGGCAAACATGTATCCAAAGAATCCGCCATCACCATCGGCATGTACCCCGATATGGACCGCGACCACATTATTAACGCTGGAAACTCCTCACTGGAAGGAGCCCAGAAGCTTCTTTTAAACCGAAGTCTCCTCACTTACATCGACCAGATCCTGGAAGAAATGGTTTATATTCAGTTCGCCGAAGTGGAGGATTTCCTGGAATTAATGGTAGCAGCCCAGGCTTTGCCCCATACAGATTATAAGCGGTATCCTACGGTTATGGAGAAACTAAAAGAACGGCAGAAAGATATAAAGTTATAAACTGCTTTTTGATTTATATCAATGAAAATTCATTTTCAAATGGTTGATTTGAAGAAGTTCTTTCGATATACTTAGAAGTAATAGAAATCATCGAAAAGGAGTGATTACATGCCATTACTCGAAGAAAAAGTTTATACAATAGATGATATATATGCTCTTCCAGAAGGGGAGAGAGCGGAGCTTATTGATGGACATATATACTATATGGCACCACCTAACAGAACACACCAGAAAATATCCATGGAACTGTCAGCCAGAATTCTTGAGTACATCCGTTCCCATAAGGGGAAATGCGAAGTCTATGCTGCTCCATTTGCAGTATATCTGGATGACACGACTAGTACTTATGTAGAGCCAGACATTTCAGTGATTTGCGACCCGGATAAACTGGATGATCAAGGCTGCAATGGTGCACCAGACTGGATTATTGAGATTGTTTCTCCTGCAAGTAAACGAATGGACTATTATACGAAGCTTTTTAAATACAGAACAGCAGGTGTAAGAGAATACTGGATCATAGATGCGGCTAAGAATCAGATATTTGTATATAATTTTGAAAAAGGAGATACGGAACAATACACACTGCAGGATTCGGTAAAAGCAGGAATTTATGAGAACCTGGTGATTGATTTTAGTAAACTGGATATTTAGAAAATGCATGTAAGGGCAGGCCTGTTTTGCAGCTTGCCCTTTTTGCAATTCGTACAGCAATAATGAGAAAAATGTAAAAATTATCTAAATTTATAGTAATTTCTCACAAAATATGCTATACTACTTCCAAACCAACAGACAGGAAGTGTACGAAATGACAGCACCCAAGAAACCACCAATTACGAAAAGTTTCGGATACGCATTTGAAGGAATTTTCACCTGCATCCGTAAGGAACGGAACATGAAGATTCACTGTATCATGGCAGTCCTGGTAGTGACCGCAGGCATCATCCTGAAGCTTTCCCCAGTGGAATGGTGCATCTGTCTTGGCCTTTTCGGACTGGTGATGGCACTGGAGCTGGTGAACACCGCCGTAGAATCCGTGGTAGACCTGGTAACCAGTGAGTACAAGCCCCTGGCGAAGATCGCCAAGGACACCGCCGCCGGAGCCGTCCTAATCGCCGCAATCATGGCCGCCATCGCCGGATTGATCATTTTCGTACCTAAAGGGCTGGTATTTCTGGGAGTCCTATAAACAGAGTGATATAAAAGAGTTCGTTAAAAAGAAATACTGTAAAAGCTTGCGTTACTATGAAAATGGTAAATAACACTGAGCTTGTAATTATTAGAAGAGAGTGACCAAGATGGTTACTCTCTTTTATAAAAAATGGCAATAGCAGATTAAAGAGAAGTATGGTAATATAAAAATATAAATGGTTTTAGAATCTAATTTTGTAAGAGTGAAAAATATGGAATGAGGGAAAATTAATGAACAAATTATATGATTATTTTATAAATAAGGTTTTCACAGTTCCATATATTGATAAAATGATTAGTGGAAAAAAGGATAAAGATATATTTTTTAAATGTGTTAGCAGATACGTTAAAGAAAATGAAAATATTACTTATGGAGAAGCCATAAGTCAAATATATCATTACATGGATCATTCGTATAGAAACGAATATTTTTTTAAAAATACAATTTTAAATCAACTGCTGATAAAAAAACATGATTTATATAATACTGTGGCATTAACTGAACTACCTATAGGTGATTCGAAAGCAGACTTTATAATGATTAATGGTAGAGGTGTTGTATACGAAATAAAAACTGATCTGGACAATTTTAATAGATTGAACAGTCAGCTTTCAGACTATTATAAGGCATTTAAGTATGTAAATGTTGTTGTCGGGAATAAGCAATATGATAAAATAAAGGATATTCTTGATGAGTCGAAAGTGGGAATCTATGTTCTGGGGAAAAATGGAAATATTCGTTGCAAAAAGAAAGAAAAATGTAATGATCGTGAATTGTCTTATGAAACAATGTTTGGAATTTTGAGAAAGAAGGAATTTGAGAGCATTTTGTTAAAACATTATGGCAAATTGCCAGATGTTAATAACTTTCAATATTATCGGGAATGCCTTAAATGGGCACAAAGAATAAATATTAGAACTTTTCAAAAAGATATGCTTGAATGTCTTAAGAAAAGAATGCAGTTAGTTGTAGAAGATGTATTTGAAGAAACAATACCGTATGAATTGCGCTTTTATACATATTTTTCGAAGGAAAATCATAATCAGTATGAGCTTATAAATAAGTTTTGGAACGAGAAACTGGAGGTGTAAGATGTATTATCCATATTTAAGAGGAAGACAGAATGAACTATTATGTTTAATGGAATTGCTGGAATCAAAAAAATTAAGCAAATGTGTTACACCGGTTCTTGAACCAGTAAAATTCAGTAGTACCTTTGTGTCAACTTTGAAAAAATTTGCTGAAAATGAAAGACAGATTATTTTAATAAAGAATCCTGCAGTGGGAAAGTTTGAAGATGAATTTCAAAAAGCTATAGTGGATTCTGAAAAAGCGGATACGGATGAAAAAAGAACAAAATTGAAAAAATTGCTGGATGAATATGACAGTATTTTAAAAGACAAACATATTTGTAAAGCATATTTAGTTGATGCCGAAACAATAGATAAAGTATTGAAAATGCCAGAAGCAGAACGAGAAAAATTATATCTGTTAAATCAAAATAGAGGAAATGATGAATTTTATATAGAACATGGCAATGAACTTTTAGTGGAAGCATCATTTATTCCGAAAGATGAAGATTTTAAAGATGAAGTGGTCGGAAATGCTATTATTCTGGAAGATTGTTATCAGAAAGCAAAAAGAAATGCTGACTATATTGATGAGCCAGATGTATTTTTTAGCAAAAATCATTTAGTTTATGCAAGGAGAGGATATCAGGGCTTTTCTGATTATTCAATAGTAGGAAATGAATATGATGAAAGCGGTTTTGCACCTGTAGCAATTGCAGTTCATATTGTTTATTTGGGAGAACGGAAGGAATTAAGAGTTCACCATTTTGTATCTGATTCGAATAGAGGTTATTCTGATGTACCAAGAAAATTTGAGGAAGCCATGGATAAACTTGTTGAATGGGACAAATTAGATCAGATCAGAAGGACAAGAGGGGGAAGAAGTTTAATTAATTATTACGAAAACGGAAGATTTCCAGGCTTGGGCGTGATAAAAAAATATTCGTTAATGCATCACCTTGAACTGATGGGAGATTTTCTGGAGGAAAATATATGATTTGTTGTGTGGAATGCTTTAAGGATCCAGAAATAAGGGCCTCCATAGAATCTCTTAATCATAAAGGGCAGTGCCCTATTTGTGGGGCTAAGGATACTTGGATTTATGACAGTGATTCAGATTCTTGGAATTCAGATTTTGAAGAATTGTTAACATCCATAATAGAAATATACAGTCCTGAAGAAAACTTGGATGCAGCTTTTCCAGATGACGCGAAAAAGAATATAGAACAACATATAAAAAATGATTGGAAGATTTTTAATCTTGAAGAAGCAGGAATAAGAACAATTCTTGAAGAAATAATAATATCATCGATTGATTTGGATGAACGGCTTTTGTCTCAGAAGGTTGGAATACCCAAATTATATGAAGATACTTTTTTAGAACAAAACTCTGTTTTGGGAAAATATCAGTGGGAAGATTTCAGAAGGTATTTGCGCAATGAAAATAGATTTCATGCGAAATACATTAATCTGGAAATGTTGGCTGAAATTTTGAGAGAGATTGTTTCTATTATTCCGAAAGGCACCAGATTATATCGGGCACGAATTGCAAAAGATGCAAACGGGTATAAACCAAGTGAGATGGGAGCACCTCCAGATGATGTAGCGTCCGCTGGAAGAGCAAATTCAAAGGGAATCAGTTGTTTGTATTTGGCAAATGAAAGAAAAACAACGATAAAAGAAATTCGTGCTGGAGTTTTCGACTTTGTTACAATTGGTACATTTAGAGTTAAGCAAGATTTGAAGATTATTGATCTAAGTATGATCACACACAATTCACCGTTCTATGCAGATAAAGACAAGGTGAAATTTTTACTTAATGAAAAACATCTTCGAAATATAGAAAAAGATCTTGCAAAACCCGTGAGTAAAAGAGACAGTGATCTTGATTATCTGCCAACTCAATATATAAGTGATTTTGCGAAATATTTGGGGTATGATGGAGTGAAATATATCAGTACTTTTGATAAGAATTCCTATAATGTTGCTATATTTGATGCAAATACATGTAAATGTACATATAAAAGAAGTTATATGATTGGTGATTTAGATTATAAAATGAAGGCGTTATAGGAAAAAATATAGCTATTTTTAACAAAACGTGTTATACTGTGGAAACAAAAGAAATTGTACCCAAAGGACTTGTATTTCTGGGAGTCCTATAAAGAAAGGAGCACACACTATGGAGCTTGGAGAAGGCATCAAAAAAATTTTACTTGCAGGAATCGGCACTGCAGCAGTGACCGCAGAGAAATCCAAAGAGGTTTTGGATGAACTGGTAAAAAAAGGTGAGCTCACCGTAGAACAGGGCAAGGTTCTCAATCAGGAACTGAAGCACAATATCAAAGAGAGCGTGAAGAAGAACGTAAACGTAACCCTGAAGCCATCCAACCCGGACGAGCTGAAGGACGTCCTTAGCAAAATGACCCCGGATCAGCTTGCAGCATTGAAAGAGCAGATCAGCAGGATGCAGGAGAAGGATGTGGATGCAGAGGAAGCTGCACCGGAGGAGCCGGTGGCTGAAGAAACAGAAACCGAGGAAGAAGAGGCAGAAGCCGAGGAAGCCAAAGAAGAATACGAGGCAGATCCACAGGAATAAGCAATAACATTTTCGGGAAAAAGAAATATTATTGCCTTGTTTCAGAAATGCGGTACCGCATTTCTGAACAAAATAAAGAAATTCAGAAAGGCAGGACGAGGAAAGAAAGAACCCGAATCCTGCCTTTGTAGTAAGGGGAACAGACATGGGTGTGACAGAAGAAACAGAAAAAAGGAACCAAAAAGTGGAGACAGACAGCGCAAAGGCCAGAAACCAGAACCCGAAAGATTCTGGTAATTACAAAGAACGTCTAAAGGAAATCACCGCCGTCCTCCATAAACACGCCATCACCCGTGGCGTGTCCCCGGAGAAGCTCCGCCTGATCCTCACCGACCTTGGCCCCACCTTTATCAAATTAGGCCAGATCATGTCCCTGCGCTCCGACATTTTGCCCAAGCGCTACTGCGACGAGCTGATGAAGCTTTGCTCAGACGTCCCACCCATGCCATTTTCCGAAGTAGAAGAAGTCCTCCAGGAAGCCTTCGGCTGCCCCTGGCAGGAAGAATTCCAGGAAATTAGGCAGAAGCCCCTTGGCTCAGCCTCCATCGCCCAGGTCCACCGCGCCGTCCTGAAAACCGGCGAAGAAGTAGTGGTGAAGGTTCAGCGAAAGGGCATCTACGAAGTCATGGCCCGGGACATTGGCCTTATGAAAAAAGCGGTGAAACTCCTTCCACCGGTAAGCATTAAGGAAGCCGTAGACCTGAACCTTGTGCTGGAAGAGCTTTGGCGGGTCACCCAGGAAGAGATGAACTTCCTCACCGAAGCCGCTAATATGGAGGAATTTTCCCGCAAAAACAAAAACGTGGCATTTGTAAAAACGCCCATCCTTTACCGGGAATACACCACCGCCAACGTGCTGGTCATGGAATACATCGACGGCATCCCCATCGATGACAAAGAGACCCTCCTGGCCGGAGGCTACGACCTGGACGAGATCGGCAGCAAATTCGTAGACAACTTCATCAAACAGGTGATGGACGACGGCTTTTTCCACGCAGATCCCCATCCTGGAAATGTGATGATCCAGGGCGGCAAGATCGTCTGGATCGACATGGGAATGATGGGCCGTCTGAATGACCACGACCGTGAACTGATCGGCCAGGCCATCGAAGGCGTGGCCCTGAACGACATTGGGAAAATCCAAGACGCCGTTCTCGCACTTGGAGAATTTAAGGGAAAACCAGACCAGAGCCGTCTTTACACAGACATCCGCGACCTTATGGCGAAATACGGCACCGCAGACATGGGCGAAATCGATATCGTAGAGATCCTCACCGACCTGATGGATGTGATGAAAGAGAACAAGATCGTCATGCCCCACGGTCTCACCATGCTTGCACGTGGCCTGACACATATGGAAGGGGTACTTGCCGACATCAGCCCGGATATCAACATGGTCCAGATCGCAGCCGCCCGTTTGAAAGGCACCCTTCTGGAAGATGGCAACTGGAAAAAACAGATGAAAGGCACCGGCAAAAAGTTGTACCGTACCATGCTCCGCGCCGTAGACATTCCCGCCCTGGCAGCAGATTTTCTCCAGGGCTGCATGAAAGGCCAGACAAAGATCAACCTGGATCTCCACGCCTCCGACGACCTGGCATGGCTGATGCGCCGTCTGATCCGGAACATCGTCCTTGGCCTGTGGGTCATGGCACTTCTGATCAGCTCCAGCATCATCTGCACTACTGATATGACACCGAAAATGTTTGGCATCCCGGCACTGGGAGTTTTGGGCTATTTTGGTGCCCTGGTGATCCTCATGTACCTGTTTATCAAACACTTCATGAAAAAGTAGTGGAAAAAACTTGAAAAAAGACAAATTAAGTGGGTAAAATCACCAAACTTCCTCAGAACCCCCGGAAAGAAAGCCGGGGGGGGGTTGACACTAAATAAAGAGGGTGCTATCTTATTAAGAAGACTGGAATGGTGAACTTTGTCAAAATAGGAAAGAATTGTATGTTAGGAACTGCTAACGTGACGACGGAAATTACGGGAAAAGGTGATTTCTGGAAACGAACAGGTTTTGAAAATTCTGTTAGAGCGCGTTAGCGGGAATATATAATTTTAGATAAGTTATAAATATAACAATAAGACGGAATTTTACCATGGTGATTCCAGACACGAGAGGAATCACTGAAATTGCAAAGAATTACTTGGGAGGGAAAAAGGAAAATATGTATCGAAAGGACTCAGAAGGCTGGTTAAAACATGCAGACTTTATTGTGCTGGATCTGCTTTGCCTGCAGCTGGCATTTATTCTGGCATACGCGCTGCGCGGGAAAGGAATGAATCTGTACAGTGACATTTTGTACCGGAACATGGCGGTATTTCTCGGTCTGGCAGATCTGGTAGTGATCTTCACAGCAGGCACTATGAAAAGCGTGCTGAAACGAGGCCACTATAAAGAATTTGTAGCCACCCTGAAACAATCCATCATCGTAGGCGTGCTGGCAATCATCTATCTGTTCATGATCCAGGAAGGCCAGAGTTTTTCCAGAATGATCCTGATCACCACCGTGATCATTTATCTGATCCTTTCCTACGTCATTCGTGAAATCTGGAAAAATTCCTTACATAAAAAAATGGAAAACGGCGGCGACAAGAAGCTTCTCATCGTCACCTCCAAAGACAAAGCTGCCAAAGTGGTCCGCAGCATGCAGGAGAACAACTACGCCAGATACTCCATCGCCGGAGTAGTCGTGATCGACGACGACTGTGTTGGCCAGGAAATCTGCGGCGTCCCTGTTGTGGCAAATGAAAGCGACGTTTCCATGTACGTCTGCCAGGAGTGGATCGACGAAGTGCTGGTAGTGGTATCCGAGCACCTTCCATATCCCAACGACCTGATCGACAAGCTCACGGAAACCGGCGTAACCGTCCACCTGAACCTTGCCAAGATCACCAACAAAACCGGCAAAAGACAGTTTGTGGAAAAAGTCGGCAACTACACCGTCCTCACCACAAGCCTGAACTACGCCTCCTTCGGCCAGTTGTTCCTGAAACGTCTCATGGACATCTGCGGCGGTCTGGTAGGCTGCATTTTCACCGGAATCATTACCCTCTTCGTAGGCCCCGCAATCTACCTCGCCTCCCCCGGTCCGATCTTCTTCTCTCAGGAGCGCGTAGGCAAGAACGGAAAGAAATTCAAAATGTACAAATTCCGCAGCATGTACATGGACGCCGAAGAGCGAAAAGCCGAGCTCATGAAAGAAAATAAGCTGGGCGACGGAAAAATGTTCAAGATGGACTTTGATCCTCGAGTAATTGGAAATAAGGTGCTGCCGGATGGGACACATAAGACCGGAGTTGGCAACTTTATTAGACGGACGAGTCTGGATGAGTTCCCACAGTTTTTTAATGTGCTGAAGGGGGACATGTCCATTGTGGGGACAAGGCCACCGCTGATTTCGGAGACGAATTTGTATGAACCGCATCATAAAGCTCGACTTGCAATTAAACCTGGAATTACTGGGATGTGGCAGGTTAGTGGAAGAAGTGACATTACGGACTTTGAAGAAGTTGTGAGATTAGATAAAGAGTATATTGAGAACTGGAATATTGGATTGGATATTAAGATACTCTTTAAGACTGTGATGGTGGTTGTGAAGAAAGATGGTTCAATGTGATTGGCTTTATAATAAAATGAAATAAATAATTATATATTAGATCTCTTAAGATGATGCAGGTCATGATCGGCAGAAAGAAAAAAATTAGTGAACTGAGTGAGGGGCTGGTTATGTACCCTCAGGTTCTTGAGAACGTCAGAGTTTCTGACAAGAAGGCTGCTTAGGATGATGCTGAGGTCAGGGAAGCGATAAAAGAAGTTGAAGAGACGCTGGGAGACAAGGGTAGGATTCTTGTCAGAGAAAGCGGAACTGAACCTGTTGTTCGAGTAATGGTAGAAGCTGAAACAACTGAGATTTGCCAGGAGATGGTAAATAAGGTTGTTGAGGTTATGAAGAGAAAAGGGCTGTAAGAGCTAAATCACACAAGAAAGATTAGAAGTTCAGTTTAGTAGTTGATAAGAAGAATACCGGCAACCGGATTAGAAGAAAAATTAGAAACGAGGAAAATTCAGTATGATAATCACTAAAACACCATTCCGCATGAGCTTTTTTGGCGGCGGAACAGATATGGAAGACTATTTTAGAGAGAATGGAGGAGCAGTTCTTTCCACTACATTTGATAAATATTGTTATGTAAATGTAAGACATCTTCCACGTTTTTTTGATTATTCTACTGAGCTTTCCTATTCAAAGACAGAGAGAGTTACTGATGTTAACGATATCCAGCATCCTGCAATTAGAAATGCCATGAAGATGCTTGATATGCGTGAGATAAGACTTACATATGAAGCTGACCTTCCAGCTCGTTCTGGTCTGGGCACAAGTTCTTCTTTTGCAGTTGGTATGCTCAATGCTTTCTATGCGCTTAAGGGAAAGTATGCTTCCAAAAAAAAGTTGGCAGATGAAGCTATCTATCTTGAGCGAGTTTTGTGTAATGAAGCCGGTGGATGGCAAGATCAGATTGCAGCATCATTTGGTGGGTTTAATCGTATCAACTTCAACGCTGACGGATACGAGGTTCTTCCTGTTATCATCTCCCCGGAGAGAAAAAGACAACTCAATAACAATCTGATGATGTTCTTCACAGGATTTACTCGTTTCTCTTCTGATGTGCAGAAAGCTAACAAAGTTTCCTCAACAGAAGAAAAACGTGCAAGGCTGAAGAAGATGTATGAGCTTGTTGATGCAGCAGAAGCAATACTGACCAATAAGGAACGGGACCTGGATGATTTTGGTCGCTTGCTTGATTTAACTTGGAGATTGAAAAAGGGTACCGGTAGTGCAATCAGCACTGGAAGCATTGATGAGCTGTACGAAAAAGGAATGGCTGCAGGTGCTCTTGGTGGAAAGCTGCTTGGTGCTGGCGGTGGTGGATTCTTAGTATTCTACGTTCAACCAGAAAAACAAGAAGCAGTAAAAGAAGCAATGAAAGATTTAATGTACATACCATTCAAGTTTGAAGATGGTGGTACTAGGGTTATTCATTATAGCCCGGAAGAATATGAGATGAGATAAGAATGAAAGTAGTATTAATGGCAGGGGGAAGAGGTACACGTATCTCTGAATTATTCCCCGATATACCAAAACCTTTGATACCTATTCAAGGTATCCCAGTTCTCGAAAGAGAAATCATTTCTCTGCGCGATCAGGGGTTTACAGACATTATTCTTACTGTCAGTTACATGGCTGGTAAGATCATGCACCATTTTGGTAATGGTAGAAAATATAGAACACATATAGATTATTTTGTGGAAAAAGAACCGTTGGGTAATGCCGGTGCATTATTCATGTTGAAAGAGAAGCTAGGTGATGAAGATTTCCTCCTTCTCAACGCAGACGCTGTGTTTGATGTGGACTTCAATAGGATGGTTGAGTTTCACAAGCAACATGGTGGCTTGGTTACTCTTTTCACTCACCCAAATTCTCATCCGTATGACAGTGGTTTGATTATTGCAGGAGAGAATGGAAATGTAGAGAAGTGGTTAGCAAAAGAGGATGAAAGACCTCTTTACTACAAGAACCGAGTAAATGCCGGTCTTCACGTAATCTCGCCAAAGGCTTTGGAACTGAGTGGGATTAAGAAAGAAGAAATAGGTGATGGTCGGAAAGTAGATCTGGACCGCCAAATCTTGAAACCGCTCTGTGGAACTGGAACTATGTTTTGTTATGACTCACCAGAGTACGTGAAAGACATGGGCACACCGGAGAGATTCCACCAGGTTGAAGAGGATTTTAAAAAGGGAGTAGTTCAGGCGAAGAATCTTAAAAATAAACAGAAAGCTATTTTCTTAGATAGAGACGGAACAATCAACAAGTATGTTGGTTTCCTGAGAAAAGAAGAAGAATTTGATCTTCTTCCTGGAGTGGCAGAGGCAATTAAGACAATAAACAAATCCGGGTACTTAGCAGTAGTTGTCACCAACCAGCCAGTCATTGCCAGAGGTGAGGTGACATTTGAGGGCTTGGAGACAATCCACAATAAGATGGAAACACTTCTTGGCAGGGAAGGCGCATACCTTGATGGTATTTACTTCTGTCCACACCACCCACATTCTGGATATGAGGGAGAAGTGAAAGAGCTGAAGATTGACTGTGAATGTAGAAAGCCAAAGCCGGGAATGCTCTTAAAAGCTGCAGAGGATTTGAATATAGATTTGAGCCAGTCCTACATGGTTGGCGATGGTGAGAATGATATTAAAGCTGGTAAGACAGCAGGATGCAAGACCGTACTACTTAATACAGAATGTGAATACTACGGACAGGATATCTGTGTTGCTAGTTTGAAAGATTTTGTGGATCAGTATTTGAGGTAAAGAGTTATGAATCCAATGAAACATGTAGACGTACTAATTGAAAGATACCCTGAGTTAGAAAGCCAGAGAGAAAATATAATTGAAGCCTACCATATTCTAGAGGATAGTTACAGTAACGAAGGAAAACTTCTCATCGCAGGAAACGGGGGATCAGCTGCCGATGCTGAACACATCGTTGGTGAGCTGATGAAGGGATTTGAAAATCCGAGAAAGCTGAAAGAAGTAGAAGTAGAGAAGTTGAAGGGTGTAAATGATGAACTAGGAGAAGTTCTCGGAAAGCATCTTCAGGGAGGATTACCTGCAATCGCTCTTGATGGACATTTTGCTCTTTCTACAGCTTATATGAATGACTGTGAACCACTTCTTTGTTTTGCTCAACAGGTTAATGGTTATGGCAGAAAAGGAGATGTGTTCTTAGGTATCTCAACATCTGGTAATTCTAAAAACATTCTTTATGCCGCAACTGTCGCAAAGGCTAGAGGTATGAAGGTTGTCGGATTAACAGGAGCAAGGGACAGTAAATTAAGTGGCATGGCGGATGTCACAATTCGCTCATCACAGACAAGAACTTATATGATTCAAGAGCATCATTTGCCGATTTATCACTGCTTATGTTTGATGCTTGAAGATAGATTTTTTGGAGAGTAGATAATTATGGAGAAGCAACCACTCTTAAATACATATGTAAACAACGTTAATATGGATGAAGCTATTCAAGCTATTGAAGATATGATTGCTTCTGAAAAGAAAAGTTACATCGTTGCAATTAATGTTGACGTTGTAATGAAAATTGAAAATGACAGCCATTTAAAAGAAATCACTGACAAAGCTGATATGGTCTTAGTCGATGGGAAGCCTCTAGAATGGATTGCAAAATGGCATAAAAGACCAATTAAAGCCAAAATATCAGGATCAGACCTTGTACCTATCTTATGTGAGAGAGCCGCAGAAAAAGGCTACTCCATTTTTATTATCGGCGGTAAAGAAGGTATTGCAGAAAAGGCAAAACAAAATCTTGAAAGAGATTTGCCAGAGATAAGAATCGTTGGCACTTATGCTCCTCCATTTGGATTTGAGAAGGACGAGAAAGAACTAAATAGAATCAATGAGATGATATCAAGCACCCATCCAGATATTCTTATCGCTTGTTTTGGTTGTCCGAAACAAGAAAAGTGGATATATGAAAACTATCAGAAATATGATGCAAAGGTTTCTGTATGTGCCGGAGCAACAGTAGATTTTCTTGCTGGTAATGTAAATCGCGCACCTAAGTGGATGAGCGACCATGGGCTTGAATGGTTTTATAGGTTTTTACAGGAACCAAAGCGGATGTTTAAAAGATATTTTGTAGATGACGTGAAAATTTTGAAGTTGATAAGGAAGTATAGTAAATAGAGGAATATGCATGTTTTATAATAATATCAAAAAAAAGTGCGTAAATAAGACTCATATACTGGTGGATTTCTTTGATACAGTTATGTTTCGAGAGGTACACTCATTCCAATTGATGGAACAATGGGAAAATGCATTAAAAGTCAAGTTCCCTGAATTAATTGATTTGAACCTGACTTCAATTAGAAAAAACGTAATAAATGACTTAGGAAAAGAAGAATGTGCAATTTCTTACAAAGTACTATTAAAAAATGTTTTTGATCAAATAAAAACTCCTTCATTTAGTTTTGATGAGTTTTATGACACCTCACTTCAAATTGATAAATATATAGATATGGCGACACAATGTCCTAACAAGAGAATTGTGAATGTACTAAAGAAGCTTAGAAAAGGTGGAAAGTCAGTAATTCTTGTAACAGACTACTATCTACCAGCGGAAGTTTATAATGATTATTTATCTTTCTTTGATTTGACAAGCTTGTTTGATGAGATTGTATGTTCATCGGACTTACAACTAACAAAAAGTAGTGGTGAATTATACGAGTATGTAATTACTCAGTTTGGCTCTCCTAAAAACATGATTATGATTGGTGATAGTAAAGAGTCTGATTATATAAACGCATTAAAGCATGGTATTGATGCTATTAGATATTTTCCCTTTTTTCATAAAGTCAAGACAAATATTAGATTGAGAAATGGATACAGATTTGATAAACATGCTGCAAAGACCATATACAAAAAGTGCTATTCAGATACACTGTTTGCGGAGTATGGAATCAATTTATCCTTTTTTTCTAGGAATTTGCATAAAGAGGCAAAGTTGGATAATGCAAAATCTTTAGCTTTTCTTTCGCGCGGTGGATACTTATTAAAAAATTGTTTTGAACAGTATCAGAGCTTAGCAGTTCCAAAAGACAGTAAGATAAATGCAATTTATATAAAGAATTCAAGGAGAGTGAATAGAGATGCAGAAAAATATCCTGAATGTGCTGATTTATTGCGGCGTTATTTAGAGCAGAACGGTGTTTCAAACCCGGCTTATGTTGTAGACGAAGGTTGGTATTGCACAAGTCAAATTGCATTTCATAAGTTGTTCGGATGGGATGTATATGGATACTATATTGGTGTTATGGAAAATAAACCTATAGGTGGTGTTTGTAAGAGAAAAGGAATTCTATTCGAAATGAATGAAAACGGAGAAGCATCTTCTCTTTATGGTGTGTTCAGAACCAACTGTACATTTTATGAGGAATTATTAGGTGCACCACACGGTAGTGCAAAAAAATACTTTGATCAAGATGGTCATGTTGAAGTTGAAGAAAAATGGGAAAAAATTGAACGTGATTTCTACTATAATAGAGTTAAAGAGCTTCAAAAAAAAGTGATGGATGTTAATGGTTCATTAATTTGCTGGAATATTAATATATCAAAGTACGAGCTATCTAAGTATGTAATTCATACCTTATTATTTGGTAGCCAGGAGAGAATTGCTACTTTAAAGGAATTTAATGACAGTTGGTTTGATAATGTTAATGATACACAAGAGAAATCGTTTGGTGATGTATATAAACTAAGGATTAATGTTTTGGATTTAATTGTACATCCTGAAAACTATTTAAGATATTTTTGTAAGGTGAAAGAATTACAATTAAACCACAAAAGCTTTAGAGTGTTTTATCCTATTGTCGGACGGCTCATAGATTGGTACTGCAGTTTGTTTATTATGATAAGGTATAGACATGATTAAAAAAATATTAACAAAAATTCAGTGCATGAGATATAGTTTGAAGTATAAAAAAGACTTATTTATTCATCCTCTGAGTGTTGTAAATGCAAGAAAAGGTAGTTGTTCTTTCCATGAGGGAGTAAGTTTGAAATCTATGACAAGAATCGACTGTTCTGAAAAAGGAATGGTGGAATTAGGTGAGTTCGCATCTTTAAATACAGGAACACGTATTGAGGCTGAAGAATCTGTGGTTTTAGGAAAATATGTTACTACTGGTCCATATGTTTATATATCTGATAGAAGCCACGAATATAGAGATATTTATAAACCAATTATCAGACAGGGGTATTTCTCTCGGGGGGGGTATCAATCGGGGATGAGACCTGGATTGGTATACACTCATCTGTTATTGGACCAGTTAATATTGGAAAGCACTGTGTTATCGGTGCAAATTCTGTAGTGACCAGTAATATCCCAGATTATTCTGTTGCAGTTGGAATTCCAGCTCGCGTTATAAAAATATATAATTTTAAAAATAAACAGTGGGAAAGCATAAAATGAAGATATTAATTGATTTGACATCTCTGTCTTATCACATATCCGGGATTGAGCGCTATGCGTTATGTATATCGGAGGAAATGGTAAAACAGGATCTTAAAAATGAATATCTGTTGGTATTCAGAAATGAAATTTTCGCTTCTTTCATAGATTTGATTGATGGAAATCGGGTGAAAGCAACGGTATTGTATGGAAATAACAAATTGCTTTTTAGAGAAATAACTCTTGCCGGGTATGTCAATTCAACAGATGCTGATGTGAAGTTATTTTTAGCATTTACTAGTCCTTTTTTTGTTAAGAAGAATGGTGTAATAAATACAATACATGATGTGGGAATTTGGGATTTTCCCAATGCATTAGATTTTCTGCACAGAATGTATTTTAGGATTGGTTGTATGAAATCTGTATCTGTTTCAGATGTAATATTAACCGTTTCAGAATTTTCTAAAAGTAGAATATGTGA
This sequence comes from Blautia sp. HCP3S3_H10_2, assembly GCF_052122375.1. NCBI lineage: Bacteria > Bacillati > Bacillota > Clostridia > Lachnospirales > Lachnospiraceae > Blautia > Blautia sp. HCP3S3_H10_2. The sequence goes on from NZ_JBQKCL010000001.1 coordinate 413,102, forward strand.
TGTGTTTAAAATAGATAACAAAAAGGTTCAGGTAGCATATTCAGCTCCATCAGAAAAAGTAGTCAGCCAAAGTAATTCATTTGAGTATGTTAAAGAGAAATATCATCTTCCGAGTAAATATATTATGTCTTTGTCAACGATGGAGCCTAGAAAGAATCAAAGATTATTGTTTCAGTCTTTTTCAGATGTAGCAGATTCCGTCGATTATGATTTAGTTTTGGTGGGGAGAGTAGGATGGAATATCAATGAAATAATAAGTAGCTATTCTGCAAATAAGAGAATTCATATCACTGGATTTGTTGATGATGAGGATGTTGCATGTATTTACAAAAATGCTATGTGCTTTGTGTTCCCCTCTCTTTATGAAGGATTCGGACTTCCGCCTATTGAGGCCTTATCACTAGGTACAGCGGTTATTTCTTCTGATGCAGCATCTATGCCGGAGATTCTAAGAAAACAGGCTACGTTCTTTAAAAGCAATGATGAAGACGCTCTTGAAAAGTTGTTGTTAAATTTGGAAGATAATCTGGCTAACATGCCACATGAGTTAGATGAATTCCAGAAAGGACAGTATAGATTTGATGTGTCCGCTGGGAAGATACTAGATTTATTAGAGAGGAAATAAACATATGCTATTTTCAATTATATTGGCCACATTAAACAGAAGTGTGGAAATAGAAATGTGTTTACAATCCCTTGAAAATCAGATTGAGAAAGACTTCGAGATAATTATCGTAGATCAAAGCAATGATGATAAAACAAGGAATGTAGCTGAAAAGTATGAAAATTTAATAATAAAGTATTACAACGTTCCATTTAAAGGATTATCCAAAGCTCGCAATTATGGGATAAAACATGCAACGGGCAGTTATTTATGCTTGATAGATGATGATGCAATATATTCTGAGAACTATCTTTTGGAAGCTAAAAAAGCAATTCATAAGCATGGAGAAATAGTAGTATCTGGGAAAATTTTAAGCTTAGAGGATAGAACTACGCCATTTGTAAAATATGATTCGAAAGTTAATGATAAGGCTTTGAATGTGAAAAGCATAATAAAATTCTGTCCATCAGCAGCATTAGTAATCCCGACAAATACAGTTAGTAAAATCGGTGATTTTAATGAAAGGCTTGGAGTGGGGAATGATTATGCGTCAGGCGAAGAGACTGATTACTTATTACGTATATATGACTGTGGATGTAGAATTTATTTTTGTGAAAACATGATTGCTTATCATCCTATTAAGCCGGTGACATCTTTAATACCTGTTTATAAACACTATATGGGTAAAGGGGCACTTTTTAAAATAGACTTTTTGGGAAGAAAGAAGTGTAGATTATTGGATTTGGCTCTAAAGAATACAATCGGTATGCTCTTAAAGGCGTATGCTTTAGATAGAGAAAACAAAATGTTATATAAGACCAGATTGCGAGGCTTTTTGTATGGCGTTGTAAACTACAACATTACTTGATTAATATAAAGGAAAGATAACACAATGCAAAATAACAAAACAGAGAACAAATTATTTACTGAAATTATACTATTCCCCATAGTGTATATCTTTTTTGCTTTATTTACATCTAGCACAGGAATGAGAGTGTTTTATTTAATATATGTTGCAGTTTTTATTGCAACTTATATGAACTTTTCCCTGCGAATTAAGAAAGATATGTGTATTCTAGTAATTGCCATTTTTTTAAAGTGGATATATGACTTTCTTTTCTATAGAGATACGTTAAGCGATTCGTTGCTATTGGGGATTTTTATCGTTGTTTCTTATATATTCTCAGATCAAGAATTGAGAGAACGATATATTTTAAATTTAAAGAAAAAGGAGCAAACAGTATTCAAATACTATACTCTCTATTTTATAGCTCTAATCATTTCAATTCTTTTAGGGAACGGCATATCGACAGAATGGGGGACGATATCTTTACAAGGACCATATGGATTATCGCATATATTGGCTTATGAGCTACTTATAATTGCCGCTAATGCCTTTATCTGTTATCAAGTAGTGGGCCATGTAAGATGGCTAATAATGGTAGGGATTTGCTTAGGATTAATAGCATTAACTACGGTTAGGACCGTTTTGTTAGCTGCACTTGTTATCATCGCATATTATTTTTTAGTAAGGAAAGATTATAAAAAAATCTTATATATGTTTGCCGGTGGTGTGGCGTTTCTAATCTTGCTAAGATATACAAATCTGTTCTCTTTTGTCTTAGAAAAAACCGTTAACGCTATCAACAACGGTAGCATCACAAATTATCGTTCAAAAATATGGGAAGCAAGTCTTAATTTTTTTCTAGATGGAAATCTAGTTAAAAAAGCCATGGGTGGTGGTCTTTCGAACCTAATGAAGTGGAATTTAACTCATGTTTATATGGAAATTCAAGCGCACAATGATGTATTAACTGTGCTATCAGCATTTGGCATTGTAGCGTTAGTTCCTTACTTACTTTTTATTCTTAAGTTATCCAAAGGAAAAGGAAGAGTCGGCTTTCTTTTGTCATTATTCGTACTTATAACATATAATGGATTGTATTCATATTGTTCTTTTGTGTTGGGGCTAATATCGTTTAGATGTTTATTTGAATGCATAAATTACAAACAAAAAATATGAGAGCGTAAAGGTATATGAAAGAATTAGTGAGCGTACTGCTATGTACATATAAAGAGCCTGTTGTTTGGGTACAACAAGCATTCTATTCAATTCTCAATCAAACATATGAGAATATCGAAATAATTATTGTTGTTGACAACCCTGACAATTATGAAGTTATTTCTTTTTTTCAGCATGTACTTGATAAATTTAATAATGTGAAAGTTATTATCAACAAAACTAATCTAGGCTTAGTTTCAAGTTTGAATAAAGGGTTGTGCTATTGTGAAGGGAAATATATTGCTAGAATGGATGCAGATGATATATCGCTAAAGGATAGGATTGAACAACAAGTGAATTACATAAAAACGCACAATTTCGACTTGGTGGGTACTATAGTACAGCCATTTAATGATAACGGAGAAATGTATCCTTGGCATACATGCTGTACAGATTACTTTATAAAAAAAATGCTGAGAATTGAAGGTTGTATTGCTCATCCTTCCTGGTTAGGAAAAAAATGTGTATTTGAAGATTTGCATGGTTATAGAAAAATAGAAGCTTGTGAAGATTATGATTTTTTGGTTCGCGCAGCACTTGCTGGTTATCGGTTAGGGAATGTTCCTGAAGTTCTTTTAAAATATAGGATAAATGAAAATGGAATATCTAAAACTAAATTAGACATTCAAATGAAGAACTCTTTTTCAATTGGCAGAGCATATTCCCATAACACAATTGTTTCTTTAGATAGTATGCCCGAAAAACCACATACGTTTTTTAAGTTTCGTATTCTCATAAAAATTTGGAGGAAGGCACTAATATTTGCTGACTCTTTAGCACTGAGAAATAGACCCTAGCAGTTAGTATTTTAACAAAGGAGTAAAAGAGTGAAAAAACAGATTATTGTTACAACTGGTTATATGGGATCAGGTTCCTCTGCGGTTACTGATTTTTTATCTGAAGTTCAAGGAATCAACGTCAATAATGGGGATTTTGAATATATAATTTTACATTGTCCGAATGGAATGTTCGATTTAGAAGATAAGCTTTTGATTGGTAATAATGCGTTGAGATCAGATGAAGCAATCCATCAATTCAGAAAACAGATGAAGAACCTTTATGATTTAAATAACTATTGGCCAGGTAATTATCAAAATAATGTCTCAGAGGATTTTTTGCGCCTAGTTGATCGATTTATTTCAACAATCACCACAGCGAGTGTAAAAGGTGGCTACTGGTATTACACAGAAATGCCTATTAATTTAAAAATGCAATGCTTGTGGTATTGTAAGAGGTTAATCGGTAAAATTACAAATAATAAGCTGTCCCTAAAAAAACCATGTCGCTATAATAATTTGACGTTATGTTTTCCTTCTCGTGAATTGTTTTACAAGTCTGCCAAACAGTTTATTAATAGTTTTTTGAATTATTTTGAAGGAGAGATGGTTGTTTTAGATCAATTTTTACTGCCTCATAACCTATTTAGGATAGATCGTTATTTTGGGGATGAACTTAAGGTAATTGTTGTAGAACGAGATCCACGAGATGTTTTCCTATTAAACAAATACATTTGGTATCCTAAAAAAATAGACATTCCATATCCAACAGATGTAGTCGAATTTTGCAATTATTATAAAGGAATGAGAACAACAGAAATCTCGTGTCACTCAAATCATATTTTAAGAATTCATTTTGAAGATTTGGTGTATAACTACGAAACAACAGCGCAAAACATTCTGAATTTTTTAGGTATTTCTGAAGGCCGCCATGTGAATAAATTTAACGGGTTTAACCCAAACGTATCAATTAGCAACACTCAGTTGTTCAAACGTCTTAATAACGTTGAAAACGAAGTTAAAATTATTGAAAAAGAGTTACCTAACTATTTATTTGAATTTCCAGATGGGATGGCTCTTGAAAATGCAAATAATTATTTTTGAAATACAACTATGATTTTTATAAACACATAGTAAGAAAGGATATTATTCTAGTAATATGAGAAATAATTTTTTGATGGTAAAAGAGAAAGTAATCAATAATAAGCTTATTCGCAATTTTTTATTGATTTTTTCTGGAGAAGGTATTGGATCGATATTTGGTTTTTTTGCGACTTTTTTTATCATCAATACAATAGGTTCTTATCAGCACGGCATATTGGTTGGCGTTCAAACATATACAAACCTGTTTTATGGTCTTTTTTCATTTAAGACATTTCAGTCATTGATTAAGTATTTAGCAAAATCAGAAGCTTCAAACGACACAGAAATGTCAAAAATATATATAAAATGGTCGCTTTTATTGGATTTCTTCTGTTTAGCTCTTACGTTAATTTGTGGTTTGTTTCTTAGAAATTTGGTTATTAGTATTATGGGGTGGGACAATGCAATTTCTAAGTATTGTGCTGCCTATCTAATTGTTTACTTGCTTTATTTTCAAGGAACTAGCATCGGAGTCCTTCGTTTTTTTGAAAATTACCATTATGTTGTCAAAGCGAATGTAACGTGTTCTCTTGTTAGGTGTATAGGATTTCTTATTTGCTTTCTGTTAAAAATGGATTTTATTGTTTTTTTTGCCTTTGATTGTATTGGCAATCTTATTAAATTTATTATGTTGGATTTTTATACTATCAAGACACTAAGACAACATAATTTACTAGATTTCTATAAGGTAAAACTAAAAATGTGCCTAGATTTCTTAAAATTCAGTTTTTATAGTAATTTAACCTCGACGATAGATCTTCCTATTAACCAAATTACAACATTAATAATCAATAAATATTTAGGTTTTGAGGCGACCTCGGTATATAATGTATTTGGCAATATTGGCTCTGTTATTAATAAATTGGGAGATCCTATCAGCCAGATAATATATCCGGAGATGAATCAGCGAATCAATCAAAATGATATTTCTGGAGCAAAAAGGCTGTCATATAAGTTAAAATTGCTAATGTTTGGAATTTTCGCTTGTGGCACGGTTTTTGTATTATCTACAAATAATTTGTGGCTGCATTTATTAATAACCAATCCTGATCCTTATGTGCTTCCATTAATTTTATATATAGCATATATTTGCTATGCAAATTCGTCCATGGGAACCCACAATCTATTTATGGCATTGGGATATGTTAAATATAATATTCCAATATTAATTGTTGTAAATATTTGCTACTTGCTTATTCTTTTTTATTCCGTTCAAAATTTTGGACTCTCCGGTGTAATAATTACATATTTGATCCAAGCTTTTGCTGTTGTCTTTATAAAGGAAATAATAATGCGAAAACGTGATTATAAGGAGTTGATGTAATATGGAAAAAAAGAGAATACTATTTATCATCTGGTCTTTTACTTATGGAGGTGGAGCAGAGAAAATACTCGCCAATATTGTGAATAACCTAAATAGGGATAAGTACGATATTGAAATATTAGAGTTTCTGCATTCAAATATCGGCAAAGAAGAGGTAAAAGATTACGTTAAAATCTTACCACCAATAATAGATGTTACTGATAAAAGTATTATTGCACGCATAAAAAACAAAGTATTTAACAAACTTGTGTATATTGCACCAGGTCTAATTCGCAAGATGTATTTGAACAGGTGTTATGATGTTGAGGTATCTTTCAATTACCTAATACCTACATTCTTGCTAAATAAGAAAAGTAAAAAACTAATCAGCTGGATTCATGGTTCAATAAACGACTTAAAATATGATCTGAGGCTTCGGAATATACAAAAAAAATATCTATCCCATGTTGATACTATAGTAGCTATTTCAAAACAGACCGAGCAATCAATAATTGATGTTTTTCCGGAATTCTCCTCTAAAACTTGTAGAATATATAATGGGTATGATTTTTTAAGTATGAGTTTAAATAACGGGAAAATCGATCACTTTGATTTACTATTTTGCAATAGACTAGATGATAATAAGAATCCATTGTTTTTCCTTGATGTAATTAAATTCTTAAAGAATAAAGGGTATAACTTTAGCACTAATATTTTAGGAACAGGGGATTTGCATGAGATTTTAGCGGAAAAAATCGTGGAATATGGCTTAGAAGATATGGTTAAGATGAAAGGTTATATAAAGAATCCGTATGATTTTTATAGGGAATGTAATGTCTTTTGTCTTACATCAAAAGCTGAGGGGTTTCCTACGACAATAGTGGAGGCCATGTATTTTGGCAAGCCTTTTATTACAACTCCTGTTGCCGGTTCAGAGGAATTATCTTGTGATGGCGCGTGTGGACTAATTGCGAATACAGTTGAATCATATGCAAATGCAATAATAAAAATCCTTACAGATTCAGAAATATATAGTTCAATGAGTGAAAGATGTAGTAAGGAGGTACTGAATTATTCATTATCAAAACAAATTGAAAGTATAGAAACGCTGTTGGATAGCTAATGATATAAAGGAATTTGTAATAGTTTTTATTTAAAAATAATTGTAACCAAGAACTATAAAAAATCTTTGTTAATAAATTGAAAGAATCGATTATTAGTAAATCAAATCAATATAACAGCCAGAACTAATCATTCTGGTTTTTATATACCCCATTGTTCACGAAATTAAAGAAAGGAGACGTTCATGAATAAACAAGAATCAGATATTTTAAATACACTTCTGTTAGAACCTTTTATAAATCAAAGAATTCTATCAGAAGTATCTGGGCATTCACTTGGTGTTGTGAATCGCTCTTTGAAGAATTTAATCAAGGAAGGTTATGTGGACGAACATATCCGTCCTACCGAAAAAGCTAAATTAAAGATCAAAACCAACTCCCCACAAAACGCAATTATCCTTGCTGCGGGATTTGGAATGAGAATGGTGCCTATCAACACCCAAACTCCTAAGGCGTTGATGGAGGTGAATGGCGAGACGCTCATTGAACGCACTATAGAACAGCTCCATGAGGTTGGATTAAAAAACATCTATGTTGTTGTCGGCTATATGAAGGAGCAGTTTGAGTATCTTATAGATGAATATGGAGTCGAGCTTATTGTAAATGAGGAATATGCAGAAAAGAATAATCTTCACTCTCTTCATCTAGCATCTTCCCATCTTTCTAACACCTATATTATTCCATGCGACATCTGGTGTGACAGGAATCCATTCCACCGGCATGAACTTTATTCCTGGTACATGGTTAGCGACCTGGTTGATAACGAGAGTACTGTGCGGGTGAATAGGAAAATGGAACTTGTCACCAGCAACCAAGGTGGAAATCAGATGGTGGGAATCGCTTATCTGGTGGAGGAGCAGAGTAGAATTGTAAGAGAACGACTGGAGAAACTGGATTGCGATAAGAACTATGATTGTTCCTTCTGGGAAGAAACTCTGGTTGAAAAAGATAGGATGATTGTTCAGGCAAGAGTGGTACACGCCTTTGATGTTGTGGAAATCAACACTTATGAACAGCTGAGGGAGCTAGATGAGGAATCAAACCATCTGAAGTCTGATGCCATCTCCATCATTGCTGATGTATTGAAGGTAAGCGATAAAGAAGTAATTGATATTGAAGTACTGAAAAAGGGAATGACGAATCGTTCCTTTTTATTTACCTGCCGAAAAAAGAAATACATCATGCGTATTCCAGGGGAAGGTACAGATCAATTGATCAACAGAAAGGAAGAAGCCCAGGTATATCAGGTTATCAAGGATAGAGGAATCTGCGATGATATCGTGTATATCAATCCTAGTAATGGGTATAAGATTACTGCTTATCTGGAAGGTGCAAGAGTATGCAATCCTGAAATTGAAGATGATTTGAAGAAATGTATGACCAAACTAAAGGAATTTCATTCTCTTGGATTGAAAGTTGACCATACATTTGACATCTTTGGCCAGATGGAGTTTTACGAAACTCTGTGGGGAGACACGCCTTCAATATATCGTGATTACAAGAAGACAAAGGAAAACGTTCTGTCTTTGAAGAGAATAATTGATGGAATGGATAAAGGATGGTGTCTGACTCATATCGATGCGGTTCCAGATAACTTCCTCTTTGTTGAGCAGGATGGTAAGGAAGAGATAAGACTCATCGACTGGGAGTATGCAGGTATGCAGGATCCACACGTTGATATTGCGATGTTCTGCATCTATTCCCTTTATGATAGAAAAGAGATAGACAAGTTAATTGATATCTACTTTGAAGGAAATTGCAGTAGAGATGTTAGGATAAAGATTTATTGCTACATTGCAGCCTGTGGTCTGCTGTGGAGTAACTGGTGTGAATATAAGCGTAATCTTGGTGTGGAGTTTGGTGAGTATTCTCTACGTCAATACCGATATGCGAAGGATTATTACAAGATAGTAATGGAGGAGCTGAGCAATGAAAGTAGATAATGCAATCATCATGGCTGCAGGAACAGCCAGCAGGTTTGCTCCATTGTCTTATGAAAAACCAAAGGCACTGATTGAAGTGAGAGGAGAAGTGCTGATTGAAAGACAGATCAGGCAACTGAGAGAAGCTGGTATTGAGGAGGTTGTTGTAGTCACTGGCTATAAAGCAGAACAGTTTGAATATTTGAAAGACAAATATGGTGTTGTACTTATCAACAACCCATACTATCTGACCAGAAACAACAATTCCAGCATATATGCAGCAAGAGAATATATAAAGAACAGCTATATCTGCTCATCTGATAACTACTTTATCACTAATCCATTTGAATCTGATGTGGATGAATCCTACTATTCAGCGGTCTATATGGAAGGAGATACGGGAGAGTGGTGCATCTCAGAAGATGATGGATGGATTAAGGATGTTAAGGTTGGGGGACAAGATTCATGGGTTATGCTGGGGCATGTCTTCTGGTCTGAGTCGTTTTCACGATCTTTTCTTCATATCCTGGAAGATGAGTATGAATGGCCAGAAACGGCGGATAAGTTGTGGGAAACAATCTACATTGAACATATCAATGAGCTTCCAATGAAAATTAGGAAGTACCCAGCTGATTTTATATTTGAATTTGACACACTTGATGAGTTACGAGAATTTGATGATAGCTATATCAGCAACACCAGATCGGAGATACTGACAAAGATAGCTGGCGAACTGGGAGTAGAGGAAAAGGAAATAAGAAGCGTGAAAGCCTTCAAGGACAAGGATAATGCCGCTGCTGGTTTTACCTTCGAGACGGGAAAGAAGTACAAGTATTATTACAAAACAGAAGCGATGGAGGAACTGTAATTATGAACAAGTTGAAAAGTAATAGAATTGATTGGATGATAACGTTGGCACCGTTCATTCTAATAATGGCTTTGGCTGGTGTATTATTTGTTTTTCCAGAGCAGTCAAATGATATTATTGGCCAGATTAGATTTTTCTTTGGAGATACACTTGGCATTTACTATCTTGTTATTGGTCTTGGTGTACTTCTTGTATCCGTGTTCCTTTCTTTCTCTAAGTATGGGGATGTTGTTCTTGGTGAGCCTAACGAAAAGCCAAAGTATTCATTTTTTGCGTGGGGAAGCATGATGTTCACCTGTGGACTTGCAGCGGATATTCTGTTTTATTCATTCGCGGAGTGGACAATGTATGCAACCAATCCACATATTGCAGAACTCGGCTCTATTGCTGATTGGGCAGGAGTTTTTCCCCTGTTCCACTGGAGCTTCATTCCATGGGCATTTTATCTAGTTCTTGCTGTAGTATTTGGTTTCATGCTCCATGTTAGAAAGAGAAATCGTCAAAGATATTCAGAGGCTTGCCGTCCAGTGATTGGTAAGCATGCAGATGGTATTCTTGGAAGAATAATTGATTTGTTTGCGTTATTTGCTCTTCTTGCAGGGACTGCCACAACCTTTAGCGTAGCCACACCGCTTATGGCGGCCATCATCGTGGATTTATTTGGCCTTACCATCAGCCGTACAGTAATTACGATTGTAATTCTCCTGGTTACCTGTGCTGTATATACATATGCAGTTCTTCATGGGTTCAAAGGAATCAGTTTCCTTGCAAAAGCCTGCATATATTTGTTCTTTGGTTTATTGTTAGTAGTTTTGCTTATTGGTGGACAGGGTAGATTCATCATAGAGAATGGCTTCCAAAGTCTTGGAAAGATGATCCAGAATTTTGTTGAATTAAGTACCTACACAGACCCGACTAGAGCAAACAATTTTCCTCAAGATTGGACTATTTATTACTGGGCATATTGGATGGTGTGGTGTATTGCAGCTCCGTTCTTCATTGGTAACATTTCAAGAGGTAGAACAATCAAGCAGACCATTCTTGGCGGTTACATTTTTGGTGTTGGTTCCACAATTGTAAGCTTTGTGATTCTTGGAAACTATGGTTTAGGTTTACAGGTTAGCGGTGGAGCTGATTTTATCGCTCAGTATGCAGCTGATGGTGATCTGTATGGTTTGATTCTTAGTATTATTAATACGATGCCTGCATCTAAGATTATCCTCGTGATTACAATACTTTGTATGATTGCATTCTATGCAACTTCATTCGACTCTATTGCTTATACAGCTGCGTGCTATAGCTATAAGCGGTTAGGGGAGAACGAACATCCTCACAAGATGATTGAACTTTTGTGGTGTATTCTTCTTATTGTGCTTCCAATTGCATTGGTGTTCTCAGAGAGTTCTATGAACAACATTCAGAGTGTAAGCATAATTTCAGCATTCCCAATTGGCATTATTATGATAATAATGATATGGGGATTCATTAAGGATATTAAGAAATATGTGGAGGAAAAGAAATAAGATAGAATAGAAAGATGGCATCAATCATCTGATTTTCAACCTTATTTTCTAGTCACCTTGCCAACTATTCAAACTACTCAAGGTTTGCTATAATATAAGCAGACATAAACTATGCGCCTGAGTAGTTTGAAAGTTGTCTGATAGACTGGATTAAAAAGATTCTAACAAATCACCTACCTGATTTTCAGGAGGTTGATTGCTAAGATGGTTATCTTCCATTCTTCTTATCCCTCTATATCTTCTATAGAGGTCTGCTACGCTTTGCTAGTTGAGTGGTTTGATGGGGTGTCTGCAAGACAACTAAAAACCTATCCCCGTGCTTTTTTATTGTTGTGTTTGGTTTATTGGTTGGTAACCGCCAAATAATAATGCGGTCAGATATAAAATTACCCCAGCTCTTTGCGAGTTGGAGTAATTCACTATAATTCACATGCGATTTTTGATAGATTGGAGTTTTTCACTCCAGGGTGCAAGTTCTGCGAGCTGATCATCGGTCATCTCTTTCGTTGGCCGACGTTCCAGCAGAAATTTCAGATATCCGTAAATGTTCAGGTCGTGCGCCTTTGCCATCTCAACCATTGTATAGACTACAGCACTGGCATTGGCTCCTTCTACAGAATCACTGAACAGCCAGTTCTTCCGGCCAACTGCAAACGGACGGATTGCGTTCTCGCTTAGATTGTTTGTGAAACTACAGCGGCCATCCTCCAGATAGGTCTCCGCTGTTTCCCGCCGGTTAAGGACATAATTCACCGCTTTATCCATGCGGGTATTCCGGACTGGCTTTTGTTGCTCAAGCCACGACCAGAAAGCCTCCAGAACAGGTTTTTCCTTCTCGAGACGCAGTTGCTTCCGTTTTTCATAATCACCAGGATATTTTTTGTTAATGGAATCCTCTATGGCAAACAGGCGGTTACAGTACTGGACTCCCTGTACTGCCGGCTGGCTGTAATCATACTGTTTCCCTTTGGGAACGGCGTCGATAAAGTACCGGCGGATGTGTGCCCAGCAGGAACATCGCTTGATATCCGGCAGACTGTTGTAGCCCTGATAGCCATCCGTTTCCAGATATCCGTGATAGCCTTCCAGAAACTCCTTTGCATGGCTGCCGCTCCTGGTTGGAGAATAGCCATATAGGATAATGGCAGGAAGTCCGTCTTCGCCGCTGCGGAACAGCCACATGAAGGATTGCGTCTGTGCCCGGCGCTCTTCTTCCTTCAATACCTGGACTCTGGTCTCATCTGCCATTGCGAAGCTGCGCTTCAGCAGTTCCCGGTGGAAGTAATCATACATTGGCTGAAAGTAATTCCTGGAGCAATAGATGATCCAGTTGGCAAGTGTCGTCCTGCTGATCTGGGCACCATACTGTTTCCAGTCTTTCTCCTGACGGTAAAGGGGAAGTCCATTGGCGTACTTCTGATACATCGTCCATGCAACGGTGGATGCGGTCGCCGGGCCTTTTCCTACCAGGGCCTGCGAAACCTGGGACTTTACGATCACAGGCTTTTCCGTGTCTCCCAATCCTTCCTTACAGGACGGACATCCATAACTCTGGCTGTAGTATTCGATCACTTTGCATGTGGCCGGGATGAATTCCAGCTCACGGCGGACATACTCTTCGCCGATCAGAACCATCTGCGTACCGCAGACCGGGCAGACCTGCTCTTCATCCGGAAGAGGGATGACTACTTTTTCAACCTTCAGGCCTTTAAAAAGATCCTCATGGGTTGCTTTCTTCTTGCGGGTATGCTCCCGGATCACGGTCTCTTCTTCCAACAGGGAAGGATCCTGTTCCACTTCCGCTTCATCAAAAAGGTGCTGCTGTCCTGGAATGTCATCGGTCCTTCTTTCGCTGGAAGAACCGAAAAGCTTTTTGGTAAGATAGTCCACCTGTTCCTGAAGGGCTTTTTCGTGGCTGGTTTTTTCGTCAATAACAAGACGGAGAGATCTGACCAGTTCCGTCTGCTCCGAGACCATTGTTTTCAGTTGTGTTATGGTGTCTTTCAGCTCTCGCAGCTGGATGTCTTTTGCACTGGAAGCCATCGTTCTCTCCTTGGATTTGATACCTCTATTACCGAGATTAAGAAAAGCCTTCCTTCACAGCGATGTGTCATATGGATCCGGTATGTATACCAGTTAGAGGAAATGGATTCTTCAGGAACAGTATCTGACCGCAGGCTATATCTA